>MVRS01000066.1 GCA_002067975.1 Syntrophorhabdus sp. PtaU1.Bin058
TGCAGGCAGGGGTCTCGACAGGGTATGCGCCCTTATCACTGACGGGAGGTTCTCGGGCGGGACAAGGGGTCTTTGCATAGGACATGTGTCGCCGGAGGCTGCGGAAGGCGGCCCCATCGCGTTTGTGAAGAACGGGGATGCCATCGAGATAGACCTCGTGAAAAAGATCATACACCTCCGGGTAGACAGAAATGAACTTGCAAAGCGCAGGAAGGCATGGAAACGACCTGAGCCGAAGATAAAAGAGGGCTACATGGCTCGTTACGCGAATCTCGTTACCTCGGCGGCGACAGGAGCGGTTTTTAAAAAAAGCTGAGAGCGGAGAGCGAAGAGCAGAGGGTGAGAAGAGCAGATTACCCCATGCCCTTTACACTACGCTTTAATCCACTTGCGACTTACGCCTCACGACTTACGGGTTTGCTTATGGCTGGTAGCTGACAGCTTATTGCTTATTCAAGGGATTTATATGGAAGACAAGATCATAGAAGAGATCATAAGGACTGTGGGGAAAGAGAATGTATTGACCTCGCCGGAGGAAAGAAAATGCTACTCCTACGATGGAAGGAACGAAGGGGTGATCCCTGACCTTATTGTCTTTCCATCGTCCGCAGAAGATGTATCGAAGATCCTGAAACTCGCCAACCAATACCGTTTCCCCGTGATCCCGAGGGGTCAGGGGTCCGGGCTGACCGGCGGTTCCATCCCGGTGTGCGGAGGGGTTATACTGGTCTTTACGAGGATGAACCGGATCCTTGAGATCGATACGGAAAACCTTACTACGACCGTGGAACCAGGCGTTATTACCTTCGACCTGCAGCAGGAGGCGGCAAAACACGGGCTGTTCTACCCGCCGGATCCGGCTTCCTTTAAGTATTCAAGCATCGGTGGGAACGTCGCAGAGTGCGCGGGCGGCCCGAACTCACTGAAATACGGCGTCACAAGGGATTACGTGCTGGGGCTTGAGGTGGTGAAACCCACAGGGGAGATCATCAATACAGGGGTAAGGACGATGAAGGGCGTTGTCGGGTATGACCTGACCCGCCTTTTTGTAGGGAGTGAAGGGACCCTCGGCGTTGTTACAAAGATCATTATGAAGCTTATCCCCTTGCCTGAGGCAAAGGCCACGATCCTTGCCCTGTTCCGGGAGGTCGAGGATGCTGCGGCCGCAGTTTCGGCCATTATTGCCGCAAAGGTTGTCCCGTCAACGATCGAGTTTATGGACAGGGCGTCGATCAAATGCAGCGAACAGGCGTCCCCCATGGGTTTGCCGGAAGGGATAGGGGGGTTGCTGCTCATCGAGGTCGACGGCGACAGGGAATCGATCCGGCCGCAGGTTGAAAAGGTCAACAGGATTGTCCTCGATAAGAAGGCGATCCAATGCGATGTCACAGAGGATCCTCAGGAGGCTGACAGGCTCTGGCAGGCAAGGCGGGTCCTTTCCCAGGCAACATATAATCTTAACCCGGTGAAGATCGCCGAGGATGTAGTCGTCCCGCGCTCACATATTCCGGCGCTTATCAGGGCGCTTGAAGAGATGGAGAGGCGGTTCGGCGTGCCTATCCTGAGCTTCGGCCATGCGGGAGACGGTAATTTTCACGTGAGCATCATGATCAAGGATACGCCGGAAGACAGGGCAAGGGCGGAAAAGGCCGTTGAAGCCCTGTTCGAAGAAACGATAAGGCTCGGCGGCACGCTCTCAGGTGAGCACGGTATCGGTACATCCAAATCTGCCTACCTCGGCATGGAGCTCTCACCTGAGGTAATTGCAACGATGAAGAGGATCAAGGAACTCTTCGACCCAAACAATATCCTCAACCCAGGGAAGATCTTCCAGGAATAAACAGACCGTATATCGTAGATCGTATATGGTATATCGTGAAAGGCAAAAGAATCTTTTCGATATACGGACTACGAAATACGATATACTGCGAACGCAAGGGTCTGGAATAAATTTAACCAAAAATTAACAATATTAAGGGCATAAAATTAACTCTTTAATGGATAAATACTATATGAGCTTTATCAGGAGCATGTAGATGGTAATAAAGATATTATCAAGGTTCTTGTGTTTGTTGTTCGGTATATTTTTCTTTGTCAATCCGGTCTTTTGCCAGAGTACGCAGAAGGAGTTGCATGGAGAAGGGGCAACCTTTCCGGAGCCTTTTTACCAAACTATCTTCGAGATATATTCGAAGCAGTACGGCGTCAACGTGTACTATAAGGGCACGGGATCAGGGAAAGGGATACGGCAGCTCATCGACAAGAAGGTCAACTTTGCAGGAACAGACGTTATTTTAAATGAACAGGAACTCATTGATGCAAAGCAGCCGGTCATCCATATCCCGACGTGCATCGGTGCCGTGGTAATAACATATAATATCACGGGCAATCCGCAGTTAAATCTTACCTCTGAAGTTATCGGAGATATCTTTCTCGGCAAGATCACCACATGGAACGACCCGGATATCCTCGCGATCAATCCGGGCGTCAGGCTGTCAAACTCGCCCATTACCGTTATCCACCGGATCGACGCAAGCGGTACTACATACATATTCAGCGAATTTCTCAGCAAGACGCACAAGGTCTGGAAACAGAAGATGGGCACCGGGAAAGAGCTCAAATGGCTCACTGGCCAGGGTGCACGGGGCAACCCCGGCGTTGCCGGTCTTATGAGGCAGATACCCGGCTCCATCGGATATGTAGAGCTGATTTATGCAATAGGGAACCAGATGGCCGTAGCCTCAATAAAAAACAGGTCAGGGCAGTTTGTTAAGCCGACGACAAAATCGGTGAGCATGGCTGCCAATGTTAACTTAACCAATATCATGAATCCTTCGCTGACAAATACACCGGTTCCGGGTGGATATCCGATAAGCGGTTTCACCTGGATTGCAGTCTATAGAGAGCAGGATTATCCGGAGAACACAAAAGAGAAAGCGGAGGAACTCGTGAAGCTATTGTGGTGGATTACCCATGAGGGGCAGAGATATACGGAATCTCTTCATTACGCCCCGCTATCGAAAGAGATCATCCATAACACGGAAAAGTCTATCGGGTCGATCCTGTATAAAGGCATCTCAATCCATAAGAGAAAATGATTTTAGAGCAGCGATCTACAGGATTCGATATAAAAAGGATAGGCTATGCTGGAAAGAATGAAGATCGGTGTAAGGCTGGGGATCGGTTTAAGCGTTATTCTCCTTTTCATGATCATAGTAGCTGCCTTCGGGATTTACAGCTTGCATGATGTTAATAAGAAGATCAACATCATCGTAAAACAGAACAATAAACAGATATGGTACGCGAACGTTATCAAGGATTCGGTCCATGTCATCGATCAGGCGCTCCTTATCATCATTCAGGCAAAGGATTACGGGACAATGAGTTATGAGCGTGTGAGGATCATGACCGCAGTCGCAACCTATAAAGATGCGCTGACAGAGCTGGAGGGCATGGAGTCGAGGGATGGTACGCCATCGGAATACGTGGACCGTGTAAAGACCGCCCTTTCTTCCGTAAACAGTATTTACCGTAGAGTGGTAAGCCTCGGCAAGAACGAAAAACTTACCGTCGAAGAGTATCTGAATAAGATACGTCCTGCCACCATGATGCAGCTCCACCAGTTATGCGCTGAGCTTGTACAGCATGAAGAAGCCCAGAGCAGCGCCAGATACAAGGAAGCAGAAAGGATATACAAAAATGCCTTCTGGGTCTTTTTTACCCTTTTTATTACAGTGGCGGGTATCGCAACGGTTATAGCCGTCAAACTGACCAGGAGCATCACAAGGCCTATCAGCGAAGGGGTGGATGTCGCGAACAGGCTTGCGAACGGCGACCTTTCCGTTGATATAGAGGTAAAAAATATTGACGAGACAGGTCAGTTGCTCAATGCAATGAAAAACATGGTGGAAAGGTTAAAAGAGACAAAAGAACTTGAACGTCAACTGATACAGTCGCAGAAGCTCGAGACAATGGGAAGGCTGACCAGCGGCATAGCGCATGATTTTAACAATCTGCTCAATGTGATACTCGGCAATGCCCAATTGATAAAGATGTATGTTCCCTGTGAAGGTAAGATCCAGGACAGGTGCCTATCCATAGAGGAAGCCGTTTTCAAGGCGGCTGATTTTGTGAAACAGCTTCTCGCGTTCAGCAAGAAACAGATGCTTGACCTCAAGACTGTAGACCTTAACAAGACCGTGAGAGATTTTGAAAAGATGATACGCAGGATGGTGAATGAGGATATAACTATTGAGCTCAATACA
>MVRS01000067.1 GCA_002067975.1 Syntrophorhabdus sp. PtaU1.Bin058
CAAGTGGTTTATCGTCACAGAAAAGGGGGACAGGATCGGCGAGGCATACGATTCGGTCCGCGACCCCGAGAGCATCGGCGGCGCCGTAACGTTCTGGGCATTTCAGGCCGGCCGCTATTTTGTCGTAAACGAGAAGGGCGTGCCGGTAGGCGGAAAATATACGGCCGTGAGCAATCCCCGGGATATCAACGGCCGGGTGGCATTCAAGGCCGAACAGATAAAGGAACAATTTGTAATCAACGAAAGGGGCGAAAAGATCCCCGGCGATTACGAACAGGTAAGCGTACCGCAGAATATCCACGGCCGGATCGCCTTCTGGGCGCGGCAGGGAAGAAAATATTTCATTGTCAACGAAAGCGGGGTAAGGGACGGCCGGGAATACGACGAGGTTTACCGTCTGAAACCGCTTCCGGAAGGCCGGGCCTACGTTATTGCCAAAAATGACCATGCCTATATAAAAGACATCCTGGATGATGCGTTCTTTACGGACAGCGGGCCATGATAAGGGGCGAAGCGAAAAGGCAGGGCATTGCCGATCCTTCCCGGCAGAAGGGAGGAAAAAGGAACGGTAATAAAAAAGGGGAGAGTGCAGCCGCTCCCGGGGCGGCGCAAAAGGCCGCAAGGTTCTTCCTCGAAAACGAGCGGGCCATCTGCGACTACGCCCAGCAGGCCGGTCTCGTCTTTGAGATGGGGGATCACTGGGCGATCGATATGGAAACAGGCCGCGGGACCTTCGATCCCGATTTTTTTGTGAAGAGGGGATTTACGGAATCGGAAAGCATGTGGGCCACGTGCCACGAGATCGAACATTTCCGGGATTGGCGCAAAGACCCTGAAGCCTATGCCTCTCTCTATGCGAGGACAAAGAGGGAGCGGAGGCTCGATCTGCTTTACCATTACATTAACGACATCCTTGCGAACAGGGAGGAAGACAGGAGGTTCCCCGCCCACCGGGAGACCCGGGAATATCTGTATGAGGACAAACTCTTCCCCCGCATCAATTATACGAAGACCCCCCGGCACCTCCAGCTCATCTATGCCATGCTGCGGGAAAAGATGCTGCCCCGTGAGGAGGTGATCCTGTCGCCCGAGGTCCGGTCTGCGATAGAGAGGCTTAAGAATATCGACGGTCGGGGGACGGATCTCATCCTCCTGGTCTCCGATCCTACCGCCGCGCCCGGGGACCGTTTCGATGTGATCCGGGATTATATCGAGCCTGTCTATGAAAGGTTTTTCCAGGAGGACCTGGAGGAGCGCAAAAAGAAAAAAGAGGAGAAACGCGGCGAAGACGAGGATGCCGATGCCCTGTCCGGGGAAAGCATGGAAGGCGGATCGCGGAGCTCCGACAGGGGATACATCGAGAAAGACGTCACCAGGGATGAAGACTACTTCGCCCGCGAATACGATGAATCCGAGGAGAAGCTTCCCCGGGCCCTTTCACCCGAAGAGGCAAGGGAGAAGATCGAGCAAGAGGTAAGGCGCCACAGGGAAGAGGACAAATCGCCGGAGCAGATAGCCAGGGAACAGTTCAGGTCCCGCTACGGCGTTTCCGCTGAAGAGGTGGAGGATTACGCGGACGAATACAGAAAGATAGAGTACCAGATTAAGCCGCTGCGGGGCATATTCGAGCGGATCATCTCCACCCGGAAGGAGATAAAACGCCGGTTGAAAGAGCGAACCGACCAGGGCGTGATCTTCGACCCTGCCATGATTGCCCAATCATACATCGATATCAGCGGCGGCATCCTCAATTCCCGTACCCAGTTGAAGGTCCGGAGAGAGGAATTTGATGAGCACAGGCTCAGAGAGGTCGAATTTACCTTAATCTGCGACCTTTCCGGATCCATGAACGAAAACAGGCCCGGAGGGAAGAGTTATGAACAGAGGCTGTCGGCCATCCTGATTACCGAGGCCCTGGATGAATTCGAGAAAAAACTGAAAGAGGAGCGGTTCGAAAGATCGGTGGATCTCCACGTCCTGACGGAAATACGGGGATTCCATGCCCGGGACGAGGAACTGAAGCCTCTCAGCGACACCATAGATTTTGCCACCCGCGCCAGGATCGCCCGGAGACTGGAGAATTGTACGGGCAACAGGACCGCAGATTATAAGTCCCTGGCCAGGGTATCGGCAGGGATAGACAAAGAGACAAAACGAAAGATCGAAAACGGCGACCTGAGGAAGGTGCTCATCCTCATCACCGATGGAGGAAGCGATGACGTCTCCCTGGCAAGAGCGGCCAAGGACAGGCTATTAAAACAAGGGGTGATCGCCAAGGCCATACAGATCGGGCAACCGGGTAAATCCGACGTGGAAAAATTCAGACATGTCTGGCAGCGGGACGGTTCTCCCTGTAAAGACGTTTCATACCTTGTGCCTGCCATCAAGAGATTACTGGAGGATTTTCTTAATGATTTATAGGCCTGAAGGAGCCTTGGGCTTCCGATGCCTGAGGAAAGGAACAAGATGCAAATGTGTTTACTATGATGAACAAAAATCTTTAAAATAATTTTAGCATATATATTGACAAAAGAAAAAAATAAATATACAATACATATACTATTCTTGATAGTGAACATACTGGATAAAGAGTTATCTATTATGCCTTCTCTCCTCAATAATCTGAGCAAAAAAAAATACAAAAAAAATATAAGGAACTACAATAATGCTTACAGGTGTTGATCTATGGCAAAGGTAAAAATGACCTGTCCGATTTCGAAAGGGGCTTGCACTGAATGTCCTATATACAGGGGGAGACATTTTTATATGTGTTTTTCCAAGGAATACTATGGGACATCCCTTGGTGCAAAGCAGATTGATGAACTGAAGTCGAAATATAATAAAGGCAGCAATGATGGTGTTCAGGATAAGAAATTTGGAATGCCCGACGGTATTCAAAAAAGTTCAAGATGGATAAGTAACGTGGAGGATTTGGTAGAAGTGGAAGAATTAACAGAAAGGAGAAAGCCATGATAAACGATTTTAATTACCTGAAGCCTGGCACGCTTGAAGAGGCGTTTGCCATGTATGCTGAGCACGATGATTGTAAGGTGATATGCGGGGGCCAGTCTTTGCTGATCGTGATGAGACAGGGAATGATCGCCCCGGAATACCTGCTCGACATCAAACACATCAAGGAACTAAATTATATCAAATTTGACAAGAAAGATGGTTTGAAGATCGGCGCCACCACTATCCACCGTGCCATTGAAAAGTCCGATGTGATAAAGAAAAACTATCCCGTACTTGTGGCAATGGAGAACAAACTTGCATCAATCCAGGTGAGAAACTGGGGAACCATCGGCGGCAATATAGCACATGCCGACCCTGCCGGAGACCCTGCACCGGTCTTGATTGCACTGAAAGCAAGCGTAAAGTTCGGAGGCGCAGCAGGCGAGAAGACCATGCCTCTGGAAGATTTTTTTGTAGACTACTTTGAAACCGCGTTAAGCAAAGGCGAGCTGGTGCTGGAGATCCAGGTACCCGTCCCTGAGCCGAAAACAGGGGCCGCATACCAGAAATTCAACCTCCTCGAAAGCGATATGGGCGTGGTGGCAGCGGCAGCCTCTGTAACGCTTAACGGAAACGGCAAATGCAAGGATGCAAGGATTGTCCTTGGCAATGCAGGCCCTACGCCGAGAAGGATTAAGAGGGCCGAGGAGTTATTGGCAGGAAAGGTGCTCAACGAGAAGCTTTTTGCAGAGGCAGGCAAGATAGCATCGGAAGACTGTGAGCCCGTTGCAGACATCCATGCGTCCGAGGAGCATAGAAGGCACATACTGGGCGTGCTTACAAAGAGGATGCTGCAAAAGGCCTTTGACGAAGCCAAGGCTTAATAGAGAAAGGAGGTATTGTATATGGAAAAGCAATTGTTACGGCTCACGGTAAACGGACAAGAGTACGAGTTATACATAAACCCGAAAACACTTCTGGTAGAAGCAATAAGGGATCATATAGGTTTAATAGGGACAAAGAGGGGTTGCGATACCGTATCCTGCGGTGCATGTACGGTAATGATTGACGGTGCATCCGTGAAGTCATGCTCCGTGCTCGCAATGCAGGCTGAGGGCGCCCAGATAACTACCATTGAAGGGCTGGAGAAAAACGGCAAACTGGCACCTATCCAGAAGGCATTTCTTGATCACGGTTCGTATCAGTGTGGTTTTTGTGCCCCCGGCATGATTATGTCCGCACAGGCATTGCTCAACGAGAACCCTGCTCCGACCGAATGGGAGATAAGGGAAGGCATTGAAGGAAATATCTGCCGGTGCACCGGTTACAACAGCATCGTCCGGGCAATAGATGCGACGGCAAAAGGTAAATATGCGGAGGTTAAATCATGAACAAATACACCGTAATCAACCCACATTCAGAATTTAAGGTAATTAATACCCATGTTCATAATATAGACGGCACAGCGAAGGTAACCGGCCGGGCGACCTATACCTTCGACGTGAAGCTGCCCAACATGCTCTACGGGAAGATCCTGAGAAGCCCGCACGCACACGCGAAGATCCTGAAGATCGATTACAGCAGGGCCATGGAGCTCCCCGGCGTCATGGGCGTTGTGACGGGGAAGGAAGACACCCTGGGCATCAAACAGGGCATCTGGCGGCGTTATCAGGACCTCTGCGATGAGCAGGTGCTTCCTGTCGATAAGGTGCGCTACATCGGCGAGCCTGTTGCTGCTGTGGCGGCAATAACCGAAGAGATCGCGGAGAAGGCCCTTGACTATATTGACGTTGACTACGAGGTGCTCCCCGGGGTTTATGAACCTCTCGATGCTATAAAGAAAGACGCGCCGGAGATCCATGAAGGTTTTGAGCGGAACATTAACGTTACCCGGCATATCGAGTGGGGCGACGTGGATGCGGCCTTCGAGGAGGCGGAGTACGTGCGTGAAGACTGGTTCAAGTGCGGCGGCCAGGCCCATATGTGCATGGAGACCCGTGCAGCAGTGTCCAGCTACACGCCTGATGGAAAACTTACCATATATCACTCCAACCAGTCCCCGTATTATATGCAGGGGCTTATGGCAGGGGTGCTCGGCATGAGAGAGGGCGATATCCGCGTCATCTCTACGTATGTCGGCGGCGGCTTCGGCGGCAAGTTCGAGCTTGATGGGGCGATATTCTGCAGCGCCGTGCTCTCCAGGAAACTCTTCAAACCCGTTAAGATCGTCTACACGAGGGAAGAGGACTTCATCGCCACGAAACGCAGGACCCCCATGTTCTATTATGTACGGACCGGCGTGAAAAAAGACGGTACCTTCTGCGCACGGGAAGCCAAGGTCTTTACCAACGGCGGTGCATACACGGGCATGGGCGCAACAGCGCTTTATCTCACAGGTTTTTTCCATTCCTTCCCTTACAGGTGGAAAGGCTACCGCTATGACGGCTACAGGGTCTACACAAATACATTGCCGTCGACATCGATGCGCGGATTCGGAGCGCCACAGGCCATGTTCTGCTCGGAACAGCAGATAGAGTGGATTGCGGCTGATCTCGGCCTCGATCCCATCGATATGAGACGGAAGAACTCCCATCATGAAGGCTACGAAGTGCCGGGACAGGCGACGATCGCAAGCTGCGGCATCGACCAGTGCTACGACGAGATCCGGAAATGGATCAATGATAAAGGCAAACTGCCTGCCAACAGGGCCATCGGCATCTCCGCCTGCGGCTTCATGTCCGGCGGCATCTTCAACTGGTTCGATACCCCCTACTCCTTCTCCTCTGCGGTAGTGAGCATCAATCAGGATGGGACCGTGGAGCTCTTTGTAGGCGCTCAGGAGATCGGCCAGGGCTCGAACACCACGCTTGCCATCATCTGCGCAGAGACGCTCGGCGTCAAGATCGAGGACATTAAGGTACACTCGGGCGATACCGATTACTGCCCGCCCGATCTCGGTGCATGGGGCTCCAGACAGACCCTCATGGCCGGCAACGCAGTAAAGATGGCGGCAGAGGCCGCAAAGAAGCAGCTCCTTGAGTTCGCTTACGCACAGTCAGGATTCAATATCGTATACGACCTTGACATAAAAGACAGGTGGGTGCATGCCATCGCCCGTCCGGAAAGGGGTTACGATTACGGTGAACTGGTAAAGAAGGCCATTCGCGGCAAAGACGGCCAGAAGATCGTGGGCAGGGGTTATTACACACCTCACAGAAAGGGCATGATCTCTCCGGCATACAGCTACATGCTGCAGGGAGTTGAAGTGGAAGTCGATGAAGAGACAGGCAAGATCAAGCTCGTGGACAGCATGACGGCCCATGACTGCGGACAGCCCATCAACCATCTCGGCCTCATCGGCCAGCTTGAAGGCGCATTCTCCATGGCCGCCGGCTACGGGTATCTTGAGTACATGCCCTATGAGGACGGCAAGCTGATGAACCCGAACCTGGTGGACTACAAGATGATCCGGGCCACAGAGATGCCCCCGGCGAATATCGCCGAGATTGATACCTATGAACCGGAAGGACCGTACGGTGCAAAAGAGGCAGGTGAAGGTCTTACCAACCCGACCGCGGCAGCCATCGGCAATGCGCTTTTCCATCGCTTCGGCATACAGATGAAAGAATGTCCTATAACGCCTGAGATGATCCTGAACGCTTTGAAAGAAAAGAAGGAAACAGAGAAAGAGCGGAAAGGGAAAAAATAAAGAGGAGGGATACCGTGAACTTTAAATGTCCTGTATGTAAGAAAGAGTGGAAAAACAGTCTGCAAGTCGCGCGGCATATGTTCGGAACAGGCGATAAACCGCACAAGACCTGGGTGGATGAGCAAGGCAAAACACAGGGTTTCACATTTATCGACCTCATGATCGAACAGGCCACAACGCCGGGCAATAAAAGCTATGTAATGCTGGCAGAGCTGATTGAAAAGGCACAGGATAAGTTGTAAAGATAACGAGGGAGTTAAGGAAGTCCAATTTCATACATAGGAGGATTCTATGATTATAGAGGGAGGATTTACGTTAAATGCACCGATCGATAAGCTGTTTGATTTCATTCTGAAGCCGGAGACCATTATGACATGCCTGCCCGGTGCAGAGTCGGTGAGGTTGATCGATGACACCACATATGAGTGCGTGGTGAAACAGAAGGTCGGCCCCATCTCGGCAAAGCTGAAATTTGTAAACAAACTGACAAATATAGTACGGCCGACACATATGGAGATCGAAGGTGAAGGCGAAGACGTAACAAAACTCGGCCATTTCAAGAATAAGACCACTGTGGATCTGAAAGAGGTATCTCCGGGCCAGGTAGAGGTTACATACAAGTCGGATGTAAACATCGTGGGGAAACTTGCAATGTTCGGCGACAGGATCATGAGGGCAAAGGCAAAGGATACGGAAAAAGAATTTACGAAGAACCTTCAGGAAAAACTGAAAGCCATCGTATAAGCAGCTAAATTTTTAAAACAAAAGCAAAAAGGGCTTCCGAAGAGGAAGCCCTTTTTTATGTTTACTACTGGTACTTCACCATGTCATACCAAATTGCATTCAAAAATAGCACCCGCAAGCGGGTACCCGGGCGACAAGGAGGAGGC
>MVRS01000068.1 GCA_002067975.1 Syntrophorhabdus sp. PtaU1.Bin058
GGCGGCCACCACGGCGGGGCATGGAAGGTAGCCTATGCCGATTTCGTGACGGCCATGATGGCGCTCTTTATCGTACTATGGATCATCGGACAGAGCAGTAATGTAAAGAATGCCGTTGCGGGCTATTTTAAAGATCCAGGGGCCTTCACCCATGGAAAAGGGTCAAGCGGCATCCTTGACGGTGCCCAGAGTGCTGCCCCAGTACCTTCCACGAATCTCGTCAGCGAAATAGAGAAATTAAAGGCAGAAGGTAAAAAGATCGGGGAGGCCATAGCGGCAACCCCTGAATTCAATAAATTCAAAGACAAGATACAGATAGAGGTGACAAAAGAGGGGCTCCGCATCGAACTGGTGGAGAATTCAACAGGTCTCTTCTTTGACATCGGAAGCGCCAAGATAAAACCGGAAACCGTCCAGCTCCTGAAGCTTGTTGCAAAGGAGGTCGGCCGCCTGCCGAACAACATCGTCATCGAGGGATACACCGATGCACGACCTTATGTGACGCCGAATTACTCAAACTGGGAGCTGAGCACGGACAGGGCGAATATGGCGCGTAAAGTCCTTGAAGAGAATGGGGTCAGGAAAGATCAGGTCGTCGGGGTCAAGGGTTTTGCCGACAGGAACCTGAAAATACCGGACAAACCCCTCGATTTTGCTAACCGGCGCGTGAGCATCCTTGTGGAGATCCGGAAAGAGGTAACGCCCGATCCCGGCCAAAAGACACAGGCTCCCCCGGCACCGGGAAAAACATGACAGAGCATAAAGAGATCAAGATCCTGCTGGTCGATGATGACCCGGTATTTCGCAATGCCATTGGGAAATACCTGTCAAAATATCCTGCATTCGATGTTTTTGGCGCCTCTGACGGCGAGGAAGGCTTTAGGGTAGCCAAGGAGACAAAGCCTGACCTTATTATCAGTGACTATTATATGCCGAAGATGGACGGCATTGAGTTCTGCCGCAAGGTGAAGAGCGATCCGGAACTCTCTTCAACGATATTCATTCTCCTCACGATCGAAAAGGAGGTTTACCACAAGATCAAAGGGCTCGAACAGGGAGCTGACGATTATATCGAGAAATCGACATCTGCCACTGTATTGATGAGCAAGATCAAGGCGTTCCTGAGGATCAAGCATCTCCAGAACGAACTGCAGGAAGAAAAAGAAAAGCTGGCCGATGCCAACGCGCTGCTTGAAAAAAATTTTAAAGAACTGACAACGATACTCCTCAAGATCATCGATTTCCGGATCCCCGGTGCCGCAGACAGGGCATGGGAGGCAAAAGAGGCTGTTGAATATATCTGCGGGAAACTTGGGATCAGCAATTCCGAGAAGAAGCAGATAATCTTTGCTGCCTTGCTGCATGAGATCGGGAAGGTAGGGTTGCCGGATAACCTGATAGATAAAAACAAAAATTCCATACCAATGGAGGAGTTGGTCACGTTTAATCAGTACCCGGTCATCGGGTCGATGATCACCTCAACCATCTCGGGTTTCAAAGATTCTGCCAATGCGATCTATTACCAGTATGAAAATTTCGATGGCTCAGGCCAGCCCGAAGGTCTTCTCGGTGAAGAGATAGCGATAGGGGCGAGGATCCTCCGGACAATCGTAATGTATGAAGAGCTTGTCAAAGGCGGCAACTCTGCAGAGGATGCTATCCTGGAGATGAAATTGGCCGTGAATAAGACATTAGATCCGGAAATAGCATCGCACTTTATTGATTTCCTTGTTGAAAAAGACAAAAACCACCAGTCGGCGAACAAGCTAAGGATCAAGCTCGACGAGTTGCAGCCAGGGATGGTTATCGCTGAAGACATCTATTCCTCAAGCGGGTTAAAGCTCCTCCCCAAGGGGGTCACGCTCCAGGAGCGAATGCTTCAGGTCATTACGGAGCGTAACAGACGCGACCCGATCATAGGGGCGATCTACATCCTTAAACCGGCTGACAACTGACAGCGACATATTCGTAAGTCGTGAGGCGTAAATCGTGAGGGGAGAAAAACCGTGATATCTGAGGCGTGAGGCGGTCTTAACCCCTTACGACTCACGCCTCACGGGTGTTGCATTATCAGTTACGGGCTAAAGTAGTTTCTCGCTGTTTCCACATCCTTCGTTATACGGGCACGCAGTTCCTCGACACTCCGGAACTTCATCTCCGGGCGGAGCCGCTTATGAAAATAAAGGTAGACCCTTTCTCCATAGAGATCTCCGGAAAAACCAATGATGTGGGTCTCTACCGTAAGTTCACGGTTATCATTGAAGGTCGGATTATGTCCGATATTTGTCACTGAAGGGTACATCTTTTCGCTGATCTTTACCTCTGTTATGTAAACCCCTTCTTTCGGGACAAGCTCGAAAACGGTCGCGAGGTTAATAGTGGGAAAACCGATCTCCCTGCCCCTGCCGTCCCCCCGGACTACAACGCCGTCTATCATGTGCGGTCTTTCCAGCAGTCTTTTTGCCTTATCCACATCTCCGGCAGCGATCAGCTTCCTGATCATATTGCTTCCTACCTTTTCACCATCAACGGTAACAGCGTCAACAACACCGAGGTAAAGATCGTAATCTTCGACAAACCCCCGGAGCATCCCGATGTCCCCTGCCCCGTTTTTGCCGAACCTGAAATCATACCCCACGACAATACCTGCCACACCCAACCTGTCGATCAGAACCTCCTTGATAAACCCCTCAGCCTCGATGTTCCTGAATTCTGTATTAAAGGGGACAATGATCAATACATCGATGCCCGTCTCCTCGATCAGTCTCTTCTTTACGTGAAGCGGGGTAATGATACGTGTATATTTCTCCGGTCTCAGGACGCTCATCGGGTGCGGATGAAAGGTCATCAGCATCGAGGTGCCTGACAGTTCCTTCGCCTTTTGCTTTACCTGCTCTATGATCTTCCTGTGACCTACGTGTATACCGTCATAGTTGCCGATGGTGAGCACCGGTCGCGTAAACCTCTCCGGTATATCGAGGGATTCAAAAATTTTCACTGTCACCTCTTGACTTATTAGTGGTATCCATATACTTTATTACACGATAGTGCCGAAGTGGCGGAATTGGCAGACGCGCTAGATTCAGGGTCTAGTAGGCTGTAAGCCTGTGTGGGTTCAAGTCCCGTCTTCGGCATTTTTCTTTTTATTTATAAGATATTACACATATAATATCATCAATTTTATCATTAATTAAATATAACATCAAGATATTTTTAATACCTTTGCCCCCCTAATCCTTTTCTCCTTAAGGTCGGTAAGGGCCTGGTTCGCCTCTTCCAGTCTGTAGACCTGGACCTCCGGCCTTATGTGGATCCTTGCGGCAAGATCAAGGAATTCACGTACGTCCTGTCCGGCAACGTTTGCCACGCTCTTTATCTCTTTTTCGAGCCAGAGGTGCGTCGGGTAATCGATCATCAGGAGCGCCCTCTTGTCAGGTTCTTCTTTACGGATCGCATTAATGACGAACCTGCCGCCCCTTTCCATGTTCTTTAAACCGTCAACGATGGCCCCCCATACAGGCGTGGTATCGATAGCGCGGTGGAACCTTTCCGGCGGCTCCTCGGATGTATCCCCGGTCCAGTAAGCACCCAGTTCCTTTGCAAACTCCCTTTCACCGGCGCTCCTGGCAAAGACAAAGATCTTTGAGTTCGGGTACCTGTACCGGGTCATCTGGATAACGAGGTGAGCTGAGGCCCCGAAACCGATCAATGCAAGATTCTCCCCGTCTTTCATGTCGGTGAGTCTCAGGGACCTGTACCCTATTGTTCCGGCACAGAGAAGCGGGGCAGCCTCAAAATCAGTAAAGACGTCAGGGATCGGGAAGGCAAAATCCTCCCGGACTGTTGTGAATTCGGCATAGCCACCGTGTGCATCCCTGCCTGTCGCCTCAAAACCGGTACAGAGGTTCTCGTTGCCTTCGAGACAGAACTTACATGTACCGCATGCGGAATGGATCCATGCAATCCCCACCCTCTCGCCTTTCCGGAACTTCGTCACCTCCCGGCCTGTCTCTATCACCCTCCCAACCACCTGGTGGCCGGGGATCATGGGGAATATTGGCGGTGGCGTTCTCCCTTCGATCTCATCCAGTTCGGTATGGCAGACACCGCAAACCGACACCTTCACCAGTAATTCCTTCTCTCCCGGGACGGGGACGGGCATGTCCACAAGTTCCAGCGGGTTCTTGTCCACATCCAGCCTGGAGATCTTATTGATAACCATCGCCTTCATCGCACACCTCTCTTAAACCCGTAAGTCGTAAGGCGTTAGGCGAGAAAGACAATGCGAAACTCGTCCTTCGTCCTTCGGTTCTTCCCCTCACGCCTTACGCCTAACGCCTCACGGGTTTATTTCATTCATACTCCCGGTCCTATAGCCCTGAAGATCAAGGGCTATATACATGAATCCGTATCCCCTCAATGTTTCAGCAACAATGCCCCTATTCTCCATAATCTTTCCGAGGTCGTCCTCCGCCACCTCGATCCGGGCAATGCCTCCGTGGCTCCTTACCCTTACCCGCCTTACGCCCAGTTCTTTCAGGAAACCTTCCGACTGTTCGATCTTCTCCAATAATATCCTGTCTATCGGCGTTCCATAAGGGATCCTTGTTGCGAGGCAGGTATCGGAAGGCCTTTCCGCAGTCGGGAGCCCGAGGGCCCTTGAAAGCTCACGTATCTCTTGCTTTGTCAACCCTGCCGTCCGGAGCGGACTTATAACGCCTTTCTCTTTACATGCCCTGCTCCCGGGCCTGAAATCAGAGACATCGTCAAGGTTAGTTCCCTCGGTTATATTCATTATTACTTTTTTATTTCCTATAGATAATAGCTCATCTATAATAATTTGCTTACAATAATAGCATCTATCTATTGAATTTTTTACAAAATTATCGTTACTTATCTGGGATGTTTCTACAATTACATACTCCGAGCCAAGGGCCTTCGCAGTCTCTTCAGCCTCCTGAATATCCCTGCCAGGATAGATCGGTGAGGAGGCAATGACGGCAAGGACGTTCTCCTTCCCGAGGACATCGACGGCGGTCTTCAAAAGGAAGGTGCTGTCCGTTCCGCCCGAATAGGCCACGATGACCCGCCCAAGATCCCTGATAATCTCTTTGAGTTTTTCATACTTCAGGTCCATATTCATGATGAAGCATATGTTAAGTCATGGCATATCAATTGTCAAACAAGAATAGCCGAGAGCTTAGAGCGAAGAGCTGAGAGTTTTCACTGAGACTGCCACGTCGTTTTACCCCTCCAGAGGCAGCTAAAACCTTTTTCAGTCATATTGCCGAAAGCAAGTTACCTTTTAAACTCTTCGCTCTCTGCTCTAAGCTCTCAGCTATTGTTTGCTTTTTCTGGACATTTTTGACAAGAAAGTGTAGAGTATATGCTCACCAACATCGTTCCATAAGAGGACTAAAATGACTGAAGAAAATATCCACGATACCATACCCGACACAAACACCCTCCACAACGTTGAGGATGAAGAGGATTTTGCCACGCTTTTTGAAAAGAGCGGGACAGCCTCCAAAAGACTGGAACCAGGACAAAAGGTCAGTGCAAGGATAGTAAGCATCTCAGGGGATTTTGCCTTTATCGATCTCGGCGGCAAAAGCGAAGGGGTGATAAACCTTAATGAATTCCTGAAAGAGGACGGCACCTATTCTGTAAGTGAAGGTGATACTATTGAGGCCTTCTTCGTAGCCTTCTCGGACGGTTTGAAGAGATTTACCAGCCGCACCAAGGGATACTCAACGGTCGACCTGCAGGGGATCCGCAACGCCTACGAGGCAAACCTGCCCGTCAACGGAAAGGTCACCAGTGAGCTTAAAGGTGGTTTTGAGGTCCATGTCGGTAAGATCAGGTGCTTCTGTCCCTTTTCCCATATTGACCTGAAGGGTGAGCGGAAATCCGAACTGTATATCAACCAGACCTTCCCTTTTAAGGTCTTGGAATACAAGGAAAATGGGCGCAACGTGATCCTTTCGCGGAGGGTGCTCCTCGAGGAAGAACAGGAAGAAAGGCTCAAGAAATTCAAGGAAAGTCTCCAGGTGGGCATGGAAGTAACAGGGAAGGTCCGCGCAATACAAAAGTTCGGCGCCTTCGTTGACCTCGGTGGTATTGATGGTCTCATTCCATCCAGCGAGCTTTCATGGAACCGCGCTGAAAAGGCAGAAAGCCTCCTGTCGCAAGGTCAGGAGGTAACGGTAAGGATCATTGCCATTGACTGGGCAAGGAACCGTCTGACCCTGAGCATAAAATCGATGCAGCCCGATCCTTATACAAGCGCTGCAGAAAAGTACCCCATCGACAGTATGGTCAAGGGTACCGTTGTCCGGCTTGAAAGCTTTGGCGCCTTTGTGAACTTAGAACCAGGTATAGACGGCCTCATACCGGTCTCAAAGTTCGGCACCGGAAGACGCATCAAACATCCGAAGGAGGTTGTGGAGGTCGGACAGTTTGTGGAGGCACGCATTATTGACGTTAATGCGGCAAACAGAAAGATAACCCTGTCCATGGAGCAGAAGATCAATCTTGAGGAGATCCAGCTACCCGCTGTCAGCGATATTGTTCAGGGAACCGTGGAGAGGGTAATACCTGCCGGACTGTTCCTCAAGATAGGCGACTACCTTACCGGGTTTATCCCCAATTCAGAGATGGGGACACCGCGCGGCACAAACCACAACCGCATGTTCCCACCGGGCACTATCTTTCAGGCCATAGTGATCGAGGTCGACAAGAACCGCAAGAAGGTCACCCTGAGCAGAAATAAAGTGGATGAGAAGATCGAGGAAGACACCTACAATTCGTACAGGGACAGTGTGAAGAAGGAAGAACGGGCAACGGGTGGCCTCGGGAGTCTCGGCGACCTGCTCAGAGAGAAGTGGGGAAGCTTATAAACCTGTTCAACGTTCAATGTTCCATGTTCAAGGTTTGTGAACATCGGCCTTTTATTCGAGCTTATTAATCTGGAAATATAGTTGACTTATCCGGTATGGCCAGCCTGTCTGATCTATGTAGTCCCTTTTTTAGTTAACTTTGAACGTTGAACATAGAACCTTGAACAGTTTTTTTGTGATTATACTTCGTCGGGCATCTCTTTGAGCTGCGCGAGGGAGAAGACGGGGCCGTCCTTGCAGACGTACTTGGACCCGATGTTGCATCTGCCGCAGATACCGATACCGCACTTCATCCTCTTTTCGAGGGTCGTTATAATATCTTCGTCTTTGAACTTGAGCTGTGCCAGCCCTTCAAGCACAAATTTGATCATGATCGGCGGGCCGCATGTGATCGCCACCGTATTATCGGGCGCCGGCGCCACCTCTTTGAGTACTGTCGGCACAAAACCCGTCCTCTTGTTCCATCCCGGGTACTCATTGTCCACGGTAAGGATCAGGTTGACGTCGGACCTTTCCTCCCACTCCTTGAGCTCGTCCTTATAGCACAGGTCGGGCGGGGTCCGCGATCCGTAGATGATCGTTATATCTTTATAATCAGCACGGTTATCGAGCATGAAGAGGATCAGCGTCCTAAGCGGCGCCAGGCCGATCCCGCCGCCGATAAAGAGGATATTCCTCCCCTTCATCTGCTCATAGGGGAACCAGTTCCCGAGAGGGGCACGTATGCCGACCTGATCGCCGGGGTAGAGGTTGTGGATCGCTGCCGTAACCTCTCCGGCCTTCATAACGCTGAACTGGAGATATTCCATCCTGGTCGGAGGAGAATTGATGACAAAGGTCGATTCACCGACGCCGAAGACCGACAGCTGGCCTACCTGCCCAGGCTCAAAACGAAAACTTTTCATCAGTTCCGGATCATTGAATACCACATGGTAAGACTTGATATTCGGCGTCTCTTCTATAACGCGCAATACGGTCGCAAGTTCCGGCAGGTATGGATTTTTTATGTTACTCATCTTTTGTGCTCCCAACGGTTGGCTGTGTCCCTTCCTTGCGTGATGACGCCCAGTGCAATTCCTGGTGGGTATCTTTCAGGTAATTGACGATCTCACTGATATCGACGTTCACAGGGCAGTACCTGATGCATCTTCCGCAACCGCAGCAGGCTATGACGCCTTCGTATTTTTCAGGGTAATAAATAAACTTGTGTCCTACACGGTTCTTGAATCGTTGGAATTTCGTTGGCCTCGGGTTGTGACCGCTCGCCTCGAGGGTAAAGTGAAAAAACATGCAGGCATCCCAGCTCCGTACCCTTTCACCGCTGCCGATACCTTGTTCATCGGTAATATTAAAGCAGTAACAGGTCGGACAGAGATACGTGCAGGCACCGCAGCTCACACATTTGCCAACAACCTGCTCCCAGAATCCATCAAAGTTAAAGAGTGATTGGGATATCTTTGGCAGTTCATCAGGAGCAAATGGGTTTCTGACCTCATCGTGCGCCTTTGCCTGAACATGCTGTGCATCTTTAAGGTATGGCTTTCCATCCTCTATAACATGCTTTCCGAGGATAGCCCTCCCCTTTTCCGTAACCGGCTCAATGACGTAACCGCCTTCCAGCTCGGTCATCATGACATCCGAACCCTCCTTGTGCGCGGGACCGCCTCCCACGGCAACACAGAAACACCCGGGAGAAGGTGCTGCACAGCTCAAGGTAACAATGAGCGTATTCTCACGTCGTTTCCTGTAGTAGGGATCGGGTGTATTCGTCTCGATGAATACCCTGTCGTAGATCCTGAAACCTTTGGCATCACAGGGACGGGCACCGAAGATGACCATATTAGGCACACCTATGTCTGCCTTCAGTTCCACGGACATCTTCTGATGGTCTTCGGGGGCCTTTTTATATTGAAACGCAAAGAGCGTCTCACTCTGCGGGTAGATAACCGACTTAGGCGGGGTATTGGCCGGCCTGTCAAGACAGAGGGTTCTTTCTTCGCTGAAAGGCCGGAAGAGAACGATGTCCCCCTCAAGACAGGGTGCATAGACCACGGCATCCTTCGCGAGTTCCTTCAGAAAGTCCTTTATCTTTTCCTTTGGCAGGTAACCTGTATCGGACATTAGAGTTTGTGCTCCTTAATCTTCGCTTCGTCAACATTAAATGTATACATGGGCGGCTTGTCGTCGGGATTGACCCCGGTCTCGTAATTGAAGAGTTCCTTCATCTCCGCGTTGATCTTCTTTTTCAGTTTCGCCACAGGTATATCCATAGGACAGACCCTTTCACATTCCCCGCACTCCACACATCTCCCTGCAAGGTGCGCTGCATGGATCATGTGGAACATGAACTTTTCCTGTAAAGAGAGTCTCTGGCTTATCCAGTGCGGCTCCCTGGTCTCTGCAATACAGCTATCCTGGCAGATACACATAGGGCACGCGTTCCGGCAGGCATAGCAGCGGATACACCGTTCGAACTCTTTCTCCCAGTATGCCCTTTTCTCTTCGAGGGTCTTCGCGTCAAACTCGCGGATATCTTTATAAACATCCTCTTTTGGTTTGTTCGATGCTATCGGTTCGCCGATAAGATGGTCATAGACAAGAGGGGTCGGGTACTGACATGTTGTACATTTATCAGGGCAGACGTCGGCGATTGCCAGCCTCTTCTCTCCTTTCTGCGTCTTAACGACAATATTGCCGTTATCGTCAAAGACAACATCGACAACGGGCTGGTGCCCGATCTCCCTGAGAACCTTCTTTACGCTTATCACCCCCGTACAGGGCACACCGATGATAACAACCTTTGCGCGGTCGATGAGTCCCTCCTGGAGGTACTGTATGATCGTCCTGCTGTCACATCCCTTCACAACGATGCCGACCTTCTTTTTAATAGAAGGGAGGTAGCTTGTCAGGTTCTGGGCGCACAGCGGGTTCCAGATAAGCTTGTTGACCTGTTCCGGTATGCTTATGAAGTAGGGTGTTGCGTGAAGCCCGTCAAAACCCTGCTGATAACAGATCACCGTTTCAACGTCCGGAAATATCCTGGCAATAGTCTCTTTTATCTGCTCCGCGTTGTTCAACCCTCGCTCTCCTTTTTTGCATGCATAGGACCGAGCTTGTGGACCTGGTTTGTGAAGTCCGTGACCACCTGCTGCCACTTCTGGCCTTCCGACGCAGAAACCCACGTATAATGAAACCTCTTCTCATCGATACCGATGAAAGGCAGTAACCTCTTCAGCATTTCAAGCCTTCTCCGTGCGTAGAAATTGCCGTCCGTGTAATGGCAATCCCTGGGATGGCATCCCGAGACGAGCACGCCGTCGGCCCCGGTCAAAAGCGCCTTCACGACAAAGAGCGGGTCCACCCTGCCTGAACAGGGCACCCTGATGATACGCAGGTCCGTAGGCTGTTTGAAGCGTGCCACGCCCGCAGTGTCGGCCCCTCCGTAGGAACACCAGTTACAGAGAAAACCTACGATCCGAAGTTCCTTTCCGGCTACCCCTGACATATGGCATTAACCTCCGCTAAGAGCTGGTTGTCGGTAAAGTGCTGCAACTGGATCGCTCCGCAGGGACAGGTGGACGTACAGACGCCGCAGCCTGCGCAGACCGTCTCGATCACCTTGGCGACCTTTTTGCCGTTTCTCAGTTCTTCTTCCTTGATGGCCTGGAAAGGACATGTCCTGACGCACTTCAGGCAACCCACGCAGGCGTTGGTATTGACCTGCGCGATCGCCGGGTCGGATTCGAGCATATCCTTCGAGAAGAGCGCCTGTACCTTGCTCGCTGCCGCACTCCCCTGTCCGACCGATGCAGGGATATCTTTCGGGCCCTGGCAGGCGCCTGCAAGGAACACGCCTGAGGTATTCGTCTCCACGGGCCGTAATTTCGGATGGCTCTCAACGTAGAAGCCGAATGTATCGTAAGAGATATGGAGCTTCTCCGCCATGCCGGCGGCACCCGGCGCCGAAACGACTGCCGTCGCAAGGACCACGAGATCCGCCTCGACCTCCACCTGGGTCCCGAGGAGGGTATCGGCACCCCTCACGACCATCTTCTTACCCTTCGGATAGATCCTCGACACGCGTCCCCGGATATATTTTACGCCGTAATCCTCCTGTGCCCTCCTGGTGAACTCATCGTACCCTTTACCGGGGGAACGGATGTCCATGTAAAAGACATAGGACTGCGAATCGGGTACATGGTCTTTCGTAAGGATCGCCTGCTTTGCGATGTACATACAGCAGAAGTTCGAACAGTAAGGCACGCCGAGGGATTTATCCCTGGAGCCTGCACAGGAGACGAAGACAATGGTCTTCGGCTCTGTCTGGTCGGACGGCCGCAGGATATGGCCCGATGTAGGACCCGAGGCATTGAGGATCCTCTCGTACTGGATACCGGTGATGACGTCGGGGTAACGTCCAGCCCCGTATTCCGGGAACTTATCGAGGTCAAAAAGCCCGTATCCCGTTGCAACGATGATCGCACCGACGTCCTCGGTGACGATCTCGTCCTGCATCTCGTAATTGATCGCGCCCGTGGGGCATATCTTTGCACAGACGCCGCATTTCCCTTTTGTGAACTGCCGGCAGAATGCAGGATCGATCTTTGCCTTCTTGGGGATCGCCTGCGGGAACGGTATGTTGATCGCCCGTGTCGGGGCAACGCCGAAATTGAAATTGTCGTAGGCGTTCCTGGTGGGACACTTCTCCATGCATGCGCCGCAGCCCGTACACTTCGTCCAGTCAACATAGGTCGCCTTCTTCCGCACCTTGACCTGGTAGTTGCCGACATATCCCTTTATCTCGTCGATCTCCGAATAGGCATGGAGCTTGATCTTCTCGTGTTGTGCCACGTCGACCATCTTGGGACCGAGGATACATATCGAGCAGTCTATCGTGGGAAACGTCTTGTCGAGGCGCGCCATCATCCCGCCGATGCTGGGGCTCTTCTCGACGAGGACGACGTCGAGACCGCCGTCGGCACAGTCAAGCGCCGCCTGCATCCCGGCGACTCCGCCGCCGATAACCATGACCCGTTTATTGACCTTGAACGAGGACGAATAAAGGGGCTTATTCTTCATCACCTTGGCAACGGCCATCTTTACGGCATCGATCGCCTTGGCGGTGTTCAGTTCTTTATCCTCGCCGATCCACGATATATGTTCCCTGATGTTCGCCATTTCAAGGAAATAGCGGTTCAGGCCTGCCTTTTCGATCGTCTTCCTGAATGTATTTTCATGCATCCTCGGCGAGCAGGCGGCAACGACGATCCTGTCGAGGTTCTCCTTTTTGATCGCCTGTTTTATCTCCTCCTGGCCCGGCTCCGAGCAGGTATACATGTAGTTCGTTGCATAGACCACGCCCGGCAACTTCCTCATCTCTGCGGCCACTCTCGCAACGTCTACCGTACCGGCAATATTGTTACCGCAATGGCAGATAAAAACACCAACGCGCATAGATCAGCTTTCCTCCGTTTTCGCCGCTTCTTTTGCCTCTCTGGCCTTCGGGGTCTTTTTTGCTGCAGCGGCCTCAGCCTCTTTCATTGCCCTGTACTCCGCAATGGGAATTCGCGTCTTTATCAAAGGACCGGCGCTGACTACCAGCTTGTCCATATCCAGTTCTTTGGGTGAATACCCGTATGCCAGCCCCATGATCTGCGTGAAATAAAGGACGGGGATATTGAACGATGCGCCCATCGCGCGGTTCACCTGCTCCTGCCTGAGGTCGAGGTTCTGCTGGCAGAGCGGGCATGCAACGGCAATGCAGTTTGCCCCTGCGTCAACGGCCATGGAGAGTACTTTGTATGTCAGCTCGTTCACCATCGCCCTCTTGGGTACGCCGAAGGCGGCGCCGCAGCACTCCGTCTTGAACGCATAGTCCCTTACTTCCACGCCGAGGGCGGAGATCACCCTGTCCATCGCGACAGGATTTTCCGGATCATCGAACTGTGCCACGTCGGGCGGCCTGTTCATGATGCAGCCGTAGTAAGCGGCAACCTTGAGGTCCGGCAGTGCATGGGTCACCTTTTCAGCGATCTTTTCGAGACCGACATCTTCGTAGATGATCTGCAGGGACGATTTCGAGATGACCCCTCCTTCGTAGGGTTCATCGAGGAGCTCGTTGACCTGATCCTTAAAGGCTTCATCCTCCGTCATCCCGAGGTGTGCCTTCTTGAAGGCCATGAGACAGGATGGGCAGGGGGTCGTCAATGTGCCGATGTTCATCTTCTCGACGATGGCAAGGTTCCGTGCGGCAAGGGCCGCGGCAAAGACGTGGTCAACGGTATGGGCCGGCGTAGAACCGCAGCAGCTCCAGTCTTCCGGCTCTGTAAGGGTCACGCCAAGCGTCTTCATGACAAGCCTGAAGGAGGTATCATATTCCTTCGCAGTACCTTCAAGTGAACATCCACTGAAATAGGCGTATTCTTTTTCAGCCATGTTTTTTAGCCTTTGTCCGGAAGCGCTCAAAGATCTGCGCTACCTTATCGCTCCCTTTTATCTTCGTTGGAAAGAAACGGATCTTGCCCTTTGTCAGGACCTTTGGTCCCAGATCGGCATCGGCCATAAAATGACCCGACCTGATGTTATAGGTAAGAAGTGTACCTACTTCATAGATGCGTCCGAAACGTTTCACAGAATCAAGGAAGGCATCGTAAAACATCTTGATGTCTTTTTCGGAGACCTTGTTCTCTCTCCGTGCGATGATCCTCAACGTGTCCATTACATGCGCAACGTCAATCTCGCAGGGACATCTCGTCGTACAGGTTTCACACGTTGCACAGAGCCAGATCGCCTTTGAATTGAGGATAGTATCTTTTTGGCCGGTCTGGAGAAGGCGCATGACCATGCTTACCGGGTAATCGAAATAATTGGTGTAGGGGCAGCCTGCGGTGCAGTTGCCGCATTGATAACAGAGCGAAAGGTTCTCACCGCTTTCCTTCTGAACCTGCTCTATGAATTCCCAATTAGTCTTTTCGCTTAGGTTTATTGTATCCATCTCGTATGTCTGGAAATATACCTTGTACAAAAAAGCACATTCATATTTATCATATTTTTTTGAAAATGCAAAACATTTATTTTACCGATAACACTGATAACACTATTTTGTACAGGCTTCCTTTTTAAATTTTACCAGTATACTGACTGGTAGATATAATAAATATTATAATAGAACTTTTTGTCAAGAGTTTTTTTTCACTAATTTGTGTAACCTTTCAGTTTCCATTTCACCTTTCACATTTCACCTTTCACGGGGTTCGTCCCTTTCCACCTCGTAAAGAGGGAGTTGTCTATCTCAAGAAGGTCCAGTATCTTCCCGGTGGTGTGATCCAGCAGGTCGTCTATTGTGCGCGGAGAGTGGTAGAACGCGGGAATAGGCGGCAAAATGATACCGCCGAGGTCTGCAACCCTGCTCATCAACTCAAGGTGGCCTTTATGGAGCGGTGTCTCTCTCACGACAAGGATCAATCTCCGTCTTTCCTTCAGCACAACGTCTGCGGCCCTCACAATGAGGTTATCGTTGTACGAGTGAGCTACACCTGAAAGTGTTTTAACGGTACAGGGCGCTATCACCATCCCATCGGTCCTGAAGGATCCGCTCGATATGGAAGATGCGAGATTTTTTATATCGTGAACCTGAGAGGCAAGCCCTTCGACATCCTCGATCGTGAAATCCGTTTCGATGCGCATGTTTTTCTTTCCCGAATCAGAGAGGATAAGATGCGTTTCAATCCCTGCATTCCTTAACGCCTCGAGCAATCTGACGCCATAGATAACACCTGTCGCGCCTGTAATACCTACAATAATCCGCCTCACCTTTTTAATGCCTCCGCGATTATCCTTTTGGTGATTGCCCCGCATATCTCTATTATAAGCTCGATGTCCTTCTTTTTCAGTCCGTCCCAGTGAATCCCGGCGGCAACCGTCACCTTTCTGTTCAACCCTTTCGAGAGATCCTCCGACATCGCCTTTGCCACCACGTCTTCCTTGTGACCTATATGGGTAAAGACCGAGCTTGTCGCGCTTATCCTCTGTGCATCCTCTATGCTCGGTCTCGGCTGGGCAATAGCGACAGCCCCGATGTGGGCCCGGCCGCCCGTGAGGACGACAAGGATATCATCACCGATCAGCATGATGTGCGCCGATACCTCGAAAGACCCCTTCTTTTCTGAAATATCAAAAAAATCCATTTCATTACTTTAACCTGCCGATGGACTTTTCTCAATCTTTTTTATCATCCTGTCCAGGATTTCAACTGCCCGCTCTGCAAAGACCGCTTCGCTTATGTGGGCATCAATCTCCTCAACAGGGATACCGGGTCTGAGGATCCCCTTTAACCGGTCGACAAAAACCATGTCAATATCAGGGTCAAAGAGTTCCACGCCGGGTTTATCGATCTCGGACCAACCCCTTTTCGGGATAAGTACATGCACCGGTCCCTTTGACTTATTAAGCTTCTCCCCGATCATCTGCGCAAACTTCACCATTTCGTCCTTATCCATACGAACACAAAAACGTTCGTCGTGGGCATGGGCCCTTCTCCCCTTCAGGGTATCCGGCATGGGGTAATGGGGGCTGAAGACGGCGTTATCGAGGCCGCCCGGGGCAAAAAGCAGCGGTACTCCCATCTTTCCCGCAGTTTCAAATCGTTTCTGCCCTATACCCTTGCAGTAGCCTCCGTAGATCTCATCCGCCAGTTCGTGAGGGGTAAGGTCGAGGATACCCACGAGCAGACCCTGTTCTATCATCTCCTCCATCGCCATCCCGCCGACCCCGTTAGCATGGAAAGCGATCATCTCGTATCCCCTTTCTCCGAGGAGCGGCTCAGCGTTCAGCGCACAGACGGAATTGATCCCGTAGGCGGTGATCCCCACCGTCGGCCTCCCCTTTTTAATGGTATTTCCCATGTGCATCATCCCGCATACCGCATTGGCTGCCTGTCCGAGTATATGACGGATGAATTCATTGGAACCGAGGATATCTGCTACCGAATGAAACATCACGATGTCTTTCGTCCCTACATATTCTCTGACGTCACGGGACGCTACCGTAGAGACAAGGACCTTCGGCAACCCGAAAGGCAAAGAACGCATAATAAAAGCGGCTATGGCGGTACCTGTGCCGCCTCCCATACCAAAAACCCCGTTCAGTTTCCCTTCCCTGAGAAGGCGTTGCGCAACAATGGCGCCACCCTCCTGAACAGCCCTTACCGCTCCAGACCGGTCTCTCTTTGCAATAAACCGGTCGAGGTCATATCCGGCAGCCTCTGCCAGTTCGTATCGTGTGATATGGGGATCAGTTTGCGCCTTCAAAAGAATCCCTATATCCATAAGGATCGGTTGGCTGCCGAGGCGTTCTACACAGTCCTTTACATAGGCAGCTTCCCTGCCTTTTGTATCGAGAGTGGTGATAATGAGTAATTGTTTCTTCATAAGCAAAGGTTGATCACAGCCTACGCCCTGACTTTCGTAGGGGTCATGGCCTTTTCAAGCAGCATCTCCAAACCGGTCTTTTTGCCAAGCACAGATTCCTTCTTTTTCTTGCCCCATACGCTCTCGGGACGGGCCTGCACGAGAAAGATACTTTCAGGGAATGGGAGACTTCTTGAGATGGACCACTCTACGTCCTGGGGGCATCCGAAATGCTCTTCAACCTTTTTTGCGAGCCTTGTCAGTTCAAGCACCTCTCTGTCTTCAAGGCACTGAACCCTCCTTTGATCGGGAGGCAATTCTTTATATTCCATCTCTTTGGTCTCCGGGTTATAGACAAATTCATTCCCTTTGTCTGAGATTACCCTTTCTTCAATCATTAGACCGATCTTATCAACCAGATACCTGTCCGGCGTCACATTGCCTGAGACGACTGCCTCGCCGTAGCCGAAGCTTCCTTCGATCGCCACCTTCGACTCGTCACCGTTTACAGGGTTCACCGTAAACATGACACCGGCCGCCTTCGCGTCAACCATGGTCAGCACCGCAACCCCTATCGGGTCGTGATGAAGCGGCATATCAAGCCTCGCCCTTGCGATAATAGAACGGGTATTGAACGTGCTTGACCATACCCGTACCACGTTGAACACCACGTCGTCCGTTCCACTCACGTTCAGGTAAGTCTCATACTGGCCCGGATGGCTTGTCGGGCCTGCGGAACGGGTAGCAACATATATATTCTCACATCCGGCAAGCTTGCACAATTCTTTGTAGTAGCCTTTTACGATCTCCTCCATATCGGAGGGCATCTTTATCGCTTCAACGATCTCCCTTATATCCTGGGATGCCTTTTCGTATTTCAGTGTATCCTCCAGGTTATGCGGATCAGCCTTGAAGTCCTCCAGATACTTCAGGATACGTTGCGAGGCCTCCGTTTCCTTCATGAACCTGCAGTATGCGTCCACGCCAAGGGCAAAACCGGGTGGTACGTGAAAACCCGCCTTTGTCAACTCTCCGAGGTTGGCGCATTTTTTTCCGACAATATCGTTGTGCTCCTGTCCAACCTCTTTTAACCGGTATATCCATTTTTCTGCCATATTAATTCCCCCTTTTTGAAAGTCCGGAAGCACGGTCACAGGGTGACCGCACTTCCAGCTTCTTTTGTTCTCAGGGTCTAAACCCTTTTTTGGCTATCCCAATCTTTCTTCCCCTCACTCCTTTGGCGGTTTCGGCTCAGTCAAAGGCCAGAAATTGAAAAACCCTGTGTACGAGGCAATAACGGGAAAGGTAAAACCCAGCAGCGCGGTTGCGATCCAGAGTTCCTGCACATAACCGGCCGCACCTCCGCCCGGCAGAGAACCGGCGACAAGGAAGCTGAACCACAGGTAAAGGTAGTACATCACGATCGCAAGGATAATATTGATGATGATCAGGATTATCCCCTTCCCTGGCTGTTTCACGGTCTGTACCGGGGAAGTCTGCATAAGAAGGAGCATAATGAACTCCCCGAAGATTATGCAGATGGGGACCTTGAGAGTGTATACGAATATGTCCATTCCAATATTGTCTACAAAGATCCATTTGATGATATATGCGACGATGATCACCACCGCACTGACCACGATGCCCCAGACAGGTTGTTTGCCGAATGCAGGGGCCTTCGGCGGGATAAGGCTTATCGGCCAGAAGTCGAGCTCCACCCATGCCAGTATCACGGCAAGGCCCGTGAGAAAGAAGGCCAGGCTCGAAAAGGCATTAAAGGCCCCGCTTGGGGGCATTACCGCAGCATAGAAAGGTGCGTCTTTCATAAAATCAAAATTGAATAACGTCTTGAACAGTATAAAGGCTACTGCGTAAGAGACGATAAGCGTGCCAAAGCCCACAAAGGCAGGGTGGTCTCCCTTGATCCCCGCTGCCGGCCAGCACTGCCAGACAACAACACACCAGAACGTTATAATCACCGTCATGATTGTGAAGAATATAAGGGGCGGTGTTGGCGGCACCACAAACCCCCCCACGGTCTTGATCGACCATGCGGCAACAAGGGATCCGACAACCATGTTGAACAATAAAAGATACAGCCCCTTCAAAGGTTGCTCTAATTTTGCCGCCGGCGCCGGGTAGTTGGTCTGCCATACCATACCTATGATGATAGAGAATGGTATGAAACACATGGCCAGTTCGCCTGCCCAGGGGATAAACGTCTCCGGCTTAAACCAGGTAATAATGCCGAAGGCAATGAAAAATACAACCACCGTTCCCAGGATCCCTAATAAAGGCTGTTTGATTTCTCCTTTCTGGTTCATATAATACACCCCCTTTTTATTTTTATGGAACTTCATACCGTCCGAAACTTTCCTTCCCGGAGCTGTTCCTTTACGTGAGGGCGCTGCTTGAATATTTTACTGGCGACAATGCTCTTGATGATAGATACCGTTCCGGCAACACTCTATGTTGGAACATACTACATGAGAAAATGCACATGATCGTCATCCGTACCAATCTCCAGGAATTTCGTCTGGTAACGTTTCTCAATCTCTATGCACACCCCTTTCATCGCTTCATATATGTTCTCGTCGAATACCCGCCCGTCGGTACTGTGCTGAAAATATCAGATAATCAGAATGGACAAAAACGCTCTATGCGCAGGGGGTACCGGTATTGTACCCCCGTTAGCAACCGTATCTTCAGGCCCCTGCTCTTTTTACTATCATTACGACACCGGCAGTCCCGTCAACCTTTATTATATCGCCCGTCTTGATCATGGAGGTCGCAACTCCGGTGCCTGTTACGGAAGGCAGACCGTACTCCCTCGAGACTATGGAGGCATGACACGTAAGCCCTCCAATGTCGGTCACGGCAGCCTTTATCTTTGTAAAGACCGGCGCCCACGATGGGTTCGTAGACGGACAAACCAGGACCTCGCCGGGTTTGAGATTAACGATATCCTTGGCCAGCTTGATTACCCTCGCAGGCCCCTCGGCAACACCCGCCGATGACGCAAACCCCTTTATCTCGTTTCCGGATAAGTCCGCACCCTTCAGCCACTCTCCGACCTTCTCGCTGGTTATACCCCACAGCATAACGGTAAACGGCTCTGATACCTCTTCGGGCGGTATTCCCAGGCCGGGCAAAGGCACCCAGTTTCTTGCAGCCTCAAGTATCTTTTCTCTCTTCTCCGCCTTCTCCATCCAGTATTTACTTCTCGTAGGCGCACCCACACCCAGTGCCCATGCGGTTACCAGGTCCTCAAGGATCATGGGTATTTCAAACCTGTTGAAGAGAAAGATGTCGTCCGTCTTTTTCAATACATTGTACTTTACCAGCAGGTCTCCAAACTTCCTTACCTTATCAAACCATATCGTATGCAGCCAGTTCTCTACCCAGAAGATGTGGTTTTCGGTAAACTGGTATATTGTTCTCACGGCACTATAGGCATCTTCAAAGGATTTTCTGTCATCCTCCACCTTTATAAGTTTCTTGTACTCCGCGACAACCCTCTCCCTCTCTTTTGTGATATCCTCAAGAGACCTCTCGATCTTTTCCCCTTTCTCAAGCCTCTTCACGTAGCCCTCCATATAGCTGAAAGGTACGTCCATCTTGGTCACCCAGCTCCCTTCATAGTGAAACCATCCGCTTGCGCAGGACGCAAAGAACCATGGATCCTTTATCTTCTCAAGCTCTTCGAGCCATACCCTGCCGGCTTCCGTGCCCTTCAATTCTTTTATCTTCTCGTCGGCGGATATATCCTTTTTAAGAATGTCACCGACGGGCCGTTGCGCCACAGCCAGCCTGCTCAACCTGCATAGCTCCTGGTCAGGACGGAACATGGCTGCATCAACACCGGCAACCATTCCCATAACAGTGCTCTCTTTTATGCCCGGGAATAATTTTTTTGCCGTGTCCACAAACATCAGGTAGGCAAGGTAAGCGAGGTTCAGATACTCGAAGTGGTACTGCCATCCCAGAAATATCTGGTTTACCAGCGTATTGAACGCCGCTATCACTTCATATGCCGGGGTATAACCTTTTGTCACGGGAAAGATATCCTCATCCGGCACATACTTTACAAGTTCTTCCGGCACCTTGAGGCTTTGCATATCCTTTCCAAGGGCCTTGAACTTCTCGATCCATTTACCCCACAGCATGTCGTAATTCTGAAGGACGTAGGGCAATCTCTTTCCGAAGACTTCTGCCTTTTCCCCAATAACCTCCGGCGGCGGCGGCTCAACGGCCGAAATGTACATATAGCACCCCAGCATCCTCTGCTGCACGCCCTGTGCAGGGGGTATACAGAAAACCCTCGTGGTATACTGGGAAAGCGCTATCTGCCATGCTTCATTGAAGATATCATCGAGCGGATACAGTGCTTCAGGATCATGGATCTTATCCTGATACCAGAAATGCCTCTTTTCCCAATCATCTCTGTCTTTGCTGAATAAACGATGGGGAGGATACATCTCCTCCCAGCCTGCCATCTCTGGCGGCAGCTTTACCTCTTCTGCATAAGGAAACCCCTTTGTTTCTCCCATAATAACCCCCTTTTTTTAGATTATATAGTAAATGAAATCACCTCCCTCCACAGGCAAAGTCCTCAATGTTTGAACCACCTTGGTTCATCAAACCGCTCTGTGCAACGCAAGATCCTGCTCATATAGTTGACTACGTATCTGTTTTTCAGCTTCAATGTTATCTTTCTGAAATCCTCATTCGCAAGGAGTCTCCCGATGTCTATGGGATCCCTGAAGGTAAACTCTGCGATGATCTCGCTGAACCCTCCGAGTACAACGTTCCAGCCGCCCGTCACCTCGACGTAGTCGATCTTTTCCATGGTGGGGAGGTGTTCATTGATAACAAATTCGGCATAGTCCTTCTTCACGCCCGGTCGCAGGTCATAATACTGGTTGAATTTCCACACGCCCTTCTGGATCGTGTACTTCCCCTTCTGGACAGCGCCCATGGGCTCCAGTACATACCTCCGATAATTATAGACATACTGTTTCAACTCCTGGGACAGGTTTTTGAACGTCCTGTCGGTAAGGGCCTTCAGGAGCTCATCCATCTCGTTGACGCTGTGGACCGCAATGACCCGCGGGCCGAAACCAACCTCTACATAAAAACCACCGACAGAGATGAGCCCCGCAGCCGTAGTCTCGGGCAAATACACTTCATTGACAAATTTCGCGTATTCGTCCTCTTTTCCGTGAATAATGTCCCAGTTCTGAATTAGCAATATGGACATGGTTCTTCCTACTTTTTATCCTTCTCCTGTATAAGCGTAAACAACCGCTCCGCCGTCACGGGGAGCTCTGGGATACGCACTCCCACGGCGTCGTGGATCGCATTCAGTATTGCAGGGATCGTGGGCATGATCGCCCCTTCCCCGACCTCT
>MVRS01000069.1 GCA_002067975.1 Syntrophorhabdus sp. PtaU1.Bin058
TTCGGCTCATAGCTGATAGCTCATGGCTCCTGTGAGCAGATGCTGGATACTCGATACTCGTCTCTGGTCGCTCGTCGCCGGATACTGGTTCAAACCAGTGACAAGCAACGAGCAACGGGGGACAAGGTTTTCACCTTTTATACAAACAGGGGTACGAGCTTCCTGGTCTTTATATCCGCCAATCCCTTGTCACTTATCCTTAAGAACGGAAGGCCCGTAAAGGGGATGGTCTGGATGTTGAGAAAGGGCTTGCTGAAGGACGTCCCTATGGTCCTGATCGCTATGTCGAGCTCCTCGACCTTGTCCCGCAGATATTCCATGCTCTCTACGGATAGGGTGCCGAAGACGGGCATGGCCAATTCGTAGATGATCTCGCCGCCGGAAGTTATGACAATGCCGCCCTGGATATCGATAATCCTGTTTACAGCGAGTTCCATATCCTTTTCGCTGCTCCCTGTGACGAGTATATTGCCCGTATCCCAGACGATGGTCGTAGATATGGCGCCGTTTTTGATGCCTGTTCCTTTGATGAAGCCGTTGCCGCGTTGCTTTGAATTTAGCCTGTTTATCACCGCAACGGGTATAATGTCATTTTCGAGGTCTTTCTCTATGTAGCCATCCTTAACCGAAGGCCTGTGCCTCGCCTCCCTGGTAATGGTCTCGTTTATGACCTCTATGACGCGTATCTCTTGGTGTTTCGGGTCTGCCTTGACCTTAAAATCGTCTTCGACGCACTTCGCGGCCGTTATGGTCTGCATCATGCTGAGCGGATATTCGTAGGGTTTGATCTCTTTCAGGAACCTCCCGCACCTCCCGCCTTCGAGGACCATCTCCCCGTTGACCATAGCCTTTTCTATCGATATATCCTCTAAGCTTTTCAAAAAGAGGATATCGGCATACCGCAAGGGGGCTATAGCCCCGAGGTGCCGCAGGCCATAATAGTCCGCGGGGTTGATCGATGCCATTTTGATCGCGTCTATCGGGGCGAACCCGTATCTGATGGCATTCCGCACCACCGAGTCGAGATACCCCTCTCCGCAGAGCATGCCGGGATCGAAGGTATCCGAGACAAGGAGGATCCTGCGCTTGTCCACATCATGGTCTTTCAGCCGCGCAAGCTCGGGAAGCTCCTTTCGTACGAAGCCTTCCCTGATCATGACATAGATGCCGTACCTCAGCTTTTCGATGGCCTCGTCGACGTTCACCGATTCATGGCATGAGGTGATGCCGGTGAGGGCGTACTCAACGAGCCTCTTTCCGCGGGCACCCGCGGCATGGCCGTCAAGTCTTTTGTTGAGCGACATCGCAAGCCCGGCCTGTTTAAGGAACCTGTCGTCCCCGTCAAGGGCCCTCATCCAGTAGGCCTCTCCTATGCCGACAAAGTCCTCGCGCTTCAGGAGCTTTGAAAATTCCTTGAAGCTTATGCCGAGGGAGCCCTCCAGTTCGGGCAATGGGGGTGTGTGCGCAGGGGCGACGAAATAGCACCGCACAGGGTATCCTTTTGTGCTGTCGATAAATACTTCCGCCCCTTCGATGCCCGTCGCATCGCCTACAATACCCATCTCAGTTATGATCGTCGTTGTCCCGCCCTTCACCGCGTAGGGGACAAGGGCATGGAAGGAATACATGCTGTCTATATGGGTGTGGGAGTCGATGAAGCCCGGACAGAGGTACAGTCCTTCCGCATCGATCACCGGGGCATCGCCGTAAGGCGAGTTGCCCCCGTCTTTTTCAATGGACGCGATGAAGCCATGTTTGATCGCGATAAGCAGGTTCTCCTCGACGGCATTGGTAAAGACATTAACGATCCTGCCGTTGCGAATAACGCAATCGGGCGGGGTTATCCCCTTTACAACATTGAGCAAATCCTTTAATATCTCTTTTTGCATGGCACGTCCTTATTATCCCGGATATTCCATCAGGATGAGCATCTACGGCGGGCTCTCATGACGTATCAGGGTTGATGATATTTTATTGTACATGAAAGCGTATAGAATGTAAAATCTGAAATGGGCGTTGTTATCACATGAAAAAAGGACTGGCAAGGCTTTACCGGTATCGCTGGTATATCTTCGCAATACTCGCCGTACAGTATCTCATCGTCTATTTTCAGAGGGTTGCGCCGGCCGTCGTGGCGCAGGAATTAATCGATGCCTTTCAGATATCAGGCGCAAGCCTCGGGCTGCTTGCCTCTGCGTATTTTTATCCTTACGCCCTTACCCAGATACCGGTAGGCATCCTTTCCGATTCATGGGGGCCGAAGAAGACCCTTGTCGTGTTTGGTTCCGTTGCGTCCTTCGGGACCATCTTTTTCGGTCTCGCGCCGCGTTTTGAATTTGCCTTTGTTGCAAGGGCCTTTGTGGGACTTGGCGTCTCGGCCGTATTTGTGTCGGCGATGAGGATATTCGCCGAATGGTACAGGGGTATTGAGCTGGCGCGGATATCAGGCACCCTTATGGCTATCGGAGGTCTGGGGTGGTTCACGGCGACAACACCCCTTGCGTTCCTTTCCCAGACATTCGGCTGGAGGACGTCCTTTATCGTGACGGGTGCAGTGTCCGTTGTGTTCACGGTCATGACATGGCTTGTCGTCGAAGACAGGCCTGCCAAAAAAGGACTGCCAGGCATTGTCGAACATGCCGGCAACGGCATACCCGCGAAGAGGAACGTTTCAGACGACCTGAAGATCATCCTGCGGGACAGATGTTTCTGGTCCATTGCCGTATGGTTCATCGTGAGAGGCGGCGCGCTCTTCGGGTTCTTCGGGCTCTGGGCAGGACCCTACCTTACGGATGTCTATCACTTGTCGAAAAACTCTACAGGGAACATCCTCTCTATGATCGCCTTCGCGATGATATTCCTGAGCCCGGTCATCGGACATCTTTCGGATAAGATATTGATGAGCAGAAAAAAGGTCCTCGTGGGCACATCGATACTCAACTCCATATGCTGGCTGGTTATGCTGCTCTTTTACAGGACACTGCCGATCCCCTCATTGTACGTGCTCTTTTTTCTGATGGGCATAACGATCAGTGCGGTGGGCACCATAGCCATTATTGCAGCAAAGGAGCTTTTCCCCGTTGAGATCTCCGGTACATCCATGGGAACGATGAACCTCTTCCCCTTTATCGGCGGGATCATCTTCCAGCCCCTCATGGGGTATATGCTCGACAGTGCCGGCAAGACGCAGGGTATGTACCCGGCCTCTGCGTACAGGATGATCATCTGGCTTCTCTTTATTACCAGCCTCATCGCCCTCGCAAGCATTATATGCTCAAGGGAGACGATGAAAAGGCAGTGAATAGTCGATAGTAGATAGTCGATAGCAGGGGAGCAGAGGGCGGAGGTTTGTTTAATTTCTTTACAAACTCCCTGCATTGTTCCATTATATAGGTCAGCCTCTTTATGTATGATAAATTCATAAGAGCAATGAGCCACTCCCTGCTTATTGTCAGGGGATCAATAAAATCCTTTCAGAAAAATAATAACCTCGATGAGGCTGCATCACTTGCCTATTACGGTTTTTTTGCGTTTATCCCCCTTTTCTTCATCGCCATCTCTATCTTCAGCGTTGAGGTTACCTCATCGAAGACACTGGTCGTCGGCGTTGAAAAGATGGCCGGCAGGATCATCCCCCAGTTCGGCAAGGTGCTCCTCGATGAGGCCTATTTTCTTACGAGACATAGAGGCACAATAGGGATCTTTGGTTTTCTCATGCTCTTCTGGACTATCACACCCCTTGTTGATGCGATCCGCAGGGCCTTTTCAGGGATATTCAGGATAGAAAAAAGGGAGACCTTTCTGCGATCGATGGTCGTTGATGCCCTTGCCGCGTCTGTTATAGTATTGCTTTTTGCCGCAATCCTTATCAGTGAACTGTTTTTCGATGCCATGGCAGAGACCACTCTGAAGGGTGATACCGTCGCACTCGCCGTCATCGATTACGTGGCCCCTCCCATTGTGACCTTTGTGTCCATGCTCTTTTTTTATACGATCTTTTCCCCTGTCAGATTAAGTACGGTCCATCTCGTGATCGCTTCATTTTTTTCAGCAGTCTTCTGGACGTTGATAAAAGAGATATTTTCGAGATTTCTCTTTATGAATCCCAATTATGGTTTTGCCTTCGGCTCTTTCAAAGTGATCTTTATCATAATACTCTGGTCCTATTTCTCTTTTCTGGTCATGCTTTTCGGAGCAGAATTGCTGGCGAATATGAGAAACAGGGACCTCCTTCTTCTGAAAAATATCTTCCTTGATGACCCCGCCTCCAGGAAGTTGAAGAGAGGGCTTCGCGAGAAGTTTGCGAGAACCTACGAAAGCGATGAGGAGGTCTTTCGCCAGGGGGATCCGGCAGACAGCATGTTCTATGTCGTCAAGGGATCGGTAGGCATAACCAGGGATCAGGACACTATAGGCATCGTGCGAGAGGGGGAATATTTCGGCGAACTCTCAATGTTCCTCAGCGAGCCGAGGGCAGATACCGCGATAGCTATCGATCCGGGGACGGAGGTTGTTATCATATCGAAAGATAACTTCCATGCTATTGTGAGAGAAAATCCAAATATCATCTTCAGCATCCTGAGAAATATGGCTGCCAGCCTGAAGATCGGCGGCTGAGGAAACATCTGTTCAATGTTCAACGTTCAACGTTAAAGGGACGAAGAACCTCGCTCCTTGTTTAATACGGCCAGCATCCAGCGACGAGTATCCAGTATCGAGAATCCAGCATCCAGCATCAAGCGACCAGTGACGAGTATCCAGTATCGAGTTTATTTCAGGAGCTTTTTCCCTACCTCCCATGCCTTGGCAAAATTATTTCCTATACTCCAGTACGTCCTGTCGGGCATAGAGAGGAATACGGGATCCATCTTCCCGAGGTCCGGGGCCCCGTTCGTCAGGTATCTTTCATCGCTGTATGCGGCGACGATCTCCCCTATAAAGATCTCATCGACAGGGAGTTCAACGGTCTGAACCAGCTTGCACTCGAGGTTATAAGGACACTCTTCTATCATCGGTGCGGTCTTGAGTTTTCCGTAGAACGTTCCGAACAGACTTGACTTGTCATATTTCTTCCCCGATACGATCCCGCAGTAATCTATAGCCTCTATCATCTCTTTCGATGGGATGTTGACGCTGAACGTGCCGTTCCCTTTAATGCCCGGGTTGGTGTAGTGTACCTTTCCAAGAGAGACGGCGATAAACGGCGGTTTGACGTTGACCATACTGAAAAAGGCCACCGTAAGATAGTTCGGCTTCCCGTCGACGTTTGCCCCGACCAGTGAGCACGGCATCGGATAGGAAATGGCATCGATCCCTGTTTCGGTTTTTTTCATAATCCCTCCTTGTCTGGTTTGCTATGCTGATATTGTAAAAGGTAAAAGACAAAAAGTAAAAGGTGAAATGTGAAAAGTGAAAGGTGAAAGGAGTGAAGAACCTCGTTCCCCGATACTTGATGCTTGTTCAAACCAGTATCAAGTAATCAGCGACCAGCATCCAGCGACGAGTATCCAGTATCGAGTATCCTGCATCCGGTTTCCCATAATCCTGTTGATAAAATCCGTATTTTGGTATAAAAATGTAGACGGGCTCCGGATATGAAAGAGGAACTGCAGCGCAAACTGGCAAAGGATACGCCTTATTATGGACATCTTGGTATCGAGATTGTTGAGATCAGAGAAGGATACGCGAAGCTCCGGCTCGATTTCGAAGATCACCTGACGCACCCATACGGCTACTTTCACGGCGGGGCTATCGCAAGCCTTGCGGATTCAACAGGCGTCAATGCCGTATTAACCCTCCTGCGCGAAGATGATATGATCGCCACCCTTGAGATGAAGATAAATTATTTTGTGCCCGTCAAGGATATGGTTGTCTATGCAGAAGGCAGGGTTGTACACAAGGGGAAAAAATTTGCAGTGGCAGAAGTGGATGTAAAAGACATAAACGGTGAATTGACTGCCAAGGCCATTGTAACCTGCGCGATCTCCTGAGGTGTATAAAATAATCCCGTTCCGTCCCGTCGAAGACAGGGCTGAACAATTATCGTTTAAAAGCAAGGGTTATGGCATGATTAAACAAACACAAAGATTCACCGTATCGGGAATATATGGTGCGCAAAAGACACAGTAATATTTTAAAAAAAAGGCGCCCCTTATACCTCATAGCGCTCGTTGCGTTGTCCTGCCTGATCCTTTCCGTAGGCCTCGTCGCATATATCATGAACGACATACCGTCGGTTGCGGTCATGAAGCACCTGGAGAACAGGCCGATCAGCAATGTCTATGATAATAATGATCAGATCGTCTATCTCATTGTGCCGGACAACAGGATATTCGTTACCTACAACAAGATACCAAAATATGTAAAGGATGCCTTTCTTGCCGCAGAGGACGCCGATTTCTTCAAACACGGTGCTGTGGACCCCTTAAGTATCGTAAGGGCGCTCTGGAAGAATATCCTTTACGGAAAGGTTGTGCAGGGCGGGAGCACAATAACACAGCAGGTGGTCAAATCGCTCATGCTCAGCCCGGAAAAGAACATAACGCGGAAGGTAAAAGAGGCGATCCTGTCCTACCGGTTGGAAAATTCGCTGACGAAAAAGGAGATCCTCAATCTCTATCTCAATAATATCTACATGGGGCACGGTGTATATGGGGTAGAGGCGGCGTCGCAGGTCTATTTCGGAAGACACGTATGGGAGATATCCAGGGCCGAAGCCGCTCTCCTCGCAGGTATTGTCCAGGCCCCGTCCCGGTATACCCCGAAAAGACATCCCGGCAACGCGAGGATCCGCCAGGAATATGTGATAGACCAGATGGCGGAGAAGGGTTTCATAAACGCGAAGACAAAGAAGGATATGCTGAAGGAGAGGATTGCCGTCAGGGAAGATGACGGCGTCTTCTCCGACAGCTATTTTAAGGATTTTATCTTCCGTTATGTTGAGGAGAAATACGGGAAGGGCGCCTTTTCGAGAAAGGGTCTGAAGATATACGCAACGGTGGATACGCAGTTGCAGAAACTCGGGGAAGAGGCTGTCAGGAAGGGGTTGAACCTTTACGAACAGCGGAAAGGCGATTACGTTGTTGCCTATCACCTGGAAAAGAGGAAATGGGGTGATTTCATAAAGGCTGAGGACAAGGATATAAAACTCTCCGGGTTGAGGGCGGGGAAAATATACGACCTTCTTATATCGGAGAGGATGAAGAGCGGTTATCTGATACAGGCAGGCAAGGAAAAGGGGATACTGCAGACAGAGGGCTTTCCCTTCAAGCCCGGTGACGTGATAAAAGGGATCTATTCCGGTGCAGACAGAAAGAAGAACCACCTCTTCCAGCCGGTAAGGAGTTTGAAGGTCGAGGGCGCGTTGCTCTGCATGGACGTCCAGACGGGCTATGTCCAGGCGATGGTCGGCGGGAGGGATTTCGAGCGGAGTCCTTATAACAGGGCTGTCTCCGCGAAGGTCCAGTCCGGCAGCGCATTCAAGCCTTTTATATATGTCACTGCGTTGAAAAAGGGGTATGATCTTGACACGCTCATTTCCGATGAACCGAAAGAATACCACTTCGGGGCCGGCAGGACGTGGACCCCGAAAAATTATGACAATAAGTATGAAGGTCAGATAACGATACGGGACGCCGTCGCCTATTCAAAGAACGCAGCCACGGTGAGGCTCCTTGAAGATATCGGCGTCGGGGCCGTGAAGGAAACGATAAGAGATCTCGGTATTAATGTTGAGATCGAGGACAATCTCTCGATAGCACTGGGGACGTCGAACCTGACGCTCCTCGACCTTGTAAAGGGCTTTGCGGTATTTGCCAACGGGGGATACAGGGTCAAGCCCCTTTTCGTGAAGAGGATTGTTGACAATGCAGGGAATGTTCTCGAGGAAGACCCTGTGGAAAAAGATCGCGTCCTCACTGAGGAGATCGCGTCAAAGATGAACATTCTCCTCAAGGGGCCGACCGAATACGGCACAGCAAAGGGCGCTTCGAAATTGGGATACCCCGTTGCAGGAAAGACAGGTACAACGAGCAATTATTACGACGCCCTCTTTGTCGGTTATTCCCCGCATATCGTGACCGGTGTATGGGTCGGTTTCGATGCAAGGACTTCACTCGGTAAGGGAGAAAGCGGTGCCAGGGTTTGTCTGCCGATCTGGATGAGCTTTATGGGTTCAGCGTTGCGGCGGTATCCCCCTGATGATTTTGCGGAGGTTGGAATGACGGGTATTGATACGTTCCCGTATCACTAAGCAAGAATAACGTTCATGGGAGGTCACTATGAAGGTATCGTTAAAAATTTTTTTGGTCTTTTGTCTGGTCCTGGCAATTACAGGGGTCTTCTCCATATCAAACGGTCAGGAATGGAAGACATTCTACGAAAACGAAAAGGAACGGTTCTATTTTGACAACACAAGCCTTGAACGTCTTGACAAGAACTCGTTCAGGATATGGCAGAAGGTGACGGAGAAACAGACAGGCACCGACGAAGTTGATAAGTTTAAGTCACAGATCGAAGTAGATTGTTCCCAGAAGGCCTTTAAGACGCTTGCCCTGATTGAATATGATACGATAAGCGGCAAGGCCTTGCCTGAGCAGAAATACGGGGACGAGCAGCCGTGGGTGAAGTTCTCGCTGGAATCAAAATATGGCGCCCTTTACGATAATTTCTGCCCGTGATAAGCAAGCTGAGAGCATGGAGCAGAGAGCGGAGAGTAAAGGGCA
>MVRS01000070.1 GCA_002067975.1 Syntrophorhabdus sp. PtaU1.Bin058
CAGGGTTCCGATATACAGAGGAATAACTGGTTGTCCGGCATGGTATTCAAGCTCGAAAGGATAAGGGACGATGCAACGGCAGATATTCAGAGGTCGCAGCGTGAGATCGAGAAATCTGAGAACACGGTCAGAAAGTCCGAAGACATTATAAGACAGGCCCAACAGAAAAAGAATGTGCAGGCTGAGATGATTGCGCAGCAGGCGTCGCGCACGGCGCAGGAAGCAACGATAAAGAATAAAGAACTGAAGAGGTTGGCGAAACTCAAAAAAAGGAGGGCCGAAGAAGCCCTCGCATACATAAAAATGGGAGGGAAAGACCCCGAGGCCAGAGTGGAACGGGTTGAGTTTGAGAATAACAGGCCTGAGTGGACAAAAGGCCAGAAGGAACTTATCGGGAAACGGCTTGCGGAACGAAACCCCTATATCGATCCGATCTATGCATCGCTGAAGACTAATGCCCCGCCTCCCCTGCCCCCCAGGAACTATGACGGGCTTAAGCCCGGCGACGTACTTCTGATCGAGCCCGAGAGCAAAGAGGGTATGTCTACCTGGGATAAAATCAAGGAGAGCGCCAAAGACAGTGCCTTTTGGATTAACGCCGGAGACAGGCTTTCCTCTGTGTCTTCATCACCTGCTTCACATACCGTTCTCTTTCTGAAAGAGGTTAACGGCAAAAAGCTGTTTTTAGACCACACGCCTGAAATGGGATCCCGCGTAATCAGTGAGGACGAATTCCGAAAGGCCTATGGCCACCGCGATGCCTTAGTTGCACAGCCTGTGAGGGAGGTAGAGACGGCGAAGATCTGGGAAGCCGCCAGGGAATTAGTAAAGAGAGAGGCACAGATCCAGAGGAATAAGTCTGACAGATTGATAGACCGGAGCGGATACGGTCTCTACGGCAATGACAATCTGGTTTGTTCCGAGGCCTCCCGTTGGGTTTTGGTAAATTCAGGTCTTAAGATCCCGGAGACCGCTTCTCCTCTCAAGAGGCTGTTGGGTATCCACTACGGCCCGGCGAACTTTTTCAGCGATGAATACAATTTTATCATCACGCCTTTGTATGCAGCCTCTAAATAAGCCGATGAAAAAAAGCACGGTATGCGGTATCCCGATATTGGAAGAAAAAGGAGGTCCTGATCTTTTGCAGATGATATTTTTAAGATACCTTTTGTGTCTGCTGTTATGTAACGCTGTACAGTTCCTTCCGCTGACTGCCGCGGCAGTTGAGCCGGGCGCCCCGAAAAAAGAATCGCATGGCCAGAGATCGTTTGTGCCGTTGACACTGGGGAATTATTTTTCATGTGAGATCCCTGCCGGATGGTCGAGAGACGATAACACATTCGGACTTACGCAGGATGAAAAAAAGGCATACGGACTGACATTGCGGAAGCCCCTGGCCGGAGAGGTCCCCGTAAGGATATCGATCTACTACTATGCAGAGGGGAACCTGCTTTACAGATCCGCAGATCATTATATCAGGGTGTTTTCGCAGCCGGTCCTGGGTGTGGCCCTTGAAGGGAGCAGCTACGGCCGGATCTCACCGTTGACGGTCTCCGGCAGAGAGGCCAAAATGTTCGAGCGTCTCAAGAACGAATTCGTGCCGGTCAGCAATGACCTCGGCTCCCTGGACAAACCGGTTAAAGACGATCCGAGAATTTATGAAAGACGGGAGATGAAGGCAAGGCCGGTGCCCGTCAAAGAACGTTTCATTGTACTCCTTGCGGGATCAGGGTTCTATGCCCTGCGCTATTCTGCCCCTGCAGGAGATTTTGAAGAATCCCTCCCTGCTTTTGAGAGGGTGAGGACAACATTTAATGCCATGCGATAAGATATGCCTCCATGAGGTACAAGGTCTGCAATGGGAAACCTGACAGATCAGCTTAGAGCTGAATTCAAGCAGTTACCGCTTTTGCTCTGCAAACTTTTAGGAGGGCTTGCAGCAGTCGTCGGCTTCATGGCGGCAGTCGTGATAATGACCCGCAGGTCCAATGCCTCCCCCGGGGATGTCCTTTTGCCCCTCCTCCTGACAATTGCGGGGATCGTTGTTTTTGTGCTGTCAAACAGAAGGCTGGTCAGGCGTTCGTCCGTTGTGGCTGAAGAGATGCTGTCAGCCGGAAAAAAACGTATGAGCGCGCTGTCGTGGATGCTGCTCCTGCTGTTCGCGGCGATCTTCCTCGCATGCGTGCATTTCCTGACGAGATGAAAGATGGTAAACAGTGAGGTGAAAGTGATACGTTCGAGATTGTTCAGATATTTAGTATTGATCTCCGGTGTCTTTTTTCTGATTGCGACGGGCCCTGAGACAAGACCGGCGCATGCCGGATTTCAGATTGATTGTGACGCGTCGGCAAAGGCTTACAAACAACAGGGCATCCCTTGCTGGTGTGAAGGCGGGCGTATAGCCTGCAACAGGTCTTCCGGCGGCGGTTCATATACATCATCATCGAAAAAAAAGGGTCTTTCCAGCGCGAACAAAATGAAACTGCAGATGCTCCAGGGCGTAATGGACAGCTTTGCAAATGCCTTTGTGAAATGGATAAACAGCCCTTCGACCCCTTCTTCAGGCCCCTCTCCACAGCAAATAGCCGCCGAGAAGGAGCAGCAGGAACGGGCCTATGCCGAATGGCAGGCCAGGGTACAGAAACAGATCGGTGAAATGGAGACCCAATACGCCCGGATGGAGCAGCAAGAGATCGGCAAGAGCAAGGCAAGGCTCCTCGCGGGAATGAAAGGCATGGGTCAGACGCCTTCTGACCGGCCCTCAACCGCAATGCAGCAGCTACAGATAGCAAGCTGCAAGGCATACTGGGAAAAGAAGGCTGTCGAGGCAACGATGGCAGGAGATGAAAACAACGGCGTGTTATACGGCCGATATGCAAAAGATCCTGATGCTGCCGCCATGACGGAGTGCGCAAGGGCAATGCCACAGCCTCCGATGCCGTCTCTTTCCGATGAGTTTCGTGTGGGGCTTTTTGAAACCGTTATAGAGGAATTGAATGAGCGGTTCCCGATGCTTGAACAGGCGAAGAAAAGACAACAAGAAACAGAAGGTTTTGTCGCAGAAAGACAGGAAAAGGTGGATGAATTGAAAGAAACGAATGACAGGGCAGCAACCCCGCAGGAGAAAAAGGAGTCATACGATCTGTTGCTGGCAGCCATGAAGGAATTGGAGGATGCAACGTCCCAGAAAAAAGAGGCAGATGCCGGGGTCGTAAAGATCGAACTCGAGATAAACGCCCTGAATGAAGTCGGCAAGATGGCGACTACTGCCAAACAATAAATATCAATGAAAGGATTGTTACGATGAAAACCGCAGCTAAACAATTTATACTGATATCGATTTTATGCCTTATCTGTGCTTTGCCGGCATGGGGCCAGCAGCAAGTCCCCGAGACAGCCATGAAACACTTTCAATCGGGGACCGCTATTATTGAAAAGGCAGAAAAGTCGTCCGACTTTCTTGCCGCAATGGCAGAATTCGAGGCTGCAGCATCTGCCGCCCCATTATGGCCGGATATCCACTACAACCTTGCCATGCTTGCTGCGGAAACAGACAAGCCTGCAAAGGCCATAAAGGAATACCAGATATACCTTGCCCTGTCCCCGCAGTCACCCGAGCGGACTAAAATCGAAAGCGAGATTGCCCGCATGAGGGAACTCATCGTCCGCAAGAGGAAGATAGGCATGCCGGGTATAAAATTTGCGTCGATGAAGGATGGCATAGCTGTCCTTGAGGTCTATCCGGGGGCCAAGGTAACTCAAACGTTAGTGCCTCTTCGAAAGGGCCAGAAGATAGTTGCCGTTAATAACACACCTGTTGTCGGTATGAGCCTTGACGATTTCTTCAAGGCTATTGAAACCAGCACACAGGACGCACAGCAGGCTTCAACTACCGCACGCCTTTTTGCACGGGGGACAAAAGGCAAGAACACGCCGGGTGAGTTGGTAATGCTTAAGGTAAAAACCCCCGGGCTTGACGGGACAGGTATGATCCCCCTTAAAAAGGATATGTTCCGCTCCCGTATAATAGAGATAGAGGAAGATGAGTTTGAGACCGAGGTCCTGAAGGAGAACCTGCCGGTGGTGGTTACCTTCTGGAACAGCGGATGCGAACCCTGCAGGGAATCGATCCCCGTCATTGAAACTGAAAGCGACAGATATGCAGGCAAGGTGAAATTCGTCAATATAAACGTGGACGAGAACAAAACCCTTGCACAAAAGCTTGGGGTCAAGGAAGTTCCCACTATAATGGTATACAAGAGGGGTGCGGCGGAATCGACAAATCCCGGCAGGATCGACAGGAACAAGATAGCGGAGATTATACAAAGCGCCGCTGTCAAATAAAGGGGAATATCGGTCCGGTAAAAAAATTATCGGTCGTTATCGGTTTCCTTTCTGCTTCATCGATTCGGGTACGCGGACGGCGATGACCTCTCCGCGGGCGCAGACCGTCCCCTTCGCTGTGACCTCGATCGACACGACCACCTTGCGTTTCCCGACCTCCTTTACCTTTCCCCTTGCCTCAAGCTGGACGCCGATGGGTGTGGGACGGACATAGTCAACCTTCAGGGAGGCAGTGACAAAGCGCAATCTCGGCTCCGTGTCCATTGACCTGCCTTCCGCGCGATACGTCGCAGCGGCAGCGGTGCCCACGCCGTGGCAGTCGATGAGCGAGGCGACCAGCCCGCCGTAGACAAAGCCCGGTAGCGCAGTATGGTAATGTCTTGGGGTGAATCGGGCGACGGATTCCTCTCCCTCCCAATAGCTCTTGATATGGAGGCCGTCATCATTGGATCGCCCGCACCCATAACAGTAGCTCATTTCATCGGGATAGTAATCCTGGAATGCCTTTTCCTCCATAATGCTCCCTCGCACGGTTATTCCTGACAGTTCTATTGTATATATTTTTCCCGGATCCCGCAATCAGGAAGAGGCTATGGATAATGTTTTTTATCGCCGAATACGTTTTGACAAGGGCATGTGTAATCTGATATAGGACTGTAAATGATGAGCAAGCAGGAATGCATAAAAATAAAAGGAGCATAGCATGGAGTACCAGCATATCCTTACGAAGATTGGTGATGATTACGTAGGTGAGATCACCTTGAACAGGCCGAAACAGTGGAACGCCTTCAATACCCCCATGGCGGGTGAGTTCGACAGCGCGCTCTGGGAGTTGGACGGGGACAATAACGTCAGGGTTATCCTTCTGAAGGGTGCGGGCAAGGCATTCTGCGTGGGGATCGATATAAGCGAGTTCCCCGGAAAGACGGCCCTTGAATACCGCGACTGGATAGGGCACATGGGGAAGGCCCTTATTACGATAGGCCAGATCAGCAAGCCCGTCATCGTACAGGTCCGGGGCGTGGCGGCTGCAATCGGAACGGGCCTGACGGCTGCGGCAGATCTGGCGATCGCCTCAGAGGATGCAACCTTCGGTCTGACGGCGATAAACGTGGGGCTCAACTGCATCGGCCCATCTGTGCCTGTCGCCCGTTCTGTAGGACGGAAGCGGACCCTTGAGCTTTTGCTGTACGGTGACATGATCAATGCGCATAGGGCATTGGAGATAGGGCTCGTGAACCGGGTTGTAAAGGGGGACGAGCTTGATCAGAGTGCCCGTGAATGGGCTGCAATCCTTGCCCGTAAGAGCCCCCTTGCCGTGCAGACAGCGAAGAAGGCATTCTACATGGCAGCGGATATGGAATACTTCAAATCACTTGAATACATGACCGATACGGTTGCACGCCTTTGCACAACCGAGGATTCCAAAGAGGGGATCAGCGCCTTCATGGAAAAAAGAGAGCCTCAATGGAAGGGTCGTTAGTGTTGATGGGCCCGGGGCATGACCCTTTCATGTGAACCGGGATGTCCGGCAACACCGTGACGACGGTTCTAAGGCTGCTGATGCTAAAGCTCTTCTTCGTTTACCACGTCTTTTTTGACTATAGACAGAAGCTCCTGCAGGACAGGTAAAACATCTGTTCTGAATCGCCCTGCAACGAGGAGGCGCATAATATCATCACCGACGTTCAACATGCCCTCGTTGATCCATACCCTGATATCGACAATGCCTTCCCGTTTTTTCAGGTCATTGACGCAGGCCTCAAGCTTTTTCTTATCATATGAGAGTTTCATAGCCCGGACAGCCTTACCGGCTTTCGAGGTACCGCGGACGATACCGTTGTGCGCAATGATCATCCCCAGTTGCTCAGGGTCTGTTGTCCTTTTTATCTCCTCTATCCAGGCAGCGATCATAAAACCTCCGGGGCATTAAAGTGATTTTTTCTTATAAAGCGGCGACATGTTCCTCAGAAACTCAATGCTCTTTTTCAATACCCCGACGGCCTTATCTACCTGCTCGATGGTATTGTCCGTTCCGAATGCGAAGACGAGCGTTCCCTGTGCCAATGCATATTCCGTGCCGATTGCGATGAGGACATGTGATGCCCTGAGTGAGCCCGAAGCACAGGCAGACCGCGTGGAGACGCAGATACCTTCCTCGTCGAGCATGATCATCATCGATTCCCCTTCAACATATGCCACCGAGAAGGAGGCAAGACCGGGGAGGCATCTTTCAGGGTGACCGTTGATGGTGATCTCGTCGATCTCACCGAGCCTTTTGATGAGGTGGCTTCTCAGCTTCGATACGTGTTCCATGCGCTGCGGTATCTCGATGCGGGCCAGTTCCGCCGCCTTCCCCATCCCGATGATGCCCAGCATGTTGGGTGTCCCCGCCCTCCTGCCGCTCTCCTGCGTCCCTCCATCCACAAAAGGGAATATGGGTGTCTTGGTCCTTATATAGAGGGCGCCTACGCCTGACGGACCGTAAAACTGGTTTGCGGCTATGCTCAGGAGATCGACGCCGAGTTCGTCGACGTCAATGGGGATGTTCCCGCAGGATACAACGGCATCGCTGTGAAAGGTCACATTCCGGGCCTTTGCGATCCTCCCTATTTCAGCGATGGGCTCAACAGTCCCTATCTCGTTGTTGGCGTGCATGACCGTTATAAGGATCGTCTGGTCGGTGATCGCCTTTTCCACTGCCCCGGGATCGACGAGGCCGTATCTGTCGACAGGGATCAGGGTTACCTGGTAACCCATCCTCATGAGCATCCTCAGCGTCCTTGCTACTGACTGGTGCTCGATGTTCGTGCTGATGATATGTTTCCCCTTTTTTGCCCTTGCAAAGGCAACGCCCTTGATGGCGTGGTTGATCGATTCTGTACCTCCGGAGGTGAAGACGATCTCCGAATCTTTTGCATTGATAAGCCCGGCAACCTTGGTTCGTGCATCTTCCAGGGTCTCTGAGGCGCTGTCCCCTATGCGGTGCTGGCTTAAAGGGTTGCCGAATCCATCCTTTTGTATGTAATCGATAAGCGTCTTTTTTACCTCCGGGTGGAGATGCGTGGCGGAGATATTATCAAAGTAGATTATGTCCATGGCGATTCACTCCTCTTTTCTGTTCAGCATTGTTAGCGCTCTATTGTGGGTTTTCCACACTTTGTGCAGAAAGGGGATTTCTTGGGCAATTCGGTGTCACAGTAAGGACAATAACAATTTTCCTTTTTGGCCCTTTCGCCTATGAATTCAACCTTTTTGTCTTCCTTGTCCCCCTTGCCTTCCTTGCGGTCGTAGTAATTCATAATCGCCTTGTGGAGTGCGTCGGCGCCGAGGTTCGAACAGTGGAGCTTGTTTTTCGGAAGTCCCCCCAGTTCCTGCGCAACGGAGTCGTTCGTGATCTTCAGGGCCTCATCAAGCGTTTTGCCCTTTGCCATCTCCGTAACCATACTTGATACAGCAATGGCGGCACCGCAGCCGTAGGTCTCAAATTTGATGTCATCGATGCGGTTGTCCTTGACCTTGATCCCTATGGTCATCATGTCGCCGCATACGGGGTTACCGACCTCACCGACCCCGTCAGGATTTTCTAACTTACCGACATTTTTAGGATTCTTGAAATGCTCCATGACTGTTTCGGAATACTGCATAGATACCTCCTTTTTGCTGTTTCCATATTTTAACAATATAAGCCATTTAATTTTTTTTTCAAGATATATGCTCCGCGGTATCACTATGCCATACACATATTTTTGACCTGCCCGGACATAAAAAGGGTGGGGGGTTGACAAGTCTCGAAAACTCCGGTAATAAGGTAGAAGGCACAAGTTAATTTCAACGATGTGAATTCCAATCATCATAACAAAAGGGGGTAGATTATGACTGGAAGAAGGTTGATTGACTGGTACATGCCTTTCAAAACTGATGAGGAGGTGATGAGCGAATGAGTGACCAGAAGAGTCAGTTTAATACAGAAGATTGGTGGTCCGTATGGATCGGGCTTTTCATATTTTTACTGGGTCTTCTCTATTTATCAGGTCTCGACATGCTTGGGTGGGTTGTCAAAACGAACGTCTGGACGGATTTTTCAAAATCCTTAGCGCCCATGTCGAAGACTTATGCCGGCATGTCGGGATTTTTCTCACTCTTCGTGACGTACATCGCTTTTCTCATCATGCTTTGTATCGGGGCAAAATCCCTTGGTTTCAAAATGGGAAAGTTCATCTACGGATTCACGGTGATATTCATTCTCACTTACGCCAGTGTTCTCGTCGGGCACTTTGCCAATATTGCAGCGAACTCGCCGGGAGATATCAAGAAGTTTAACCTCTCGTGGTCTTTAAAGCTGACCGGGGAGGCCGGTTTGATCGTTGCCCTTCTGGTCGGACTCTTCATCAGCAATTGCATGCCGAAATTTGCCGAGTCCCTGAAAGAGGCAGCGCGACCTGAGTGGTATATCAAGACCGCCATCGTAATCCTTGGCGCCGGCCTGGGAGTCAAGGCCGTGAGTGCCATGGGGCTCGCCACATCAGTAATGTTCAGGGGCCTGTGCGCTATTATCGAGGCCTATCTGATCTACTGGGCGCTGGTGTATCTCATGGCCAGGAAATACTTCAAATTCAGCAGAGAGTGGGCTGCGCCCCTTGCATCGGGGATCTCCATATGCGGTGTTTCTGCCGCCATTGCAACAGGCGGGGCCATCCGTGCAAGGCCCATAGTACCGATCATGGTTTCATCACTTGTCGTTATCTTTGCCGTGTTTGAGCTTCTGTTCCTGCCTTTCCTTGCCCAGACCTTTCTGTATCATGACCCTCTGGTGGCCGGTGCCTGGATGGGCCTTGCCGTAAAGACCGACGGTGCGGCTGTGGCAAGCGGACAGATAGTGGACTCTCTTATAAGGGCCAAGGCGCTGACCGTCCAGGGCATCAATTACGAAGCCGGCTGGATACTCTCCACAACGACAACGGTGAAGATATTCATCGATATCTTTATCGGTGTGTGGGCCTTTATCCTTGCCGTGATCTGGTGTACCGTGATCGAATGCAGACCGGGTGAAAAGGTGAAGGCCGTCGAAATATGGTACAGGTTCCCGAAATTCGTCATCGGATACGCCCTCACCTTCCTGATCATGCTGTTCATATGCCTCAATTCTCCCGGTATTGTGAAGACGGCGGCTGTTGGGGCCGGGGAAGCGGATATCTTCAGGACGACCTTTTTTGCCCTCACCTTTTTTTCCATAGGGCTTGTCTCGAACTTCAGGAAACTCTGGGAGGAAGGGATAGGCCGCCTGGCCGTGGTGTACATTATTGCACTGTTCGGGTTCATAATCTGGATCGGTCTTTTGATATCATGGATCTTCTTCCATGGTGTCAGGCCGCCGGTTATCGGTGGGTAGATAAGGAGGATAGATCATGGCAGAAGAACAAAAGATCAGTGAAGAACTGCAAAAGATGGAATATGAGCCGCTTTTGCCGGTTGAGAAGAAACTCATTACAATAAGTCTCATCCTCGGGGTTGTGCTGCTTGGATTTTTGGTCTGGCTGAGCTACACATTCTTCCCTCACGGCGGCTGAGAATAGCTTGAGAATATCAGGGCAGGGCGCGAGACGATCTGCGCCCTGCCGATCACTAATCCGTAAGGCGTAAGGGGAGAAAAACCTGTTCAACGTTCTATGTTCAACGTTTTTACCTTTTGCATGTCATTGGGTTATTCCCCTAACGCCTCACGCCTGACGACTTACGGGTGTCTTGTTGCCTTCAGCCGGAAGGGCTCAAAATCCCTTTATCTTGTGGCAGGTGGCGCAGGGAGGCGGAGGGTCAGGATATGAAACCGCTTCAATGGGCTTCATGTCCGTAAGGGATTCGTACAACATATCTATAAATTTTATCCGCTCGTGGAAGCAGTTCCGGAATTCAGTATAGGCCTTGCTGTTCCATATATCGTCTATGTGGTTCCTGAAGATGTTGCCGAAGCTTACCCTCTCCGTGCTGTGCTCCTCTCCGCAAAATATCCTCTTGAAGGGGGAGAGTATAGGAGGGCCGAGGTAGACGCAGGGCGATACCTCGCCGTCAGCCGATACGTAAAGGTTCCTCAAAGGATTTTCAGCACAGACAGCGACGTCACAGGGGCGCAGCGGGGGCATACTGAGGTTTATTCCCAGTCTCTGCGCCCTTTTCCTCGTCTCTGCAAGGATTGCCCGATAGGGCTCATCACGCGTCTCTTCGCAGACAAAGACCCGTTCTTTGTCCTGCCGTGTGTTTGTGATATGGACGATGTTGATAAAGATAACCTCCCGGATGCCGATCTTTCCGGCAAGATCAATGACAGAGGGGGCCTCATGGATATTTTCCTTGAGCATGAGGTAGACGATGTGCATCGCCGGTTTCGTCATCCCTTTTTCAGCAGCGAGTCTTTTCATGAACGTCATCGAATTGATCAATGCATCAAGATCGGAATTGACACGGATGGCATTGTGTGTCCCGCCTGTTGTCCCCGACAGGGAAAACCCGATGAAGTCGATTCCTGCGGCGATAAGGTCCTTCGCGTACTCCTCGGTAAGCCCCATGCCGCTTGTCACAAAGCCGACCTCTGCCCCTTCCTGCCTGACAAGGAGTATGCATTCGATGAGGTGCTTATAGAACAGCGATTCACCCCATCCCTCGAGGACCACGCTCTGCACGTCTTTTAAAAGCGGTACTATCCTTTTAAAGTTTTCAAAGTCCATGTCCATCCGGTACCAGTCTTTATATTCGTCCTTGATGCACATGGTGCATTTCAGGGAACATCTCGTGGTGAGCTCGATCTGCCATGTCGAGAACGGCCTTGTCTTCCGTGATTTGAAAAGTTTATCGAGAATGCCCATGCGACCCCTTTTTGCCCGTCGTACGGTCTTCTATTGATTCTATATAGCTCGGTCAGTAGAGTCAATAGCCGCTCAACATCAGCCGTCAGCACACAGCTGTCAGCTATCAGCTGAAACAAAAAAGGCTCTTAGGCTGATGGCTGAAAGCTGATCGCTGATAGCTGAAATGTTTATCTCTCTGCCCTCAGCCCTCCGCTCTCTGCTGTAGTTCCCGCGAACGCCTCACGCCGAACGTCCTTCCTTACGATCCCGATATGCGATATACGATATACTATATACGATATACGCATTAAGTTATCGTTTCCACTTGAGTCGCTCTTTAATTATTTTGTATGATATGGGAGAGAGAGGTTGGAATATGAAATTGCAAAACAGGGTAGCATTGTTGACGGCAGCCGCCGGTGCGGGGATCGGTCAGACAACGGCGCGGGTCATGGCGCGTGAAGGCGCAAGTGTTGTTGTTACCGATGCCCACGAGGAACGGGCAATCTCCGTAGCAGATATGATCCATGATGAATATGGCGCGGACACCATGGGCATGCGCTGTGACGTAACAAAGAAAGAGGACGTTGAACGCGTTGTGGCTGCAACCATGAAACGTTTCGGGCGCATCGATATCCTCTTCAACAATGCCGGTACGAACAGACCCTCGCAGGTCGTTGATATGACGGACGAGGCATGGGAGCTTGTCATCAATACGTCGCTCAGCGGTACCTTCTATTGCTGCAGGGCGGTGCTCCCGGCGATGATCGCGCAGAAAAGAGGTCGTATTGTAAGTATTACCTCTGTGGCTGCCTTCCGGGGTCTGAAGGCCGGTCATGCGCATTATGCCGCGGCCAAGGCAGGGGTGATGGCCTTTACCCGGTGCTTGGCGATGGAGGTGGCAGAGCATTACATTACGGTCAATACGGTGGCGCCGAGCTTCATATATAACGAGTTTATCCCACACATCTATCCCGAGGAAGAGATACAAAGGATGTACGAGGAGATACCTTATCCGAGAAAGGGGACGCCGGAGGATATTGCCAACACGGTCCTCTTTCTTGTTTCCGATGAAGGGGAGTATGTAACAGGACAGACCATATGTGTTACCGGCGGAAGTTGGATGAGATGACGGTGGACGAAAGGAGGTTATCGTGCAACAGAAACTAAGCCCTGAGGAGCTTTATAAACGATGTGATCCGGATATCTTTTCATTCAGGACTACCGGAGAGATCACGGAATTTATGAGAACGATCGGACAGGAAAAGGCCCTCAACGCCCTCGACTTTGGCCTCAATATAGACAGCAATGGGTTCAACATATTCGCCATAGGAGAGAGCGGCACCGGCAAGATGACAACGGTGATGACCAGGCTCAGCACAAAGGCATCCGAGGAGGTCGCCCCGCCTGACTGGTGCTATGTCTATAATTTCAAGGACCCTGATACCTCCATAGCATTGTCGTTCGATCCCGGCAAGGGGGTTATCTTCCAGAAGGAGATGGATGAGCTTATCAAGATACTGCGGATCGAGATACCCAAGGCCTTTGAATCAAAGGAATATGAGACGCAGAAGAGCAAGATCATTGAGGAATTTCAGGAGAAACAGGCAGAGTACTTTGCGAGGCTCGATGCAGAGGCAAAGGAAAGGAGATTCACCGTAAAGCGCCAGCCCACAGGGATCCTGATAGTCCCCATAAAAGAGAACGGGGAACCTCTGTCAAAGGAAGAATTCGATGCGCTGGACGAGAAGACAAGAAAGAAGATGGAGGAAACGGGCCGGTTCTTCCAGGAGAAGCTCAATGACGTCGTACGGGTCCTCAGGGAAGCGGAAAAGATCGTCCGGGACATGATGTCAAAGCTTGACAGGATGGTGGCCCTCGATCTCGTGGGGCCGCTTATCGATGTAATGGAGAAAAAATATCATGACCGGGAAAAGGTTGAACAATACCTGAAGAACGTCGAGGAAGAGATACTCTCACACCTTGACGAGTTCCGTGTAACAGAAGAACAGCCCTCGCCCATCCCTTTCCTGAAGATGCCCAAGGCAGAGACGTCCTTCTCCAAGTACAGTGTGAATGTGATCGTCAACAACGGGGAGCGGAAGGGCGCCCCTGTCGTGTATGAGAGCAACCCGACGTATCTGAACCTTTTCGGCCGCTTGGAATACAAGGTCCAGTATGGCATGGCGACGACGGATTTTACGATGATCAAGGCCGGCTCTCTCCACAAGGCGAACGGCGGCTATCTTGTTGTGGATGCAATGGAGCTCCTCAGAAATCCCTTCTCGTATGATGCCCTGAAAAGGGCGCTCAAGAATAAAGAGATAAAGATCGAGGACATCCTCGAACAATACAGGCTTGTCAGTACCGCAGGGCTAAAGTCGGAACCGATACCGTTGAACGCCAAGGTCATCCTTGTCGGCAACCCTTACCTGTACTACCTGCTGCACAATTATGATGAGGACTCCCGGGAGCTTTTCAAGGTCAAGGCCGATTTTGACAGCAGGATGGAGAGGACGCCCGAGAACATCATGAAATACGCGGCATTTGTTGCCCAGTGCCAGAAGGAGGAAAACCTCCTCCCCTTCGACAGGACGGGCGTCGCAAAGATCGTTGAGTACGGGTCGCGGTTCGCGGACCACCAGGAAAAACTCTCCACAAAGTTCAGCCTTATCGCAGACCTCATCCGCGAGGCGCACTACTGGGCGAAAAAAGAGAACAGCGACGTTGTAACAGGGACATATGTCCAGAAGGCCGTAGACGAAAAGATACACCGTATAAACCGTATCGAAGAGAGAATCCAGGAGATGATGGTCGAGGACACGTTGATCGTCAATACATCGGGCGAAAAGGTGGGACAGGTGAACGGCCTGGCAGTCTTTGATCTCGGTGATTACAGCTTCGGGAAACCCTCAAGGATCACTGCCAAGACGTATGCAGGCAAGGCCGGTGTCGTAAACCTCGAACGCGAGACAAAGATGAGCGGGAAGATCCACGAAAAGGCGATACTGATTGTTACGAGCTATCTCGGCAGCAAATATGCAATAAAAAGACCCATCAGTCTTTCCGCATCGATCACCTTTGAACAGCTTTATGAGATGATCGAGGGGGACAGCGCGACCTGCGCGGAGCTTTATGCCCTTCTGAGCAGCATCTCCGGCGTCCCGTTAAAACAGAACTTTGCCGTGACGGGATCGATGGACCAGAACGGTGACGTGCAGCCTATCGGCGGCGCGAACCAGAAGATAGAAGGGTTCTTTGAGCTTTGCAAGGCGAGGGGGCTTGACGGCACGCACGGCGTCATCATACCGAAAAGAAATATCAGGCACCTTGTCCTCAATGAAGAGGTGGTAAGGGCTGTCCGGGATGGAAGGTTCCTGATCTATGCGATCGACAGGATGGAAGAAGGCTTAGAGCTGTTGACGAACATGAAGGCAGGGGAATTGCAGGAAGACGGCACATACCCCGAAGGCACCATCAACTTTCTCGTTGAAAAGCGTTTGACGGAGATCTCGGAGGCGCTGGAGAAGAAGAAGGAAAAGGAGAACGGAGAAGAAAAGCAGGAATAGCCCATAGCGTATCGTATATCGTAGTTCGTATATCGAGACTGCAAAGGAAGACCGTGAGGCGTGAATCGTAAGTCGTGAGGGGATTAAATCGCCTAACGCCTCACGCCTAACGACTTACGGGTTTGTGGGAGTTGTTCGCTGATAGCTAAAAGCTGACAGCTTAGAAAAACAACAAGGAGATGAAGATTGGCAACCAATTTTGAAAAGGGGCTTGCACTGTATGACCACCCGGAGATCATTTACCGGCTCTTTTTCCCGCGCCGCGAATCCGTTGATAACAGCGAACGGCCCAGGGCAATGAACCATTTTGTTGCAGTGGCGCAGGGTATCTCCATCGGTTGCCGGTTCTATCCCGCCAGGCTGGATGGTCCCAATATCCTCTATTTTCACGGCAACGGTGAAACGGTCCCGGATTATGACTATATTGCCCCAATATACACGGAGAGGGGACTTAACCTCTTTGTGACCGATTATCGCGGCTACGGCATGAGCGGCGGAAGCCCTTCCTGCAGCAGTATGATCAAGGATGTGCACCCTGTCTTTCAGGGATTTACCACGTTTTTGTCCGACCTGGGTTATACCGGAGACCTTTACGTGATGGGACGCTCCCTGGGGAGTGCCCCGGCAATCGAACTGGCCTTTCATTATCAGCAGCGGCTTAAAGGGCTTATCGTTGAGAGCGGTTTTGCAAGTGCACGGAACCAGCTTATGCGATTGGGCGTGTCTCACCTGTTCAGGGATAAAGGAGAACCTGTCGGGTTCGGCAATGACATGAAAATAAAAGAGATAACCGTTCCCACGTTGATCATCCACGGGGAATGGGATGAGATCATACCGGCTGAGGAAGGACGGACGCTCTACGCCCTCTCCGGGGCCCGCGAGAAGTCCTCGTTATTTATCCCCCATGCCGGTCACAACGACCTGATGATGTATGGCCTGGATGCATACATGGGGGCGATCGAACAATTCACCCGTTAGAAAATTTATCCCCGATAACCTATTCTACTGACAGTATATCGTAGTTCGTATATCGTATATCGAGACCACAAAAAAGAACGTTTGTCGTGACGTGTTCGGCGTTGGGCGTAAGGAAAAAAGCACACTGAACGTCTTAAAAAGGCAGGGAGCGGGCATGCTCCCTGCCTTTTACTATCTACTATCTACTATTCACTATTCACGGGTTTTATTACTATCGATTATTCACTTCTTTGATTACCGACTCTGCGATCTGTTGATGCATGTTTTGCGGTCTGTCCTCGTAGAGGTCTTTGATAACCCTTAACTTCGCCTCCCGGATAAGTTCGTCATCGTCAAACTCGTCCGTGGCGTAATCTGCATTACCGTCCTGAAGCTCTATGGCCTCCAGCGACACTTCGTACCATTCTTCCACATATTCGTCGATGGCCCGCTCAACATATTGTTGTATCAATTCTTTATCAGTCGTGCAGCCTCTATCTTTGCAAACCTTCTCTACCCTGGAGATCATGTCATTGGTCAATTTTGGCCTTACATCAGGGGTGAAACCTTTCTGTCTCGTCATCTCCCAACTCCTGAAAAAATATTGTAGACATTGTTACATAAAAGTCAACGGAGAGCAAAATAAATTTTGTGATATACACCACAGCCGGGCATGATATTTGCAAATTGAACCCATATGGGACAGAAGAGTCGGAGAGATCAGAGAAGATCGGATATGTTGTATACGCTTCCGGAAAAGAAACATACAGAGGATGACCTCCGTTTACTTGCCTTGAGCTGCAACAGGTATGGGCAGTTGAAGACCATGGAGGCTCCCGATTTCCTGATGGATGTTGAAAAGATGCTGATCTGGAAGAGGCTCCTGAGTATCTTCAGAGCAGGCGTCAATTTCCGGCAGTAGCGTCAGAATTTTAACACCGGCAGAGATAACCGGTACAAAACGATGGGGGGAGTATACCCTGCTGCCGAATAAATTCCGTGAGGCGTAAGTCGTAAAGCGTCAGGCGATAAGCCCCGTGAATCGTAAAGCGTCAGGGGGAAAGAGGAAACCTGTTCAACGTTCTATGTTCAATGTTAACACAAAACAGAGAGGCTAAACAGAACAGTGGAAGGTATGAATTTAACAAAAACGTTGAACGCAGAACCTTGAACGTTGAACAGGTTTTTGCCTCACGACTTACGCCTCACGGGTGTTTCGAGTATTTGCCGCTATTGATTTCTCCTATCTCCTGTGGTTAGAATAGGGCATGTTTTCCCGTATAAAAGAACGGATAGGTGCATATAGTGGCCGTAGGGTGGTATGCGAGGAGACGATCATGGCGGGGGTCGTGGTCCCGCTGTTTGAAAAAGACGGCGACGTCTTTTTCGTCCTCACGAAGAGGACCGATACGGTAAATCTTCACAAGGGCGAGGTCTCCTTTCCCGGAGGTATGTACGAACCCAGGGACGGCAACACGAAAAGAACGGCAATACGGGAATGCTGCGAAGAGATAGGGGTCAGAAATACGGACCTGGAGATCATCGGTCAGATGGACGATGTCTATACAATGACAGGTTTTGTGATAACGCCCTACGTGGGGATCATTCCCTATCCATACACCTTCAAGACAAACCCTGGAGAAGTGGCATATCTCATATACCTGCCGTACGGGTTTTTAAAAAAGACTGATCCGGCCTTTGAGACGGCCGAACACGGAGGAAAAACACAGCTTGTCTCCTCCTTCAACTACAACGGGGACAGGATATGGGGCGCCACATGCAGAATACTTGTAAGATTCAGAGATATAGTGGAACATGAATAATAAGTGGAACCTGAAGGTACTGATCCTGCTGTCTCTGGGGCATCTCGTGACAGACATCTACCAGGGAGCCCTCCCTGTAACGCTCCCCTTTATCAAGGAAAAACTCGCCCTCTCATATACAATGACGGGCCTCATTCTTATGATATCCAATTTCACCTCATCCATCCTGCAGCCGCTTTTCGGGTTTTATTCCGACAGGAAGGCGAAGGCGATCCTGCTCCCTATCGGACTACTCTGCGCCGGTATTGGATTTTCCTTTATCTCCATACCCAATAGTTATGCCGTCATCCTGGCCATGGTGGCGGTGAGCGGGCTCGGTATCGCCTCATACCACCCCGAAGGCTACAAGACGGCGAATTTTTTCACCGGTGAAAAGAGCGTCACCGGCATGGCTATTTTCTCCGTCGGCGGCAACCTCGGTTTTTCACTCGGCCCGATCCTGTCTGTCTATATCGTACAGTATCTGGGACTCTCCTCCCTCCCGGTCATCGTGATCCCGTCGCTTGTCGTTACGGCCATTATCATATACCAACGGAAGGTTATCACTATTCCCGTTGTGGAGCACGCGAAACGGCAGGCCGAGGCGCCAAAGGCCGTAAGCGGCGCCTATCTCTCTCTTTTCATGCTCATCGTTATCGTTGTCATGAGGTCCTGGACACAGATGGGTCTTTTGTCCTATATCCCCTTTTACTATATCAACTACATGAAAGGCGACCCGCTCTATGCAGGGAAACTCGTTTTTGTCTATCTTTTGTGCGGCGCCATAGGGACCATGATCGGCGCTCCCTTAGCCGACAGGTGGGGACATCGCCGATTTCTCAGGATCACAATGTTCCTTGCTGCCGCAACGCTTCCATTGATGTTCTTTGTGAAGGGACCTATGCTCTTTTTTGTCCTCGGGTTCCAGGGCATGTTCCTTGTCTCCACATTTGCCGTTACCGTAGTTATGGCCCAGAAACTATTACCTGCAAGGCTCGGGATCGCCTCAGGTCTGATGGTGGGTTTTGCCATCGGAACGGGCGGCATCGGTGTTACCGTGCTCGGGATCGTTGCAGACAACTTCGGCGTCCCCGTCGCCCTCGAATCCATTATGGCATTACCGTTTATCGGCCTTGTCCTCAGCCTTATGCTGCGTTATCGGGAAAGGGTATGAAGCAGGTCATCAGTGTGGTCGGCAGGCCGAATGTCGGCAAATCGACATTCTTCAACCGGATGCTCGGTTACAGGAAGGCCATAACCGAAGATACGCCCGGTGTTACGAGAGACAGAAATTATGGTGAGTTTGAATATCGGGGGAAGACGTTTATACTCATCGATACCGGCGGATTTGAACCCTTCAGGGAAGACGGGTTCTCGCCGCTCATCGAAAAGCAGATACAGAGATCCATCCAGGAATCCTCGATAGTCCTCTTCCTTCTTGACGGGAGGGAAGGGATATTGCCCGAAGATAAAGATATTGCAAAGGCCCTGAGGAGGTACGACAAACCTGTTTTTTACATTGTCAATAAGGTCGATTCACAGAAAAGGGAGTTGAGTGCCTTCGAGTTTTATGAACTCGGGATAGAAAAATTCTATCCCATCAGCGCCCTTCACGGTACGGGCATTGAGGATCTGCTCGAAGACGTTGTTAAATCAGCGGCCGCAGCAGATGAAGCGCCCGTGGATGATACTGATATATCTCCGGCGATGAAGATTGCCCTTATCGGACGGCCGAATACCGGCAAATCGTCGATCACCAACAGACTTCTCAGGTCGGACCGCATGATCGTCAGCGAGGTCCCCGGTACCACGAGGGATGCCATTGATTCGAAGATGATCTTCAGGGACCGAGAGATCATTCTTATAGATACGGCGGGACTTCGTAAGAAGAGCAAGGTTACAAAAAAGATCGAAGAATATTCCGTTTCGAGCGCCATTAAGAGCGTTGAGAGGGCACAGGTTGTCAATCTCGTCATTGATGCCGGGGAGGGCGCGAGCCATCAGGACGGCAGCATCGCGCACCTCGTTGCCGCCAGGGGAAAAGGCATCTGCATCATTATAAACAAATGGGACCTTGTGGAAGGGAAAACGAATCAGGACGAGTATGGTGCCATGGTGCTGGAGAAGATGCCCCACGTCTCCTTTGCACCTATCCTCTTCGTCTCTGCAAAGACAGGGAAAAATATTGAAAAGATCCTCTCGACCGACGTAGCGATATACGGTCAGTTGACAAGAACGATAAAGACACAGGAACTCAACAGGGCACTGGAAGAATTTCTGCAAAAGCTCCATCCTCCGCACCAGCAGGGCAAGAGTCCCAGGATATCCTATATCAGCCAGCCGAAGGCATTGCCGCCGACCTTCATCCTCTTCTCAAGCCATCCGAGGCTTATCCCCGAACACTATAAAAGGTATCTCGAAAACTCCCTCAGGAACAGGTACGGATTCCACGGCGCACCGATACGGCTGGTGTTCAGAAAGAAATAAATAAGCGTAAAAGGTTGAAGGTAAAAGGTTGAAGGTGAAAACCTTGTCCCTCGTTACTCGTTGCTTGTCACTGGTTTGAACCAGCATCCAGTGACCAGTATCAAGTGTCAGGTTTTTTCCACCTCATGGCGTTTATTCATACGGTTTAAGAAGGAGGGAGGGGCAAGATAAAGGAGGGGTGGGAGGATGAAGAAGGTCTTGCCCCTTTGGTTCCTGATACATTACTGAATACTTACGGTTCGCTTGTTATGTCTTCCATTCGCAATAATATATTGCCGGCACCACGGGCCGCCTGCCCGTGTGAATTACGGCATCGTCTTGTTCCCCACTCCTTTTTGAATACGAGGATCATCTGCCTGAGCATTAAAAGGAGAGACAGCCATAAAGACTGCTGCGACAGGAGCGCTAACTGTGATTGGACTAAAACGTCCCTGTACCTTCCCGTTGCGATGTTCATCAGTGAGGTGCTCAACATTTCATGTCCCCATTGATTTATCCTGAGCAGTTCCTTGACCATGTCCTTTGAAAAAGCAAAGACCGTGCCACACCATGTGTTTATCTGTAAGCAACCGTTATTATTGTTTAATGAGGTTTTTCGCTCGCAGTCATGGTAGGGAACAACAGGAAAAAAATGTCGAAATGAGTGTGTCCTGTTCGACAATAGTGTCGATTCTAACGTCCACTGGTATAGCAATGCTGTTGCCGGTCTGCCGGGAGGTGTCACGAATTATTTGAATTTACTTGATTATTTGGGAAAAAATTATAAAATAATTATCTTATGGATAAGCATGCCATAAAGTCTGCCGCAAAGGAATTTTATAAATATCTCGAGCGGGAAAAAGGCGCCCCGTATAACACAAAACGTGCATACAGGGGCGATATTGAGGACTTCATAGCCTTTATCGATAAAAGCTCTTACGATACGATAGACCACAATACGATAAGGGCCTATATCGTCAGTATCTATAAAAACCTGAAAAAGTCTTCTCTTTCGCGGAAGGTTTCGGCCATAAAGGTCTTTTTCAAATTTATGAAGAGAAAGGGCTACACTGAGGAGAATACCGCGCTGGTCATAAAGAACCCGAAGATCGAAAAGAACCTTCCCAAGTTCTACACGATCGATGAGATGTTCCACTTCCTCGATTTTCTTCCTAGGGAGGGGTGGCTGAACGTGAGGAACCGGGCCATCTTCGAACTCATGTATTCAACGGGTACGAGGGCACAGGAGGTCCTCAACCTGAATATGGATGACGTTCATCTCGACGGGATGTGGGTAAAGATAAAGGGTAAGGGCGGGAAAGAACGCATAGTGCCCTTCGGTGAAAAGGCAAAGAGCGCCCTGGAGGAGTATGAGACTACCGTAAAGGAGATGGGCAAGGATGTACCGGGTAAACCGCTTTTTATCAATATGCGCGGCGGCAGGTTGTCATACAGGGGTTTGCTGAAGATCATGAAGAAGCATCAATTAAAGGCGCAGCTTTTCAAGAATCTCTCTCTCCACGGCATACGCCATTCATTTGCCACACATCTGCTCGACAGCGGGGCGGACCTGAGGAGCATCCAGGAGCTTCTTGGCCACTCAAAGCTTTCGACAACGCAGAAATATACCCATATCTCCATGGACAAATTGATGGAGATATATGATAAATCCCACCCAAGAAGGTAAAATGGAAGCGACAACTGTATTGTGTGTCAGGCATAAAGGGAAGGTTGCTATTGGCGGCGACGGGCAGGTGACGATGCAGGCAACAGTAGTAAAACATACGGCGAAGAAGGTGAGAAGGCTCTATCAGGACAAGTGCATTGCCGGATTTGCAGGCGCCACGGCAGACGCCTTCACCCTCTTTGAGCGTTTTGAAAAGAAGCTCGAACAGTACAACGGGAACCTCACGAGGGCTGCTGTTGAGCTTGCGAAAGACTGGAGAACGGATAGATTATTGAGACGCCTTGAGGCGCTCCTGATAGTGGCGGACAGGGATCATACGCTGATCCTTTCAGGTACGGGCGACGTTGTCGAGCCCGATGACGGCGTTGCGGCAATCGGCTCGGGCGGGGCATACGCGCAGGCCGCCGCAAAGGCGCTTATAAAACACACAGACCTCGCTGCCTCCGACATTGTGAAAGAAGCAATGTCCATCGCAGCGGAGATATGTATCTATACGAACGACCGGTTCGTTATTGAGGAGCTTTAAGTGAAGACATTGACACCAGGGCAGATCATGGAGGAACTCGACAGGTTTATCATAGGCCAGAATAAGGCAAAGAAGGCCGTTTCGGTGGCGCTCAGGAACCGGTGGAGAAGACAGATGATCCCAAAAGAGCTTCGCGATGAGATAGCGCCGAAGAATATCATCATGATCGGTCCCACGGGCGTAGGCAAGACGGAGATCGCGAGGCGTCTTGCGAAGCTCGCGAATGCGCCCTTTCTGAAGATCGAGGCGACAAAGTTCACAGAGGTCGGTTATGTCGGAAGGGACGTTGAATCGATGATACGGGACCTGACGGAGCTTGCCGTCAACATGGTGAGAAAGGAAGAACAGGCGCTTGTCATGGAGAAGGCTGCGGAGGCAGCCGAGGAGAGGATGCTGGACATATTGCTGCCTGCGCGGAAAATCCTCAATGCGCAGGATGAACCGGAGGCAGCCGATCTCTCGAGGGAAAAGATGAGGACCCGCCTGAAGGCCGGTCAATTAAAGGACAGGCTTGTTGAACTTGAGGTGCCTGACAGGGCGCTTCCCATGATAGAGATCTTTTCCGCATCGGGGATGGAAGAGATGGACATGCAGATAAGGGATATCTTCGGGAACATGCTCCCGAAAAAGACGAAGAGAAGAAAGATGAAGGTCGGCGAGGCATATGAGCACTTAGTCCAGGAGGAATCAAAAAAACTCATCGATATGGACAGGGTTACCAAGGACGCCGTGGAAAAGGTCGAACAATCGGGGATCATATTCCTCGACGAGATCGACAAGATAGCGAGCCGGGATCATGGCCATGGGCCTGATGTATCGAGAGAGGGCGTGCAGAGGGACATATTGCCCATCGTTGAAGGGACGACGGTAACGACGAAATACGGGATGGTCAAAACGGACCATATCCTCTTCATAGCGGCAGGGGCCTTTCATATGTCCAAACCTTCCGATCTCATACCGGAACTGCAGGGGAGGTTCCCCATAAGGGTTGAACTCGACGCGTTGACGAAAGAGGATTTCTACAGGATCATCACCGAACCGGAGAATGCCCTTGTTAAACAGTATAAGGCCCTCCTCAAGACGGAAGAGATCGACCTCGAATTCGCGAAAGAGGCGATAGAGGAGATTACGGACATCGCGCAGAGGATCAACGAGATGACGGAGAACATCGGGGCCAGAAGGCTTTACACGGTGATGGAAAAGCTCCTTGAAGACATATCGTTCTCAGCGCCTGACATGGAGAAGAGGACCATTACGATTACAAAGAATTACGTGAGGGAAAAACTCGGAGAATTTCTGGAGAAAGAAGACCTCAGCAGGTATATACTTTAATATAAAGTGATGAGTGATGAGTTAATGAGTTCGGAGACTAAAGAAAGATTTTTTACTCGCAACTCCGAACTTGTATGCTCCGAACTGATCCGAAGGATCATGCTATGAGCGAAAAATTAAAGGTACAAACATTACTCGAAGCGCTTCCCTACATCGAAAAATTTTCAGGCTCCACCTTTGTGATCAAGTACGGCGGGGCGGCTATGGAAGAGGAAGGTCTGAAGAAGGAGTTTGCAAAGGACGTTTCTCTCCTGAAGTATGTGGGGATAAACCCCGTCATAGTCCACGGCGGCGGGCCGATGATCGGCAGGCTCCTTGACGAACTGGCGATACCGACGAGGTTTGTTGACGGTCTCAGGGTCACCGATAAAAAGACACTTGAGGTCGTCGAGATGGTCCTGTCGGGTTCTATCAATAAGGAGATCGTAAAGAACATCAACGATATGGGAGGAAAGGCGATCGGTCTTTCGGGCAAAGACGGCAGGCTCCTTGTCGCGAAAAAGGTAAAAGGCAAAGACATCGGACTGGTGGGAGAGATCATCAAGGTGGACGTTGCGATCATTAAGGACATCAGCGCCCACGGGTATATACCCGTTATAGCCCCTGTGGCTGACGGGGTTGACGGCAATTCCTACAACATCAATGCCGATACCGCTGCCGGGAGCATTGCGAAGGCGCTCTCTGCCAAAAAGTTTATCCTCCTTACCGATGTGGAAGGCGTCCTCGACAGGAAGGGTAAGCTTATCTCCACATTAAAGCGTGCTGAAATAGAAAGGCTTATTGACAGGAAAGTCGTTTCAGGCGGTATGATCCCGAAGGTAAAGTGTTGTATCGATGCATTGCGGGGCGGCGTCAGGGAGGCCCACATCCTTGACGGAAGGGTCCCGCACGCTATCCTCCTTGAGGTGTTTACCGATGCGGGGGTAGGTACTGAGATTACAGGTGACCAATGATACAGGAGAAACTAATTAAGAAGGCCCAGCAATATCTTGCGAACACGTATACAAGGTATCCCATTGTCGTCACAAAAGGGGAAGGGTGCTGGCTGTGGGACCTTGACGGAAGGCGGTATCTTGATTTTCTCGCAGGTATCTCTGTATGCAACCTCGGCCATGTCAACCCGAATGTATGTGATGGGGTTATCGCTCAGGCGAAGAAGCTCTTCCACGTCTCGAACCTCTTCTACACCGAGCCTCAGATCAAGGCCGCCGAGATACTTGTGGAGCACTCTTTCGGCGATAAGGTCTTCTTCTGCAACAGCGGTGCTGAAGCGAACGAGGCTGCCATAAAACTTGCCCGCAGGTATTCCTGGAAGAAATACGGCGAGAAACGTCATGAGATCATCGTCATGGAAAATTCCTTCCACGGCAGAACGATGGCCACCGTATCGGCAACGGGTCAGCCGAGGTTCCATGAAGGATTTGTGCCCCTGCTGGAGGGGTTTACCTGCGTGCCCTTCAACAGGATTGATCTGATTGCGGAACACCTGAGCGGAAAGACCTGCGCCGTGATGCTTGAGCTTATCCAGGCGGAAGGCGGCATATATCCGGCGAAAAAGGAATACGTGAAAAAACTGCGCGATATGACGGCGAGCAAGGACATACTCCTTATCATCGACGAGGTGCAGACGGGGATAGGGAGGACAGGAAAGTTCTTTGCCTATGAACATTACGACATGGAACCCGACATCATGAGTCTCGCAAAGGCCCTGGGCAACGGGTTCCCCGTGGGGGCCATTGTCGGCAAGGGGCATGTAATGGAGGCCTTTGAGCCGGGAACACATGCATCGACCTTCGGCGGCAATCCGATGGGGGCCGCTGCGATCACGACAACCCTCAATACCCTGATTGACGACGGGATTATTAAACATTGTGAAGAGGTAGGGAAATACCTGCACAAGGGACTCCTGTCGCTCAAAAAGAGGTATCCCTTTATCGTCGATGTGAGGGGGATGGGACTGATATGGGGCATTGAAATCTCCACGGACGGCAACGAACTGGTTAAGGAATTTCTCCAGGAGGGCGTAATCATCAACTGCACAAAAGGCAATATCCTGAGATTGGTACCGCCTCTGATCGTGAAGAAGGAGGAGATTGACATCTTCATCGACATTGCAAATAGAATCTTTGAAAGGAAGAAGGGTTGAAAAGGGACTTTACCAAACTACTCGACATCAGTATGAAGGAGGGCGAATACCTCTTAAAGAGGGCGCGTTACCTGAAAAGACACAGGGCCGACAGGCGTACCCGTCTCCCGCTTGCAGGAAAAAGCCTCGCCATGATCTTTGAAAAGGCATCGACCCGTACGCGGCTATCTTTTGAGGTCGGCATGCGTGAACTTGGCGGCCATGCCGTATTCTTAAGCCCCGGAGAGACCCAGATAGGGAGGGGCGAACCCGTCAGGGATACGGCCCGCGTCCTGAGCAGGTATGTGGATGCGATTATGGCGCGGACGTATCTCCAGGATGTTATAGAGGAGCTTGCCATGTGGGCCGCAGTCCCTGTAATCAACGGCCTTTCCGACCTCTACCACCCGTGCCAGATCCTCGCCGATCTCTTCACGGTGCAGGAATATAAGGGCGACTTCAGGGATGTCAGGATCGCATACGTCGGTGACGGAAATAACGTTGCCAATTCCTGGCTGGAGGCATCGATCCTTTTCGATCTGGATTTTGCCATTGCTACGCCCGAAGGATACAGACCGGCAAAGAACTTAACGGAGAAGGCGGCAGGGAACAAACGCTTCCGTCTCGTGACCGACCCTTACGAGGCCGTGAAAGGCGCTGACGTTATCTATACCGATGTCTGGGTAAGCATGGGCCAGGAAAGCGAGAAGAAAAGGCGCAGGCGCGTTTTTGCCGGCTATAGGATCGACGAGAAATTGTTGAAGCCGGCGAAAAAAGGTGCGATCGTTATGCACTGCCTGCCGGCCTACCGGGGCGAGGAGATCTCGGAAGAGGTGTTTGAGAAATACCATGATGTGATATTCACACAGGCAGAGAACAGGCTCCACGTGCAGAAGGCACTGCTGGAGTGGCTGATAACTGACAGAAAAAATGTGAAAAGTGAAAGGTAAAAGGTGAAAGGTTTTAAACATTTTCCATTCCTCTTTTCATGTGTCAGTCTTTAATAATTTTTACTATGAACTATCAGTTGTATTGTGAGGAGGTTTGATGATGGGAGCAGTAAAGAAGGTTGTCCTTGCATATTCAGGCGGTCTTGATACGTCGATTATAGTCAAGTGGCTCAAAGAAGAGTATGGCTGCGAGGTGATCGCATATGCCGCTGATGTCGGGCAGGCCGAGGAGCTTGCAGGGCTTGAGGAAAAGGCGCTGAAGACAGGCGCTTCGAAGGTATACATCGAAGACCTGAGGGAGGAGTTCGCAAGGGACTTCATATTTTTCGCAATTAAGGCCAATGCCGTGTATGAAGGCGGGTACCTCATGGGGACGTCGATCGCCAGGCCGCTCATCGCAAAAAGACAGATCGAGATCGCGAGGATGGAAAATGCCGATGCGGTTTCCCACGGCTCAACGGGGAAGGGCAACGACCAGGTGCGGTTCGAGCTCACGTACTATGCATTTGAGCCGGGCATCAGGATCATCGCCCCCTGGAGAGAATGGAGCTTCGCCTCAAGGGAAGAGCTTATCGATTATGCACAGAAACACGGGATCGATGTGCCTGTCAGCAAGGCCAAGCCTTACAGCATGGACAGGAACCTTATGCATATCAGCTACGAGGGCGGGATCCTTGAGGACCCCTGGATGGAACCCAATGAAGATATGTTCCTCACCACCGTTTCGCCTGAAAAGGCGCCGGACAAGCCGCGCTATATCGAGATCGATTTCCGGGACGGTGTCCCTGTAAAGATAGACGGCAAGGCAATGTCGCCCTTTGAGATCGTAGCCTTTTTGAATAAGGCAGGAGGCGAGAACGGCGTAGGGAGGTTCGATATCGTTGAGAACCGCTTTGTGGGCATGAAATCGAGAGGGGTCTATGAGACGCCGGGATGCACGATCCTCCATATTGCCCACAGGGCGATGGAGTCGATTACAATGGACAGGGAGGTCATGCATATACGGGACAGTCTCGTCCCGAAGATCTCCGAGCTTATCTATTACGGGTTCTGGTACTCGCCGGAGATGAATGCCATAAGGGCCTTTGTCGACGAAACCCAGAAGAACGTGACGGGAACGGTAAGGATAAAACTCTATAAAGGCAGTTGCGTTGCAGCGGGAAGGAAATCAGACAGATCGTTGTACATGAAAGATTTTGCGACCTTCGACAGGGATGCCGTCTATAATCAGCAGGATGCCGGAGGTTTTATAAGACTCAATGCCCTGCGGCTCAGGATACGGGCGATGCTCGATAAACAGTGAATTGCAGGCCGTTATATATCAGGAGTTGCTATGAAGCCCTACGAACCGCATGTCATAGAAGAAAAGTGGCAGACCGTCTGGGAGAGGAATAAGACCTTTAAGGTCGACGAAGCCGGTGCGAAGAAAAAATATTATCTCCTTGAGATGTTCCCGTACCCATCGGGTAAGATACACATGGGCCATGTGCGGAATTATTCCATAGGCGACGTGATAGCGCGGTATAAAAGGATGAGGGGTTACAACGTGCTCCACCCTATGGGCTGGGATGCCTTCGGCATGCCTGCCGAGAATGCCGCGATAGAGCGCAACGTCCACCCTGCAACGTGGACCTACGAGAACATTGCCTACATGCGCACACAGTTGAAGAGGCTCGGGTTCAGTTATGACTGGGACCGGGAGATAGCCACGTGCGACGTCGATTATTATAGATGGGAACAGTGGATGTTCCTCAAGATGTTCGAGAGGGGGCTCGTGTACAGGAAGAACTCGCCGGTCAATTATTGCACAAAATGCCGGACCGTACTTGCCAATGAGCAGGTAGAAGGTGGGGCGTGCTGGAGGTGCGGCGAGGAGGTGGTCCAGAAGGAGCTGACGCAGTGGTTCTTTGCCATAACGAAATACGCCGACGAGCTCTACGAGTATTGCGACAAACTGCCCGGATGGCCCGAGAAGGTCCTCCACATGCAGAAGAACTGGATCGGCAAGAGCCACGGCGTTGAGGTTGATTTCAGGCTGGAAGACGGGACGGACATGACGATCTTTACCACACGGCCCGACACGCTCTACGGCGTGACCTTCATGGTGCTTGCGCCGGAGCACCCGCTCTCGTTCAAGCTCGCGCAGGGGACCTCCCAGGAGAAGGAGGTATCATCTTTTATAGAGAAGGTGAAGGCGCAGGACCGGAGCTTCAGGGGTGAGATCAGCACTGAAAAGGAAGGCGTCTTTACCGGGCGTTACGCCGTAAACCCGTTGAACGGCGCGAAGATACCGGTGTACATCGGGAATTTCGTCCTCATGGAGTACGGCACAGGCGCGATCATGGCCGTGCCGGCGCACGACCAGCGAGACTTCGAGTTTGCAAAGGAGTACGACCTGCCGGTCATCGTCACCATATCGCCCGAAGGCAGGACCCTGGACCCCCGGGAGATGACGGAGGCCTATGTGGACGACGGCGTGATGGTCAACTCGGAGCATTTCAACGGGAGGAACAACAGGGAGGCGATCCCGGTCATCATCGACTATCTCGAAGAGAAGGGCTTCGGAAGAAGGATGGTCAACTACCGGTTGAAGGATTGGGGCATATCGAGGCAGAGATACTGGGGGGCGCCGATCCCGGTTGTTTACTGCGATCGCTGCGGGGTCGTGCCGGTCCCGTATGAAGACCTGCCGGTCAGACTGCCCCTTGACCTTGGGGTCACGGTGATCGGGCGGTCGCCGCTGGCCGAATATCCGGAGTTCTACAGGACAACGTGCCCTTCATGTAAAGGGGATGCACGGCGCGAGACGGACACGATGGACACCTTTGTCGAGTCTTCCTGGTATTTCCTCAAGTATGCCTGTGCCGATTATAAGGAAGGCCCCCTCGACCGGCAACGGGTAGATTACTGGATGCCCGTGGACCAGTACATCGGCGGCGTCGAGCACGCCGTTCTCCATCTCCTGTACTCGCGGTTCTTTAATAGGGTCCTCAACGGGCTCGGTCTCGTGGAGGTAAAAGAACCCTTCGAGAACCTCCTTACACAGGGGATGGTCATCAAGGACGGGGCAAAGATGAGCAAATCGAAGGGCAACGTCGTTGACCCCGATTACCTGATAGAAAAATACGGCGCCGATACGGCAAGGCTTTTCTGCCTCTTCGCGTCGCCGCCGGAAAAGGACCTTGACTGGAGCGATCAGGGAGTGGAAGGAAGCGCGCGTTTTCTCCAGCGGGTCTGGAGGCTTGTTGCCGAGCACGTTGAGAAGCTGAGCAATGTCGAGCCGGTCTATGAACCGCAGGGGAATGACGGCGACCTCAGGGAACTAACCCACAGGATACACAAGACGATCAAGAAGGTGACGGACGACGTTGAGCGATTTCACCTGAATACTGCCATAGCGAGCATCATGGAACTCGTGAACGCCATATACAGATACATTGAAAAGGAGCGGCAAGACAGGGAGGCCCGGGAGTTGCTGAGGGGTGCCATAGAAACGGCCCTGGTATTGCTTTTCCCCTTTGTCCCCCATATCAGTTCCGAATTACAGGAGATGATCGGCAGCGGATCGGATGCGGTCAGCAACTGGCCGGTCTATAACGAATTGTACGTGCAGGAAGACCGGGTAACGATTGCGGTGCAGATCAACGGCAAGCTGAGAGACACCTGTTCGGTGGAGCGCGATCTCGAAGAGGCAAGCCTGAAAGAGACCGTCTTTTCCTTAGAAAAGGTGAAAAAACATATCGAGGGCAGGGAGATCAGAAAGACCATCGTAGTGCCGAATAAGCTGGTCAATATAGTCTGTTCTTGAGGAAAGAGATGAGGATGATGGATAAAAGAATATATAAATCATTTTTTGTGAGCCTGTTGTTCGCCTTACTGACCCTTATGCTGGTCAATTCCTGCGGATACGAGATGGTGCGGGAAAAGGGGATATCGGGAGGAGATATTACCTCTGTTTATATCTCCGTATTCAAGAATTCGACCTATGAGCCTCATGCCTCTTTATACGTGACCGATGCCTTTTCGAAGGAGCTTCTCTCGACGAACCTTTTCACGATAAATAAAGACCGTTCAGATGCGTATTTACAGGGGAACATCAAGAAGATCACTACATCGCCGACCTCATTGAGCGGCGGAGGGGTTGTAATCGAAAAATGGATCAGTGTTGACCTTGAGCTTGCCCTTTACAGAAAGAACGGCACCTTTATGAGGCGGTGGCAGTTGTCGGATACGGAAACATACAGGGTTGACGACATTACTGCTGAGGATTATAACAAGCGGGAGGCCCTGCAAAGACTATCGAGCAGGCTGGCGAGACGATTTTCCGCTGTCTTGCTTGTCGATTATTGAGATCCTTAACCCTTTGCCTGTGTTGCGCTGTTAAGCCTTTTTGTTAACCTCGATATCTTCCGCGCAGCGTTGTTCTTATGAATGACGCCTTTCGATGCAGCCTTGTTTATCTGGGAAACGGCCTTGACGAAGAGCATATCCAGGTTTTCCTTGTCTTTTGTCCCTATCGCAGCCAATGTCTTTTTTACCTGGGTCTTCATTGTGGTCTTTACGTGAGAATTTCTGAGCCTTTTCTCCTCAGATTGTTTTGCTCTTTTTATCGCCGATTTATTTTTTCTCAAGAACAGCCCTCCTCTTTATTATTTGTCTTTTTTATCATTCATTCTCAATGAATGTCAAATATTTCGTGGACACACCTTCCCGGTACCGACTGACTATCTGCCGGTCAAAAAATGCATATATCAGCGAAAGGTCCTTAAACTGCGAACCCGTATGGACAAAAGGCTACTTCTTCCCTGCGTTTCTCTTCGACGCCTTCAATGGATTTATCTTCTGTTCTTCCACAGAGGTCTTTTTTACATGGGACGACATGGAGCAGGTGCCTTTTTGCCATCTCTGGGCTGGGTAGGGAAAACTTGCACAATACCTGCCGGTTTCAAACTCAAGTATCCTCGAACAACCTTCACAGCTCTCTACTATTGTGTAACACTTCCCGCCATTGTAAGAACACCCGGTCTTTTTCATGAAGATGCACTCAACCCCGGGTTTTACGTTATCACATACCATAACGGCATCACCTCCTTAATATTTATAAAAAAACGTGTTAATATAACTATATTTTTATGATAATGTCAATATGTATTGAAACACAAGGACAGAAATTAGGTGAAGAATTGCGAAGAAAATATTGACATAAAACGAAAAATGTTATATTTATTTACGTTTATCATATTGATTTTGGTAAGTTTCTTGTACTATAATATGAGATTTGCTGGTGTAGCTCAATCGGCAGAGCAGCTGATTTGTAATCAGCAGGTTGCGGGTTCGAGTCCCATCACCAGCTAAAAGGAGAGGTTCCCGAGTGGCCAAAGGGGGCAGACTGTAAATCTGTTGGCGAAGTCCTTCGGAGGTTCGATCCCTCCCCTCTCCACCACTAATGAGGGCATGGGCTCCACGTGTAAAGCACTGGGAGCAGAGAATAGCGAGGAACTGAGGTCCGAGGGCAGGCGATGAGCCTGCTCAAGGCGGAAGGAGAGGTTCGCATCTGATGGCTTATAGTATGCATATACCGGAAGAGCGAGATGAACTGAATGAACCGGATAAACCAGAAATGGGTGCGGGAGTAGCTCAGTTGGTTAGAGCATCAGCCTTCCAAGCTGAGGGTCGCGGGTTCGAGTCCCGTTTCCCGCTCCAAAAACCAGAGCGGGTGAAATCGTGCCCGCTCCATAAATCAGAGAGGATTATTAAGGCATTGCATGCTCCAGGCGCCTACGTAGCTCAGTCGGTAGAGCACGTCCTTGGTAAGGACGAGGCCAGCGGTTCAATCCCGCTCGTAGGCTCCATAAATATAAAAACGGAGGTTCTCTATGGCTAAGAAAAAGTTTGAGAGGACAAAACCCCACGTGAACATCGGAACGATCGGACAT
>MVRS01000071.1 GCA_002067975.1 Syntrophorhabdus sp. PtaU1.Bin058
ACTTCAGGGGCCGTTGGAGTGCCGAATGTAATTGTCGCTGAATAACCTCCAATCCACTCAAAGCCAGGCGTCACAGGGGATGCCCGGAGAGCGCAGCAAGGTTCATAATAAGCGGTGGAACGAAGATCCTGAAACCGCACGCTGCACTCAGTCCGATGCCGGTCATTATTCCAAACAATGTCTCCAATATGCCTCCGCTTTTCAATTTTCAAGCGGTTTTTACCATTTTACAACAACTTTTATCCCAAATTTCTTTTGGGCGAGCATGGTGTATGGCTTTCCTTTAGCAAACCGTCGTGAGGCGGGAAAGGCAGCAAAGAGCGGAGGGCGGAGAGATAACCCCCCTCAAAGAATTGTCTCTTTTTGGTTCCTTGCTATTCACTATTCACTATCGACTATTCACCGCCTTCGTTCAGCGTGTTTGCGGGGAAACGTTCGACACCGATGCTTATCCTAATAGTGGAAGAGCCGGTCACGGCTTACGGGTTTATGGGTGTTGATAAGGGATACTGCATCAACTGCGACAACAGGCACGGCTGCAAATCACAGACACCCCCGTGTATCGCCGGGATGATGGAGAATAATGTACACAACGTGCCGGGTAAAGAATACCTGATCAAAAAGAATGAGGCTGACAAATGCAGGGATTGTCCGTTCTTTCGTTCATGCTGGAAGATGGAGGAATACAACCGGATGACGGGATCAATATAATTACCGCACCGTACTTACAGTGTAATAATTGCTTAATGCACCGCATTGCATATTCAATAAAATAGACCGTAACATCCTCGCCACATGCACGTGTAAACTTTTTCATGGAAAACACAAAAAAAATCTTACAACCTTGTATAATTTTATCTTGACAAGCAATACTGTGATTGTTAGTCTATTTTTATCTTAATTGAAATGATTTCAGTATGTTGAAATTTCGATTTTCAAAAAGGGACCAATAACAATATAATATCAGATGCCTAACCAAATAAACATTACGGAGGAAATGGATATGAAAGGACGAAGAAAGGCTTATGGTGTCTTAACGCTTGGCGTAAAAAGTTTAGTGATCGGATTGCTGATAATCGGCCTGTCCGGGTTGCCGGCTACGGGGGCTCCCAAATCTACCCTGTCTTTCTCAAGCTGGGATTCGGAGAAATCAGCCGCAGCTCCTGCCATAAATCAGATGGTAAAGGACATAGAGGAGGGTACCGGTGGCGCTGTAGCCGTGAAAATACATTATGCGGAGGCGCTCGGTAAGGCAAAGGAGCATTACGAGATCGCCCTGAAGGGACTTGCAGATATCTCTTACATCAACGTGGGTTTTACCCCCGGGCGTTTTCCCATTACCGATATGGTCGCCTTCGCACAGGGTCCGTCAGCCGAGGCCCTGACCAAAGGTTTAGTGGAGGTTATGAAGAAGGGATACCTCCAAAAGGAATACCAGAACGTAAAACTTCTCTTTGTATGGAGCGGTTCACCCTGTCATATCCTGTGGAGGAAGGGCGTCAAGGCTGCAACAAGCATCGAGGAACTGAAAGGAAAGAAGATCAGGGTGGCGAACGTCGCCGGGGCAAACCTGATGAAAAAGCTTGGTGCTGTTCCCGTTGCGATCCCTATGCCTGAGGTCTATACGGCCATGGAAAGGGGCGTCATCGACGGCACCTTTACATCCATCGACGTCCTTGAGGTATTCAGCCTCTACTCCGTATGCAACGAGGTCACCAGGATAGGGGCGCTTTCCTTAAGTTTTTGTGTTATTATGAATAAAGGCTCCTGGGATAAACTTCCGGCCAATGCAAAGGCCATATTCGATAAGAATGGGGAAAAATGGGGGATGCTGGCAGGAAGCTCCTTTGATCAGCTCGGCAAAAGAACGATAGAGAAATACAAGCCTAAAATCTACGATATGCAGCCCGGTGATCTCCAGAAGATCAAGGATGCCATGGCCGAACCGGTTAAACAATACTTAGACAAGTATGCTGCCCAGGGCTATCCGATAAAAGAAGCTGCCAAGACTTACAGCGAGACGCTTAAGAAGTATTACAACACGGAGCCTTTTGTGCTGCCGAAGTGATCCGGGAAAGTCTGAGTGATCTGTATGCCTTAAGCGCGAGGTGGTATGCCTATGAAGTCCCCGAAAAGTAACAACCCATGGGAGATGCTTGAGCGTTGGTACAAGTTCGTAGCGAAAATCCCTTTTGCCTTTGCCATGCTGCTCATGATGGCGCTAATGTTTCTGACTGCCGTAGACGTTATAGGCCGGTTTTTTGGCCGGCCTATTTCCGGCGGTTATCAGATGAGTGAACTGACGCAACTATGGATCATCTGTCTGGCATGGCCGCTTACAATAAGTATATCATCGCATGTCAGTGTTAGATTTTTTACGGACAGGCTGTCAGCCGCCATAAAGAGGGCCACGGACATATTGATGCATCTCGTAGCCATGGGTATCTTCGCTTCCATTACCTGGCAAGGTCTCGAGATGGTCAGAAGGTCTAAGGAACAGGCTGAAGTCGTGAACATCTTGGACGTCCCCCTCTACCCCTTTCAGATCGCCGTACCCATAGGGGCCTTTATAAGTTCTATTGTGCTCCTTGTCCAAGTATGCGTACTTGTAGCCGGCCATAACCTGGAAAAAGGAGAAAAATAATGAGTATAGCCCTCCTGACAATAGGGATCTTTCTGCTGCTGCTGCTCCTTGGGCTTCCCGTGGCCTTTACCTTCTTTGCGGCAGGGGCCGTCGGCATTACCCTCTATCGGAATTTCGAATCTGCCCTGACGCTGCTCGGCACGAGCTCGTTTATTGAAGGCAGCAATTATATATTAGTAGCAATTCCGTTGTTTATCTTCATGGGGCGCCTTGTATACGGCAGCGGCCTGAGCAAGGAACTTTATGCTGCCGGGTACATCTGGCTCGGCCGTTTCAGGGGCGGCCTCGCACATGCCACAGTGGTAACCCTCGCCTTTTTTGCCGCCTGTACAGGGTCAAGTATGGCATCGGTGGCCACCATGGCGCCCATAGCCATGCCCGAGATGGAACGGTTCAAATATGACGATAAGCTTGCATCCGGGGCTATTGCTTCTGCGGGGACGCTGGGGATCCTCATACCTCCGAGCATTGCCTTTATAGTATACGGCTATATATGCCAGGTGCCTGTAGGGCCTCTGTTCGTCGCGGGTATTCTGCCCGGAATTTTGTTGACCTTTGCCTTCATGGCTACCGTTTCCGTCAAGTGCTGGATCAATCCGAAGCTGGGTCCGAGCGGCCCTTCTTTTCCATGGAGGGAACGCTTCAGAAGTCTAAAAGGGATCTGGTGGTCCGTAGCGATCTTTACATTGATTATCGGCGGTATCTATACGGGCCTTTTCACTCCCACTGAGGCCGCCGGCATGGGCGCCTTTCTGGTATTTATAATACTTCTTTTCCAGAGGAGGCTCACGTGGAAGGACCTCCTCGATGCCCTGAAAGACACGGTAATAACCTCCTGTATGATACTGACGATCTTTATCGGCACAAAGGTATTCAATACATTCCTCGGACTCAGCGGGATCGCTGAAGCTGCGATGGAAGCCCTGTCACACCTGCCCTTATCGCCGAAAGGCATCATTGCCGTCATCCTTCTGGCTTATATACCGCTTGGTTGCTTCATCGACTCGATGCCCCTGGCAATCCTTACCTTGCCCATCGTATTTCCCGTTGTCCGCGATCTCGGTTTTGACCCGCTGTGGTTCGGGGTGCTCCACGTGGTAACCAGCGAGATATCGCTGATCACGCCGCCCGTGGGCATGAATGTCTATGTATTGGGCGGGGTAACGAAAAAACCCCTGGAGGTAATCTTCAGAGGTACTATGCCCTACCTGATTGCGCTGGTCGCGGGTTTGTTCGTATTGTTCTTTTTTCCGTCTATCAGCTTGATCCTTCCGAAAACTATGGGCTGACCGGACGGTGTAAATTTATGGCATGTTTATATGCGCCCGCTTAAGGGCCTCAGCAAATTGATAAGGAGGTATGTGTGGAGAAGGAAACAATCAGGATGACAGAGATCAAGGTATTCAGGTTTAATCCTGAGAAAGACGCGAAGGCGCGTTACGAAACCTACAGGGTTCCGCTCCAGGGGACTGTCCTTGACGCCCTGAGGTACATTTACGAAGAGCATGACGCCTCTTTATCGTTCAGGTTCGGGTGCTCCGGTCCCACTTTTGAGAGATGCGGGGCCTGTGCCGTGAAGGTCAACGGGGAGCCGGCCCTCGGTTGCAAAAAGATCCTGAAGGAACAAATGACCGTCGATCCCCATCACAAGTTCGCAATTCTGAAGGACCTCGCCGTGGACTTCGACAGGGAAAATACACAAAACGAGGAATGGGGCACACCGTCCACAGAGATTATTGTCGATCCGGAAAAATGTACTGCGTGCCGCGACTGTGTTCTTATCTGTCCCGTAAAGGTGCTTGACATAAAAAAGATTGACGGCAAAGGACGGGCGGTGGTCACCGATCCCGGAAGCTGTTGCGGGCGGACGTGCGCTCAATGCGTTACCTTTTGCCCGAACGGCGCTATACGCATGCAAATTCGCGGAGAGGTGAGGTGAAAGATGCTGAAGAAAACCATAACAACCGATGTTTTGATAATTGGAGGAGGGATAGCCGGCATCAGGGCTGCGATAGAGGCAGCCGGACAACACGTCGACGTAGTGCTCGCGAATAAAGGGCAGGTCGGCAAAGACGGGGCAGCGGTCTGGATGGCCGGAGGAGGCTATCAGGCAGCCCTTTATCCTCCGGATAGCATAGAACAGCACGTGGAAGATACTATCAAGGCCGGTAAGTACCTGAACAACCAGGCCCTGGCAGAGGCCTTTTTAAGGCTTGCACCGGATACGGTGAGAGACCTTGTGAAATGGGGCGCACGGTTTGCCAAAAAGGATGGGAAATACATTCAGATCAGATTACCGGGCGAGACATATCCGAGGTCGATGAGCCACAGCATTATAGGTGAGTCCCTGGGCGGGGAATACCGGAAGGTCCTCCCTCGCCAGGTAAAATCGTATAAAGAGATCAATGTACTCAACGACATCTTTATAGTGGACCTGATAAACAGCGGCGAGACGATTACCGGGGCAGTGGGGCTGGACGTCAGGAGCGGAGAGTTCGTGGCGATCCAGGCCAAGGCGACCATCCTGGCAACGGGCGGGTTTATGGCCTTGTATGATTTTACGACGGCCAACCCTACCCTTACCGGAGACGGTCACGGCATGGCTTACCGGGCCGGCGCACGTATGATGGACATGGAGTTCGTACAGTTCTTCCCTGCAGCGACGCTGTGGCCTCAAACAGTGTACCGGGATAATTACCCTTACACCTTGCTCTGGAGACTGCGGGGAGTATTCTATAACGCGATCGGCGAGAGATTTATGGAGAGATATTTTCCCGTTGAGAAAGACTTCGCCACAAGGGAGGCCATGTCGAGGGCCATCCACAGAGAGGTTAAAGAGGGACGAGGGTCTGCACACGGCGGCGCCTATCTTTCTTTCAGGCACCTGCCGAGAAACCTTATTAATATCTTCCTTGAAGACCTTAAAGATAACCCGTACATGCAGGGCTTGAAGGAAGCCGGGGTTGACATTCACGAGGATGCTATAGAGATCGGACCTGCAGCCCATTATGTACAGGGCGGGTGCTGGATTAACGAACGTTGTGAAACGAGCCTGCCTGGTCTGTATGCAGTGGGCGAAGTCGGTTCGGGTGGAAAGGACGGCGCAGACCGGTTAGCCGGGAACGCCCTGCCCTTCTGCATGGCGATGGGCTATGTTGCCGGAAAGGAAGCTGCGCAGAAGGCCAAAAGCATTGAGATGCCGTCTGTAGACGATACCCGGATCGAAACGGTATGCTCCGAGGCAGCTGCCCCGTTTATGCGTCAGGACGGGGTGAGACCGTTCAAAGTGAAGGAAGCGATCCGCGGTCTTATGTCGCGCAACATGGTGTACGACCGGAACAAGGATGAACTCACGGGAAGCCTGAAGGAACTGGTCAGGATAAGGGAGGAAGAACTCCCGAGGCTCTATGTGTCGGCAAAAACAGAGAGGTTCAATCTGGAATGGGCGGAGGCGCTTGAAGTAAAGAATATGCTTGATACCGCTGAAATGAGCATGAGGGCCGCCCTCATGCGGGAAGAGAGCCGGGGGCTTCACCAGCGATCGGATTTCCCTGAAGCGCGCGATGAGTGGCTTAAACACATCATGATAAAAATGAACAAGGACGGCATGGATTTAACGACAGAACCGGTGACATTCCCCATATTGAAGCCGATGTCAGATAAAACCAACTCATGAGGATAACATGACTATACCCGATTATTTAGAAAAAAATGCACGCCATTACCCAACCAAAACAGCGATTATAGTACCGGGAGACAGAAGCTGTACCTTTATCGAACTGAAGGAGAGGTCATACCGGCTGGCAAACGGCCTGATGGCCGCAGGTCTGAAAAAGGGGGACAGGGTAGCCATATTGGCGGAGAATTGTTTCGAATACCCCGAAATGTATTTCGGCATAGGAAAGGCGGGAGGCGTGGCAACGCCGTTGAGTTTCCGTTTTGCCCCGCCCGAGGTTGTTCACCTCATCAACGAATCAGGCGCCCGCATACTGATCGTACAGGACAAATATGTTGACCTGATCCAATCGGTCCGGCCTGAACTGAAAAGCGTTGAGCAGTATATATGCGTAGGCAATACGGCAGACGGGATGCGCGGCTACGAAGACCTGCTTGCCTCCGCACCCGCCACCGACCCCGGCGTTGAGATAGCGATGGAAGATATCTTCTGCCTGATGCATACGGGAGGGACAACCGGTGTTCCCAAACTTACCGTACTGACCCACAGGAATCTTCTTAGCTGTGCAGTGGTCTGGATCGTGGAATGCGGGTTTACCTATGGCGACGTCTTTATGGTCATTTCCCCGCTTTTCCACACAGGGGGTGCATGGCCCCTGTTCTTCAGCTTCATCCTCGGCAATACCTTTGTGGTACAGAAAAAATACAACGTCGACGAGATGCTTAAGACGATCGAGCAGGAGAAGGTAACGGCGAGCATGTGGATGTCGCAGTTGATCCCGGGCATTATAACGCATCCCGATGTAGAGGCAAAAAAATATGATCTCAGTTCCCTCAGGATCATTCTGGCAGGTGCTGCCGTCCTGCCTGAGCCCCATTTGAGAAGGCTGCTCGAGCTCTTCCCCGGTATCCGGGTTTGCAATGCAGGCGGCCAGACAGAGTGCGGGATATTTACAGGCATGCACCTTGATGAGTGTATAGACAATTTTCCCGAGAAGCTTGCCTCGGCGGGCCGGGCAAGTATACACATGCGCATCAAGATCGTTGATGAGCAGGACAATGAACTGCCTGCCGACGAGGCGGGAGAGCTATGCGTTCGCGGCGAAGGCGTGATGAAGGGTTACTGGAATAAGCCTGAAGAAAGCGCATGGTCCCTTAGGGGAGGCTGGCAGCATACCGGCGACATCTGCAAGACAGATAAAGACGGATACCTGTATTATGTGGATCGGAAAAAGGACATGATCAAGACCGGAGGGGAAAACGTATATTCCAAAGAGGTCGAGGACGTCCTTTATCTGCACCCCGCCGTCGCAGGGGCGGCAGTCATAGGTGTGCCTGATGAAAAATGGGGCGAAGCGGTAGCGGCCCTTATTATCGCGAAAGAAGGAAAAGAGATTACACAAGAAGAGCTGGTTGCACACTGCCGTAAGCATATTGCGGGATATAAATGTCCTAAGCTGATAGAGTTCCGCAGAGAATTTCCTCAGACGTCGCTCGGCAAGATCGACAAGAAGGCGTTAAGGGAGCCATACTGGAAAGAGCTCAAAAGGGCACTCTGAGGATTGAGGAGGCGATCAATGAGTACGGATATTGTGATTATAAAGGATGAGCGCGTGACGGCGCTCCTCGATGAGAGACACATACTTGACCAGGACGTAAAGCAGGTCATTGCCGAGGCTGAAGCAACAGGAGTAAAACTTTATCAACCTGATAGTGAGCGATATCTGGCAAAACTGCAAACAGCCAACGCAACGTTTTATGTGGAATATTCGCCTGTACCGGAAGGCTACCAGGTTCACACGGCCTATTTCCATAAATCCGAGATCGTAAAGGAGTGAGCGCAATGGGAGACTGGCACTGCTTTAAATGTAAAGAAAAGATGAATGAAGGCGAAATAAAGCTCATGTACCTTGAGATCGATGCTGCCGCGGTCGGACTTATATGCCCCGGATGTGGCGAAGGATATATACCCGAGGACCTTGCAATCGGTAAGTTGGCCGAGGGAGAAAAGAAGATTGAAGACAAATGAAAGGACCGGGGCCGACGACAGCCGTATGTTCAAGAAATCGGTTGTTGCGGTCTATGAGACGGAGACCTTTTTCGATCTCCTCAAGGATGTCTTGCATCCAGGGGGATTGCAATTAACGAAAAGGGCCCTTGAGACGGCGCAGGTCGATAAACACTGCACAGTCCTTGATATCGCCTGCGGAAAAGGCGAAAGCATCTTCTTGCTGGCAAAGGAGTTTGGCTGCCGCGGAGTAGGGATAGACCTTTCATTCCCGAAAATTGCGCGGGCAACGGCCGGGACGAAAGAAAAAAACTTCGACACCGGGTTTTCCTTTTTGGTTTCCGACGCCGAGGTCTTGCCTTTTGCAGACGGCGTATTCGATGTAGTGCTGTCGGAATGTTCATTCTCCGTCCTTCCGGCAAAGAGGAAGGCGGCATCGGAGATAGCCCGCGTCCTGAAACCGGGCGGCAGGCTGGTTATTACCGATATCGTCCTGAAGACCGTTGACGACGGTAGTCTGCCGGACAACACGGCTGCCAGTACCGGGCTGACGCTTCCCTGCATCGGCGGGGCCGTATCTGTGGCGGAATACATTGAGATATTCAAGGAAAGCGGACTATACGATGCATACACAGAGGACCACTCAAAGGCACTGAAAAAGATAGGTTACCAGATGGCGCTGTCGTTCGGAGGCCTGGAGGAATTTTTACAGACCCTTTCCTCTGAACTATGCTGTACGTCCCGGAAAGAAGGGACGGAAAGCCTCTGCCGCATCGAACCGAACAGGAAGACCGCCGCATCGGGCAAACCGGGCTACGCGCTCATACGGGTAACAAAACCACGATATTGAACCGCCAGACACTTGCCCTGCATTCCCACCGGGGTATTGCAGAGGGGTGTGTGCGTTAAGGAGATACACGCTACATGAGTGAAATAATCGGGGAGACCCTGAGTCTCTGTCCTGAGTGTTTACAGAGGATACCGGCTCAGAGGGTAGACAGGCAGGGCAACGTCTATCTTGAAAAGACATGTCCCGAGCACGGCAGTTTCAGGACGCTGATCTGGCGCGGCGACGGCGCAAGCTATCTGGATTGGGCAAAAAACAGCCAGAAGGCGGTAGGGCCGCTGGAGTGCGTAGCACCGGCGGACAAAGGGTGTCCCTTTGACTGCGGTCTTTGCGGCGGACACAGGGCAAACGCCTGTACCATGGTAATGGAGGTCACCCAGCGGTGTGATCTGGGATGCCCGGTCTGCTTTGCCGACACCGATTGCGCGAGCGGCGGCGAACCGGATATGTCGATAATCGAGCAGATGTACGGGACCGTCTTAAAGATGACCGGAACCCCGATCATCCAGTTAAGCGGCGGCGAACCCACCATGAGAGACGACCTGCCCGAGATTGTAGCCATGGGAAAGAAAATGGGCTTTCACCACATCATGATCAACAGCAACGGGGTCAGGATAGCCCGCGAGCCCGATTACCTTCGGAGACTTGCGGATGCAGGCGCCGGGACCATCTATCTCCAGTTCGACGGCGTGACGGATGAGGTATACCGGTATATGCGCGGCAGGGGCCTCTTTGACCTGAAGGTGAAGGCAATAGAGAACTGCGCCGGAACAGGGATCGGGGTGCTCCTGATCCCCACCGTGAAGCCCGGCGTAAACGACCACGAACTCGGGGCTATCATCCGTTTTGCCCAGGGTTGGATACCCACCGTAAGGGGGGTCCACTTTCAGCCCATAAGCTACATCGGCCGCTATCCTGCCGCACCGAAAGACGAAGACAGGATGACCATCCCCGATGTGATCGGCAAACTCGTGCAGCAAACGGACGGTGCGCTGAAGACGGAGAATTTCCTCCCCCGCCGGTCCGAAGATTCACACTGTTCATTCTCCAGCCTTTTTATACTCAAGGAGGGAAGGCTGAAGGCCATGAGCAGAAGATACGCCAATGTTTTGCCGGGCGCCTGGGTCGGACACTTCCGGACACCCTGGGAATCCGCCCGCTCCTTCATGAATGTCCACTGGCAGAGTGCCGAACGAAAGCCTGACCAGCCGGGCGGCTGTTGTACTTCCGGGGACGAACCGTATCATGTGGCGGCTGCGGATGGTTTTACTATCAGTTGCATGCCCTTTCAGGACGTCTGGAGCATAGATCTGGAAAGGGTGCAGAGGTGCTGCGGCCACGTGGTTGCAGAATATGGACGTATCCTCCCCTTCTGCACCTACTACCTGACGGACAGGAACGGCCGGAGACTCCATCCCGCATCGGGGAGCCGGGGCGCCGGTCATGGAAAGGCGGCTGAACATCATGGCTGAGGGAAAGAACCGGGAAGACCTGAAAAGGGTCTATCTCGAAGAGTGGCTCCACAATAAGATCAGGGACGAGGCGCTGACAGACCCCGATTTCCGCGGCTTCCCGGGCGGCGGAATTCCCGAAAGACCCACCAGGGCGGACGTGGATAACTATCATTTATTCAGGCTCAGAAAGCTCCTCTCCTATGCCAGCGAGAACAGTTCCTTTTACAGGGACCTCTTTGACAAGAACCATATAAGGCCGTCAGATATCGTCTCCCTTGCAGATCTGGCAAAGATCCCCTTTACCGACCAGGCAGATCTGGCACGGAACCCGAACCGCTTCCTCTGCGTATCACACGGCGATATCGCCAGGGTTACGACCTTCACGACCTCAGGCACCACGGGGCCGGAGAAGAGGATCTATTGCACCGATGGGGATATAGGACGCATTGTAGAGTTCATGGGCGCAGGCATGAGGACGGTGACGGAAAAAGAGGACGTGGTCCAGATCATGCTGCCTTCAGGCAGCACAAGCAATCAGGCGGACCTGCTCGAACAGGGCGTCCTGAAAATCGGCGCAAAAGCGATAAAGGCAGGTCTCAACCTGTCTTCCGAGGAACAACTGGACCTGATAAAGAAACACGGGGCCACGGTGATCTTCGGGGTCGCCTCCCCTGTCTACCGGATGACCCAGGAGTTGAAAGGTCTCCACGCCCTTGACGGACTCGGCGTCAAGACGATCTTCCTTACCAGCTTTCTCGCAGATACGCAGAGAGAATATCTCCGCCGGGTCTGGAATTGTGATGTGCACAGCCACTACGGTCTGACCGAGATGGGACTGGCCGTTGCCGTCGAATGCCACGCCCATGACGGGTATCATTTCAACGAGGCCGACCTGCTTCTTGAGATCATCGACCCTGAAACCGGCAGAGTGCTTGGCGAGGGAGAAGGGGAACTTGTCTTTACAACACTCACGCGGCAGGGAACGCCGCTGATACGGTATCGCACCAACGACATAGCGCGGCTGATCCCGGAGCCCTGCCCCTGCGGGGCTGCGACCCTCCGCAGATTCGGCCCCGTAAAAAGACGGCTCGAACTTATCGTACGGCTCTCCAACGGACGCCTGGTCTATCCGAGCCTTTTTGACGAGGTGCTCTATACGCTCACGGAGTTGGTCGACTACGACCTGAGGGTAACGGGCACAGGGGGCAGGGAGCGGCTCCACTTCACGGTGGAGACAACGGGACAGGACCCGGACATCCGTGACAGGGTAAGACAACTCCTGTTCCACGAACCGGCCCTGCGTCCGCTCTTTGCAGAAAACACGATGGACGAACCGGAGATAACGGTGGTCCCTCCCGGCGGGATATTGCAGATGGGCAGGGCCAAGAAGAAAATAATCGATGAACGCGTGATGTAAGGAGACAGGAAAACAGACATGAGCGAACTGGAAAAGATCATAAATGAATGTCTTGGAGAGGAGCCGCCTTACTGTCAGGCGGCATGTCCCCTCCATATAGACGTTCAGGGCTATATAAAGATGGTGCGGGAGGGCAGATACGACGAGGCGCTCCGGATCATCATGGGCGTGCTCCCCTTCCCCGGCATTATGGGGCGCATCTGCACCCATCCCTGCGAATCGGCCTGCAGGAGGAAGGACCTCGATGAGGCCCTTGCCATAGCATACCTCAAAAGGGCTGCCGGTGATTACGGGACTGCGGACAAACCTCCTGCAGGCGGTGAGGAGAAAGGGAAAAGGGTCGCCATTGTAGGCGGCGGTCCGGCGGGCATTATGGCTGCATATGATCTCCGGAAGATGGGGTACAGGGTGACCATCTTTGAGGCCCTGTCCTGTCTTGGCGGGATGCTGGCCTCCGCCATCCCCGATTTCCGCCTGTCGGGCGATCTGGTCCAAGAGGAACTGGGCGTCATCGAAAGGCTCGGCGTGGAGATCAAGCTCAATACACGGGTGGGAGACGACATCGCCTTTTCCCGGTTAAGGGAGAGTTTCGATGCGGTCATAATAGCAACGGGCGCGCCCTTGAGCCGCAAACTGAACATCGAGGGATCAACCATGCAGGGCGTGCTCTGGGGGCTTGACTTCCTGACGGCCGTCAAGGCGGGGAAGGCGCCGAAGACAGACGGCAGGGTGGTGGTCATCGGCGGCGGCAACGTAGCTGTCGACGCCGCAAGGTCGGCGCTGCGCCTCGGTGCGAAGGAGGTCGCAATCGTCTACCGGAGGACACGGGAGGAGATGCCTGCCATCTCCGGGGAGATCGAACAGGCCCTGGAAGAAGGCATATCCTTAGAAACCTCCTGGGCGCCGGGAAGGATCCTGGGCAACGACGGCAAGGTGACCGGGATGGAGTTTATGCGCAGTATTCAAACGTCCCGGGGTGAAAACCCGGCCGGGCCGGTCCTCGACGATACAATGATAAAGAGGGCGGATTGCGATACCGTGATCCTCGCCATCGGCCAGCAAACCGACCTCTCCTGGCTGGATTCCGCCGGCACGGTTACAACCGGGGAAGGATCGATACGCGCGGACAACACCACGCTCCAGACGCCGGATAAGGCCATCTTCGCCTGCGGCGACGTGGTAACCGGGCCGAAGTCGGCGGTCGATGCCCTCGCTGCAGGCCGAAGCGCCGCGATCTCCGTCGACAGGTACCTGCGGGGTCTGGACCTGACGCAGGACAGGGATGCAGAGCGCCAGCGCGCAAGCAGGCTCGTTGTCTCCATCGAGGGGTACGAGAAAAAGAAACGCTGCCCTATGCCCGCTCTGGACGTCGAGGCACGTCGCCGGAACTTCCGGGAGGTGGAAACCGGCTTCAGCCGCGAACTCGCACAATCCGAGGCCGGCCGCTGTCTCGAGTGTCAATGCAAGACCTGCATCAGGGACTGCGAATTTCTCAAAGACCTGAACGAAACGCCGGGAACACTGGCCAGGAAGCTCAGCGACGGCCTGTTCCGCGTTGACAGGCGTCTTGCATACCGGTGCAATATCTGCGATCTCTGTAAGAGGAACTGTGCAAAGGGACTTTCCCTGGGTGATATGTTTATGGAGATACGGCAGGCCATGGTTAAAGAAGGTCTGGGGCCTCTCCCTGAACACCAGTTCGTAAAGCGGGACCAGGATTTCAGCACCTCCGACAAGTTTGCCCTTGTACACTGCGATCCGGGCTCGGAGCGGTGCGAACATATCTTTTTCCCGGGTTGCGGGCTTTCCGGATATTCCCCGGAGCTTGTTATCAAAACTTACGAACATCTGCGCAGGTATTTGCCGAACACCGGTCTTATCCTGGGTTGTTGCGGCGGTCCCACCCGTTTTCTCGGGAATGAGCCGCGATTCCGGGAGATACTAAGCATGTTGATTGCCGAAGTAAAGGCCCTTGGCAATGCCGAGCTGATCGTTGCCTGTCCGGACTGCTATCACACTTTCAGGCATTGTGCGCCCGACCTCAGGATACGCCCCGTATCCGGCATCCTTGTCGAGCATGATCTTCCCGTAGAGGCACTGTCCGGAGAAAAACAGGTATTTTCACTCCACGATTCCTGTAAGGCCCGCTGGGAGCCGGAATGGCAGGACAGCGTCCGGGCACTGATCAGGAAACTGGGGTATGAGATCGAGGAAGTGGAGAACTCACGGGATAAAACACGCTGCTGCGGTCTCGGGGGGATGGCGCCTTATGCAGACCCTGAACTGGCTGCCGTAAACATCAGGAAACGTGCCGATGAGTTCGGACACGATATTCTCACCTATTGCGCGAGCTGCCGGGAGGCCCTTTCCGCGCACAAACCGGCCCTCCACGTGCTGGACCTTATCTTTAATCCCGATTGGAGAAGCACAAAGACCAACCCGCAAAAGACCGGAAAGGCACGCCGGGACAACCAGGCCCGGCTGAAACAAACGGTTCAGGAAAGATATCATTCATGAGGTAATGCGATAATCAGGAGGTACATGACCATCAAAATACAACAAGAGGAATTCATTCGAAACGTCAATGAGGCCATCATCGACTGGGATAAAAAAAGATTGGTGTCCCTGGTCATGGAAGGACTGGAGGCGGGATTCATGCCCCTTGAGATGACCGGTCAGGTATTGCTCCCTGTTCTGCAAAAGGCCTGCCGGGAGATCGATACCCATGATATCAGCTTTCCCGAACTGGTATTGCTTGCCGATACGATCAAGGCAGCCCTCGACGTTCTTATACCGAAGATCAAGGAGTCATTAAACAGAGCGACGGGCAAGGGCAAGGTGATCATAGGAACGGTAAAGGGCGATATCCACGAACTCGGCAAGAATCTGGTGGCGGCGGTCTTCGAGTCGGGAGGCTACCACGTGACAGACCTCGGAAAGGATGTGTCTGTCGCCGATTTCATCGGGACGGCCGAGAAGGAAAAGGCGGATATCATTGCAGCCTCGACGCTCCTGACCCCGACCCTGATCAGCATGGAGGAGTTGCTGAAGGAGGTAAGGGCAAGAAAGCTGAAGGTAAAGACCATCATCGGGGGCTGGGCCACATCACCTGAATTTGCCCGCAAGATAGGGGCCGATGCCTGGGCGGATGATGCATTGGAAGGTCTTTTCAAGCTCGACAGGCTGATGCTGGGGCAGGACCATGACTAAACAGCACCTTGTCTCAGTGCTCTTTCAGCCTTCAGGCAGGACCGTGGATGCCCCTGCCGGGACGGACCTCTTCTCCCTGATGGCAGATCTTGGCCTGAAACATTCCAATACCTGCGGAGGTAAGGGGAAATGCGGGAAGTGCAAGGTGAAGATTGAAGCAGGGCTGCACGAACTCGCCCCTCCAACGGAGACGGAGTTGAAGCACCTCCTGCCGGAGGAGATCGGTCAGGGATACCGGCTGGCCTGTGCTGTCCGGATACCGCCTGTTCCTTCCCTGTCCGTGAGGCCGCTCTCTACGGGGTCCTCTACACAGAAACTTCAGGCAGAGGGCACACCGGTGTCTGTTCCCCCGGACCCTGCGGTGAAAAAGTATGCGATCCCCTTAAACCGGTCCGGGTCGTTCGAGGAGGAGGGCATCTTAAGCGAGTTGAAAGAGGGATACGGCATCACCTGCCGGATGGACTATACAGCACTCACCATGCTTCCTGAAGCGATTGAACGGGGCAAGGGCTGCGTCACGTGTACCGTGTATTGCGGAAAGACAATAACGGCGGTGGAACCGGGGGACACAACAGGTAAATGCCTTGGTTTTGCTGCCGACATCGGCACTACGAAGCTTGCCGTGTATCTTGTAGACCTGCATAGCGGGGAAGAGCTCGCCTTTTCAACCTCACCAAACCCCCAGGTTCTCTACGGAGACGATGTCATGTCGCGCATCACCTTTGCCATGGCCGGAAAGGGCAATCTCCTGGTCCTGCAAAAGATCCTGCTGAAAGAGCTTGCCCGGCTTGTATCTGATTGTTGTGTAAAGGCAGGGACCAGTCCCCGCTGGATCTACGAGGGCTGCATCGTAGGGAACACATGCATGATACAGTTGTTCCTCGGCATGTCTCCCAGAAATCTCGCCTTCTTCCCTTACAAGAACCTGTCCCGTAAGGGGGTAACGGTCAAGGCGGGAGAGCTTCCCGTCCGCCTTCCCGTCCACCGGACAGCCAGGATCTATACCCTTCCCCTCATAGCCGGATTTGTCGGAGCGGATACCGTGGCCGCCCGGCTCGCCGTGACGCTGAATGACTTCCGGGAACCCCAGATGCTCCTCGATATCGGTACGAATACAGAGGTCGTGCTTTCCGACAGGAACGGATCCATATCCTGCTCGTGCGCCTCCGGACCGGCCTTTGAGGGTATGCATATTACCCACGGGATGAAAGCCGATTCAAGCTCTATAGACCGGGTCTCTATTGATCCGGAGACGTTTGAGGTCACCTTCCACACCATCGACGGGGCAAGGCCTGCCGGCATCTGCGGCTCGGGGATTGCGTCTGCAATAGCGGAGATGCTGAAGACCGGGATAATCGGTCCAACCGGCAGATTCAGGAACGATCTGCCCCGCAGCACGGAACGGATAAAGACGGTGAACGGGAAGGCTGTTGAGTTTGTTCTTGCCTGGAGGCATGAGACGGCTGTCGATACCGACATATCGATAAGCCAGAAAGATGTTGTTGAAGTGCAGAAGGCCAAAGCGGCCATTTACGCGGGATGCACGCTGCTTATGAAACAGAAAGGAATAACGGCGGATCATATTGAAAGCCTTGTCGTTGCAGGGGCCTTCGGTCAATACGTTGATAAAGAAAGCGTTCAGATCATCGGTATGTTCCCCGAGGTGCCGCCCGACCGGGTCCATGAAGTGGGAAATGCCGCCGGTACCGGGGCCAGGATCGCCCTGGTATCACTCCCGAAGAGGGAAGAGGTGGAACGCATAGCACGCACGACGAAGTATTACGAACTTGCTGTGGACCCTGATTTTACGGGAATCTATGCCAAGGCCATGTTGTTTCCCCGAAGTGTAAGCAATGATTAATTTGCACAAGAGAGTTTACAATGCGCTTGAAATTGCGGTATACTTTTGATAGATAACGTAAATTAAAAGTCGTGGAAGGATTCCGATGCCGCATATAAAGAGTTTCAGCAGGAAATCGGCAAAATCCTATCGTACTATGCTGTAGCGGGAAACGGGGATTGAAGACAGGACCAGAAAATTTACCGGGCGTTGATAAAAAACAGCCGTTCCGATCTCAGGCCCCTGCGTTGGAACAGGGCCTGCAGATATTGTTGTTTCTTCAGCAGTATGCCGGCGAAAAGATGAGCCTGACAAAAATATGTCAGGGCGTGGGGATCCATAACAGTAAGGGACACTATCTCCTGGCTACATTGCAGGCCTATGGATTCGTCGAAAAGGACCCCTATGCGAAGACGTATATGCTCGGCGCCAGGATGATACCGCTTGCCCGCGCCGCCATTGACCACCTTGATTACAGGGCCGCTGCGGTTCCGTTCGTTGAAGAATTGGCCGGGGAGACAGGAGGCACAGCATGGTTCGGTCTGAGGATGAATGAATCCCTTTTTGTCTTGTGCAAGCATGAGGGCAAAAAACACTTCTGGGCTACACCCGGGATCGGCCAGACCTTTGACTTCCTGACGACGGGTGCGCACGGAAAGACTATGCTTGCCTTCTTGCCGGATGAGGAGCGTGCACTCTTTTTCAAGAAACACAAGGATATAGGAGTTTCACTCCATGAGATAGCCTCAATCAAAAATACCGGTTTTGCTAAGGACTTTGGTACATTTTTCAAAGGCCTCAACGCTGTCGCGGCACCGGTTTTTGCGTCCGGCAGGCAGCTTATAGGCGTCCTTCTTGTCTTCGGAACCTTTCCGGTGAAGATGGCCGATATGTACGGCCGGAAAACGGCCGACGCAGCCAAGCGGCTTTCTGCAAAGCTTGGATGTTAGATACAAGGTAATTCTTTATTAAATATATCGGGATTTCCCGCTCTCCAGCACTGACATTTCCTGTCCTGAATATATTGAAACATCATAGGGCGATCCACCCTGACAGGCCTTGCAAACCCAGCCGTCCTTGACCGGATAGGCCTCCTGACACACCGGGCAGACTACAATCTTTCCTTTGCTTCGTTTCTCGAGAAACTCCCGTTTAACCTGTACGGTCTGTACGGCGCACAGCGTTTCCCCCGCACTCTTGATCTGGGCCATAAGAAGTTCGGTATTCTGCTCATTTTTGGGTTTGAGTTTGAAAAACCAGGCCCCGATCTCCGACTGTTCATGGATCCTCTCGGGGACGAGAAAAACACGGAAGCCGTGACCGTTTTTCTTGTCATAAAGGGTCACTGCATATCTCCCGAAATCAAGGACCTTGAGCCAGCCATTCCCTATTGTACATGGAGTAAGCAGTTGGATCGCATCGGGAAGGCAAGAAGCCGTTTCACTTATAGCGTCAAAAAGCCGGTCCTCCGGTATATATGATCTGGCAAGATTTACCATGAACCCGCCGACAACGACACCTGGAGCAACGTGTCCATGAAATGCCTCAACCTGATGACAAAAACGTTCGATATCAAAATCCCATCTGTTCATAATAGTATCCCTCTTGAAAGTCTCCCTCCCGAGAATCCAAAGATCAGGCGCACCTCTTCTGCTGCATGCCGCTTTTCGCTGCTGCATTGCCTTCTGCCCGGAGCAGCCAGTCCCTGACCTTTCCACGGGTGGGCACGCTTCCTGAGTGCACAATCTCCCCGCCTATTATAAGAACCGGTGTCATCAGTATCCCTGCGGCGGACGCTGCTTCTTCGCACGGTCGAAGCATCGCATCCAACTCCGGCGACCATTTTGAGGCAATGCCTTTCGGGTCTCTGCAAAGGCGTTGGGGCGAGGGCGGATTCTCGATAATCCGGTGGACGGCCATCCAGTCCACCGTTACGTTGGCGGCTGACGCCACGTGTTTCGCTGTCCCTACGATCATACCAATGTCTTTTCCGATCCGGATAGCCTTCTCCGTTTCATATGACATATGCTCGATAGAGATGGGAACACGAGACTCAGCCGCCACTTCAGCAACAATACAACCCGATATGGCACAACGTGGACACGGCGGATCGGTTCCGATGATCCTTACTTCGACAGTCATGCAAGCGCCCTCTTTTATCATGCCACACCATATACTATAGTCAGGAGATCAAATACGCCGGCTATAGATCTAACCTTGTACGGTAACAACTTTCGCCGGTTCCCCGAGTAATGCCTTCATCACACGGCACGGTATAGCCCTGTACGTTGCCATCGCGACCTCTGACGGGGTGCTCTTCCAGGTGGTCAGATAGTTGGTGTTATTCAGGCCTCCAAAGCCGTAGGGTATCGACACTACTTTGGGATGGATATACTGGGTCACCGAGGCCTTTATCTGCATCCTTCCCCTGTGCGTCTCTATAATGATCTGGTCCCCGCTTTCGACTCCCAGATTTCTCGCTGTTTCGGTGTTGATTTCTGCCTTTGGTTCTCCGATCTTGCCTCTAAGGGTAGGCACGCCAAGGAGCATGGACTGTGCAAATTCAATCATCCTTGTGCCCGTTATTGCGATCAACGGATATTGCCTTGCCAGGTCGGGACGATTGATCGGGCTCAGTTCAGCCTCACGATAGGTGGGCATAGGGTCATATCCTTTCTCTGCCAATGACTCGCTGTAAAGCTCCACCTTGCCCGATTTGGTTTCGAACGGCTGCGTCTCGTACTTCTTCCATGTTCTTTTGGTATGGAACCACCCGCCCGGATTGTTCTTGAGCTCATCCAGGGTCGTACCCAACCTCGGGCAGAAGCACTTCTCTTCAAATTCGTTTATGTCCTTCCATGGGATATACTTTTCCAACCCGAGACGTTTTGCCAGCTCAATCCACAATTTCCCGTTTGACCAGCAGTCTTCAGGCGGTTCGCAGGCCGTGTTAAGCAGCATCACCATGGGCCTGCCCACATAACCGTATATGTGCTGCTGTTCATAGTAATTAGCCGCAGGAAGTACAATGTCTGCCAGCTGGGCCGTCTCAGTCATAAAGACGTCATGGACGGCCATGAAATCCAGCTTGTCGATTCCCGCCCTCAGGAAATTGGTATCGGGCAGGGTGACGATGGGGTTTCCGGCGTCCACCAGCAATCCCTTGATAGGATACGGCTTTCCTTCCGCCATGGCCCGGTAAAGACCGATCGCACTCGGAAATCCAACGGCATCGTAGAAAAGAGGGCCATCGACCTTGCCTGCCGGCTCTACCTTCGGCGCAGGGAGGCCTTCCTTCTCCCAGTCCTCTTTCGCCCACTTGTGATAGTTGCAATCATGCATTAACGTAGAGCCTCCCCTGATATCCAGGTTGCCGGTTATCGCTATCAGGCAGTCAATGCCGCGGCACGCCTGAAAACCATTGTCAACAGTATCAAGGCTGTTGCCCTGGAAAATGGTGGCTGGGGAAGTGGTGGCGTAAATCCTGGCGACTTCCCGTATCTTGTCCGCTTGGAGGTCACAGATTGCCGCCACCTTTTCGGGGGGATAACTTTTTACATGTTCTGACAGCTTATCAAAACCGATAGTGTACTTCTCTACAAAATCTTTATTATAGAGACCTTCGGAAATGATTACGTTTAAAAAGGCCAGGGCCAGGGCGCCGTCCGTGCCGGGCCTGACAGGAAGGTGTATATCGGCAGCCTTAGCCAGCAAGGTTTTCCTCGGGTCTATGACGATCAGTTTTGCTCCCTTCTGGGTCCTTGTCAGCGCAATAGCATCACCTGCCAGGGGCACAGATTCAGTCGGGTTGCCTGCCCATACCATGATGCACTTTGTTCCTATAATGGTCGGCGGCGCATATGCTCCATAGGTATATTCGCCGGCAGTCTGCTTTGTAAAAAAGCATGTGCTGCTGCAGCCGTAGTAGGATGGGCTTCCGAATGCAAGCATCATGCGCCTTGAAATGTAATTATAATCATGATTTTCGGGCGTTGTCCCTATGTATGTCGCAACTGCTTCCGGCCCGTATTTATCCTTTATTTTCAGAAATTTTTCCGCCATGGTGTCTAACGCCTGATCCCATGTTATTTCTCGCCAGTTTCCATTTACCTTTTGTAATGGGTGCAATATACGGCTTTTCAGTTCGGTCTGCCACCACTCGGGAATCATCTCGCCCTTAATGCAAATAGGTCCAACCACACACTCCACCATACTTTCCACTTTTACCGGTACGTTGTCTTTTACGTGAACATTAATTCCACATCCCGGCGGGCAGAACAAACATGCGGTTTTAACAATCTTTTCTTCGCTCATGGTAACTACCTCCATTTTCTATATATTGAAATAAATTCAATTCATATAATAATTAATTTAATGTATTTATGGTGGGTCTGTCAAGATATTTTTGCCGGGCCGGCACTTCTGCCGGGGTTTCCATATTTTTTACCCGGTCTTTTCCCCAGGACTATTCGTCATGCTTCAGACATACAAGAGAGATCTCCGGGATGCACCGCAAAACAGCGGGTTTTACAGCACAACCGGCAGGCAGTATCAATCGGAAATAGCGGAAAAGTCAGGAGACTTCTATCCTGAAGAGTACTAAATCCTTTTTGTTAAATCATTGCAAACAGTTATGCATAATAGCAGCAAAAAGCAGGGAAACTACAGGAACCCGACTTTGTCCTTGATTTTCACCTGGAACCAGATTATTGTCTCATACCAATATTGCATTCAAAAATAGAGCGAGGCGAGGAGGAGGAGGCGACGGAGGCGTACATTTTCGTACGTCGAGGAGATGACGACGAAGGCAACGAAGCTATATGAATGAAGGCAATCTGGTATCACAAACGGAGGGGATCATGGACATAGTACAATACAGGCCTCGTCAGCTTGCCGGTCTTCAAAAAAACCTTCTGCGGATAGCCATTCCCGTTCTTTTTGTTCTTTTTCCCGGTTATGTGACCGCCGATGTCGCCGACCGCCTCACTCGATGTGCAGCGATAGAGGACGATGTTGAGCGGTTAAAATGTTTCGATGACTTAGCCGGAAGGAATTCCCCGGTGAAGCCGATAACCCCTCTGCCATCAGGGGGCAGCACGTCGCGGCAGGCAGATACCGCGACAGGGGTTCAGCCGGGTGACAAAAAACAGGCGACCCCGTCGGTCATGTCACGGCAATGGGAACTGGATCCTGTAAGCCGGAAAGAGGCCCCGGTGATCAGGGCGCACCGGCCGAATTACTTCCTGCCCGTTGCCTATAACTCATCGCCGAATAAGGACCAGGGCCTTGACGTCGATCCCGATGCGAGGGCACAGAACAATGAGGCAAAGTTTCAGCTCAGCTTCAAGGTAAAGCTCCGGGAAAACATCGCGGGTAAAGACATGGACCTGTGGTTCGCCTATACGCAGCTTTCTTTCTGGCAGGTTTACAACTCCACATTTTCTTCACCCTTCCGCGAAACCAACTATGAACCTGAACTCCTTCTCAATTTCCGCACGGATTACGACCTTCTTGGATTAAATGGGCGCATTATCAACCTGGGCCTCAATCACCAGTCTAACGGCCGCGCAAGGCCGCTTTCGAGGAGCTGGAACCGGATCGTCGCAAACTTCGGCTTCGAGCGGAAAAACTTCAACCTCCTCCTGAAAACATGGTACAGGATACCTGAGAACGCACAGGACGACGACAACCCGGATATAGACAGGTATCTCGGCTATGGTGAGTTATGGGGATACTATTATCTGGACAGGCACAGATTCGCAGCCATGTGGCGCAACAATCTCAGGCCCGGCGACAACAGGGGCGCATTGCAGCTCGACTGGAGCTTCCCCCTCCCCTTTATCCGTAACGAACGGATCAGCGGGTATATCCAGTATTTCAACGGCTACGGGGAAAGCCTGCTCGACTACAATGCCAATGTAAACCGGATAGGGTTCGGTATCATGCTTACGGACTGGTACTGAGATCTCGGGTATGATAAATATGAAATAATAAGGAGGTCCCTCAATGATGCACAGGGTAGCGGTCATTCCGGGCGATGGTATCGGTAAAGAAGTGGTGCCTGAGGGCATCCGCGTGCTTGACGCAGCAGGAAGGCGTTTCAATATCCGGTTCCAGTGGGAACATTTTCCATGGGGCTGCGAATACTATGCCTCTCATGGACAGATGATGCCCCCTGACGGGCTGGATTTACTGAAGGGGTTTGAGGCGATCTACCTCGGGGCCGTGGGACATCCGGAGGTACCGGATCATGTATCGCTCTGGGGCCTCCTCATCCCCATACGCAGGACATTCCGTCAGTATATCAACCTGAGGCCGGTCCGGCTGCTCAGGGGTATAGAGAGCCCGCTAAGGGATAAGAAGCCGAACGACATAGACCTCTGCGTGGTAAGGGAAAATAACGAGGGAGAGTATTCCAACATCGGAGGCAGGATGTATGCGGGTACCGAACAGGAGATGACCGTCCAGGCATCGATCTTTACCCGCAAGGGCGTTGAGAAGGTGATACGGTTTGCCTTTGAGCTTGCGGCGAAAAGACCGAAGAGGCATCTCACGTCGGCAACAAAATCAAACGGCATCGTCTTTACCATGCCCTACTGGGACGAGATCTTCCGGGATATCTCAAAGGAGTATCCCGGGGTCAAGGCCGACCAGTATCACATCGACGGCCTTACCGCAGCGCTCGTTCTCCGTCCTGAACGATTTGACGTCCTCGTCGGCAGCAACCTTTTCGGCGATATCCTCTCTGACCTGACCCCTGCGCTCGCAGGGAGCCTCGGGATAGCGCCGTCGGGAAACCTCAATCCCGAAAAGGAATTCCCGTCCATGTTCGAGCCCGTTCACGGTTCCGCACCCGATATTGCAGGGAAAGGTATCGCGAACCCCATCGGGCAGATATGGTCAGGCGCCATGATGCTCGAACACCTCGGTCACCCTGAAGCTGCAGGGGCTATCGAGGAGGCCATCGAGGCGATACTGGGAGAGGGCAAGGTGCGGACACCCGATCTCGGCGGGAATTCGACAACGGAAGATGCGGGAAGAGCGGTAGTAGAATATATCCTTAAATACAGTTCATAGGGAATAGTATATCGTATATAGTAAAATGCAAAAGAACCCATTACTTTGTCTTTTGCTATTCACTATTCACTATCGACTATTCACTGCCTTTATCCGTTCACCATCTCAGTTGGTATCTGTCTGTTCTTCTGCCACCCTGTCTTCAAGCGGTATGCCCAAGAATTGAGACAGTTGTTCCGCTGTCCGGCGGGCGGCGTCATAGTCATTGGGAGACGGGATATAGAACGGGGCGGAATGTCCGGAGCCGATAAGGTTTACCGTACAGGCATCGTCGGAACCCCTGTCACCGGCATGAAGATCCAGGCGGACACTCCCGAATCCATCGAGGCTGTATCCGGTCCTTTTCATGGGCATAAGGAGCCCCCACCATTGTGTTATTGTGCGGCTCCGTCGATCGATCGTAATCCCGTTCCTGACAAATACGAGGGCGGCGCCCGCAATCGTAAAGGCAAGACCCAGGGGCATTATCAGGGCAAGGATGATGGGGCCTTCCTCCAGATGCACCGGTACAACATCAAGAGGGATCTGAAGCACAAAAAGTCCGGCAAGCAGGAACGGGAGGCCGGAGACCGACAGGCATCCACCGCCCCGCTTCATTTTCAGGACATCGGGATCATCTGTCTGTGTAAAACGGGGTTTCTTCACTGTGGTACGATAGAACCGTTTTCAACTACGTGGCGAATGATCGGCTGCAACGCAGGATTGAGATTCTCTACCCTGATGGCAATATCCGGATGCACCTTCCTGAAGACCCTGAATATTTCATCGGCGAAACCCTGGCCAATGGAGCGAACACCCAGGAAGTCCATAATGATTTCTCTGAATTTATCAAGACCGTTCAGCATCCGTCTTGCCTCGGAGCGCGACATAAGCTCTTTATGGTACAACGCAACTAAGACCCTTGTTTTTTCAAAGCGATACTCGTACTCTGCCGGCGCGTAGAGATTAAAGATGTCATCGAGCTTTCTTTTCGAGTTGCGGCTGATGCGGAAAGATACCTCCGTGCCTTTTGTGGACCTCCGCGCCGCCATGAATACATCCCTTGCCTTATTATCAAAAACCAACTCCGCCCTGTGTGATCGGAATATGATGTGATCTCCCGATTTTGAGGTAAAAAACACACCTTCACCGGTGTGCCTTTCTTTCATTGTTGTTGTTTTCCCCTTCAGGAGTTCGCCCACGGCAGACGATTCATCGGGGAGGCTGAGCTTTTTGAAAACGGAATAGAATATCCCTATGCCGTAATCTTTAATCTTGAAGCCACAGTCGTATGCATTCATAAAAAATTCAATATCGCCGAGTTTTGACTCTGAGTGTTCGATAGCGTTATTCATCACCTCGGTAAACGCATACCTAACAATATTAAAGACGTTATGGACGATGTTTTTCTTCAATTGCAGGCTTGTCTCGCACTCATTAAATACAACGTGTTCCTCGAGACCCTCCAGCGCGTATCGCTTCCTGAACTTCTGCGATACGTCTTTTTTATCTGCCGTGCTGTGTACCGTGTAAACCGTTCCCTTTGTGGTACCCTCTTTACGTACCTTGCCGTTTTCAATAAGACCCTTCAGGTGCTTATTGATTGCCTGCCTTGAGATCCCGAAGGCCTCAATAAGCTCCCGTCCCGAGACAGGCTGCCTTGCCTTGAGGTATTTAAGCAGGTTTTTCTTCGTAACCACTCGATCATTATACAACTATTGTCAACCATATTGTCAACTTATAAAATACCTTATTGTCAACCGGAACGGTTATGGCAAAGGCAGGGAGAAGCTTATTGCAAATCGTATTGCGTATATAGTATATCGTAACTTCCAGCCCATCATCTTACGCAGAACAGCTTTTTTACATTTCGATATACGAACTACGATATACTGTCAGTTGACTGCCGATAGCTGTATTTTAATACATCTTCTCTTCGTATTCTTCAGGGAGGCCCTGTTCCTGAGGATACTTTTCCAGGGTACCGCCTTCCATCTTTTCTATAAATTCAAAGATCGGGGTTGCCGCAAAGGTCTGAATCTGTATGGTCCCCCTTGAGCCAAACTCAATGGAAACTCTGGCAATCGTCTCATTGTCCGGCGCCTCCAACACGCTGAGAAAGTCATACAGTCCCAATAGCGCATATTGAGCAAGAACCTTTGCACCCATGCGTTCTATCTCCTGATCCACTTCCTTTATACGTTCAGGGTTGTTTTTGACCGTTTCTCTCCCTTCGTTGGTAAGCTTGCTCAACATAATATAGATTTGCATTGATTCCCCCTTTTTTATTCTTTATTTTAAGAGTGTATATCGAAAAAACGATTATTGTCAACACGTCCCGGCAGGACAGCGGTAAACGTCCGCAACGAGGCCTTATCAAACGCTGACACCGGATCTCCTCCCGGGGTGCAACGAAAATTTTGCCGAGAAAAAGCTTGACACAAAACATAATATATACAATAATGAATATAGCTAAATATATAGCATGGTATATGGTAAAACACGAAACAACAACTGCCCTTCGGTTTAAAGCGTATACGGCCATCAAGGAAAAACTCATCTATCTGGAGATCAAACCCGGAGAGAAGATCCTTGAGACCGAGCTTGCGAAGGCCTTGAATGTCAGCAGGACTCCTGTAAGAGAAGCATTGTTGATGCTCGAACACGAAAAACTCGTGGTCTGTTCCGACAGTCTTGGATTCATGGTAAGACGTTTCAGCGCCAGGGACGTGGAAGAATATTTTGCCCTCCGGAATGTCATTGAGGATTTCGTTATATCTCTTGTTGTGAAGAATATAACTGAAGATGAATTATTGATCTTGAAAAATAATATCAATGATGGCAAAAAGGTCGTCAAAGAAGGAGACATACACAAGATTGTCCGTTGTGAGTCGGAATTTCATGATCTCCTGTACAAGATAGCCAAGTCAGAAGTACTTTTTGAAACCATCTCCAGTCTTGTGGACAAGTTCCAGATATTCAGAGCCCTTGCTCTCAGCGTGCCGGGATCTCCGGGAAATTCCCTTGCCCAGCACAAGACGATAGTGGATCTCATAGAAAAAAAGGATTTGAAGGCCCTTAAAAAGGTTATGCGGCTACACCTCGAGGAAGCGAGGGGGAAAGTGGCAAGGCTACCGGGTCTTCTCCTCTAAATCTCTTTTCGACAGCAGCGGTATCAGCTGCGCAATGTATGTGCTGAATTGACGGAAGGGAGCCCCATGGAGTTTTGCAAGGGCAGAGGAATGTATCGGAAAGGGAACAGAGCGAGAGAGGCATGAAAGAGGAAAGAGGATATATAATCGTTTTAACCGGTGACGGCAAGGGCAAAACAACATCGGCCCTGGGCATGGCAATGAGGGCTGTCGGTCAGGGACTGAGGGTCATTATGCTCCAGTTTATCAAGGGTTCCTGGAAATACGGTGAGTTGGGCACGGCCGACAGGCTGAGTCCGGAACTGGTTGTCCGGCCTCTTGGCGTCGGATTTGTCCATGTGGATACGACAAATCCTGACCCGGCAGACATAGAGACTGCCCTTAACGGCTGGAAAACCTGTAAAGAGGCGCTGCTTTCAGGCAGCTATGACATGGTGATCCTTGACGAGATAAACAACGCCATATCCTATGGCCTGCTCCCGGTGGAGGAGGTGGTTGATGCCCTGCGGAATCGGCCCCCGGGCCTCCATGTGGTGATGACCGGCAGGGGCGCCCATCCGCGCATTGTGGAACTGGCCGATCTGGTGACGGAGATGAAAGAAGTGAAACACCCTTACCGTAAAGGGATAACATCACGAAAAGGAATAGAGTACTGAAAAAACTGTCCCTCGTTTTATACAATCAGCGCACAGCTATCAGCCATTAGCTATCAGCTTAAGGCTTTTTTGTTTTAGCTGACTGCTGAAAGCTGACCGCTGACGGCTGTCTGCCAATTTATCAATAGTTGACAAAAAATAAGTGCCGTGCAAGAATGGTCTGAAAAAAGATAAAACTATAAGATAAGGGGGAAAAGATGAAACATTTAGCCACAATGAAGTCTGTTCTGTTGATCACCGCGATCCTTGCGATGGTCTTTATCCCGGCATCCTCTCTTGTGCAGGCCGCTGATTTTGCCTCTCAACTGGCAGAACAATTCCTGAAGAAGATACCTGTTACCGAGATCGATACGAACATGACAATGGAACAGGCGGCAAAGATCCAGGAGCAGTTTGTTGCACTTATCAGTAAGGAGCTTGGAGAAACGGTTGGTTACAAGGCAGGGCTCACAAACCCCAAGGTGCAGACGATCTTCGGTGTGGATCAGCCTGTACGCGGTACCCTGTTGAAGAAGATGATGGTACAGAACGGGGCTGTTCTTCCCGCGAATTTCGGCACTGTCCCGATGAGTGAAGGCGACCTCCTTGTCAGGGTAAAAGACGACGGGATAAATCAGGCAAAGACCCCTGAGGAGATACTGAAGCACCTCGATGCGGTGATCCCTTTTATAGAACTCCCTGACATGGTCTGCGGCAAGGGCGTCAAATTCAACGGTCCGGTCCTTGTTGCTATAAACGTAGGCTCGCGTTACGGGGTCGTCGGCGATCCTATCCCGCTTGAAGCAACACCTGAATGGATGGCGAGACTAAAGGATTTTACACTCCAGATCTTTGACGAAAAAGGCGCCCTCGTCAGCGAAGGCAAAGGGGCGGCCCTCCTCGGCGATCCACTGAGCGCTGCTCTCTGGATAAAAAATTCAGTCAACGCGGAAGGAAAAGAATTAAAGAAAGGCTACCTGCTCTCACTCGGCTCTATCACAAAGATGATACCAGCCAAGCCGGGCTTAACCCTCAAGGCCAAGTATACCGGCTTAGACCCCAAGGGCCCGGTGGAGGTAACGGTAAGTTTTAAATAGCCGTCAGCGAAACGTCCGTAAGGCGTGAATCGTAAGTCGTAAGGGGTTAAATCGCCTCACGCCTTACGCCTAACGCCTTACGGGTTTATGTTTCTCACTATCTACTATTCACTATCTACTATCGACTGCCTTATTATTTCATTACCTGTTTCAGGAAGGAGACGGCATCCGTTAAGGACCGGTTGCGTACATTTTCATCAAAACCTATATGGTAGCCCTTTGCCGCTGCCATGCAATCACTCCATCTTTCATAATTGAACGGCAATACACCCTTGGAGCCAAGCAGCGTTAACCCGTTCGGCGATTTCGGCGCCAGCAATACCAGGGGACATTTAGCCATACTTCCAAGGTTGGGCTTGTACGATGCCGGCGTGTACCATGAATTTCCCCACCCATGGTATGCCTCCTGATATATGATGGTCTCAATCGGTACAGGGAATCCCGCATGCTTAGCGTAATCCAGATAGTACTGGAGCTTCGAAGGCGGACCGCAATCATCCTTATCGCCCACCATGATCAGTATCGGTGATCCCGTATAGGAATCGCTGCCCGCCTCAATCCCCCAGACCATGGTCGGATAGAAGGATACGTGGGCGGCAAAACGTACAGTGCCTTTAACATAGGTGGCTCTCAACGATTCAAAGGCAGTGACATGGGCGATATCGCCGCCTATGGAAACCCCTGCAATGGCGATGCGTTGCGCATCTATCCTTGGATGCTGCGCCAGAAGGTTTAAAGCATGATACGCATCCGCTACCATCGGGCCAAAGAGATTCCAGCCTCCTGTTAAGGATGCGTTGCGGATACCCCGCGACCGGGCGCTCTCCATGGTCAGGACTGCAAAACCTGCCTTGGAAAAGGCTTTGGCATACCAGCCCTCGCAGGGTTCCGAAAAACCGGTGATACTGTGGGCCAGGATGACAGCCGGATATTTCTCTTTCACCTCGTCCGGGAAGGAGAGCGTTGCGGTGATCGTAACGGTGGACGGCGGTCTGTCTTTCAGCATGTCGGGCAGGTTCTTGTAGCTTTCCGATTCAAACTCGATCTTCTCCCGCGCGCCGGCTGCAGCAGGCTCAGCACCGGTAACCGGCAGCGGCCGGACTGCGCAGAAAAGAAAAAACACTACAAACACTGCCTTCAGAACCAACCTCATACGATCGATATGCTGCATTCGTCTCTCCTTTTTCATGTACCTCCATTGTCCCGCAATCTCAACGATTTTGCAATGATTTTTTACGGCTTTTGCTTGATATCTCCGGAAAAAAGTTGTAATGTATCACCCGGATTTTCCACGCAGGACCAGCATGGTATCGGGTTATCCCCTTTTCCAGAAGGAGCTGTTATGTTGATTTCAATTATCGGTAATGCCAGTTGCGGGAAGACAACGCTCTTCCAGGCATTAAGCGGCATTGACATGAACGGCCGGGACGCCGGCAATCCGGCCTCTATTACGACGATCGATGTTCCCGATGAGCGGCTCGACACGCTCACAAAGATATTCAAACCGAGAAAGACCGTATATGCACGGATAGAGGCCTCCGATACCGCCGCGATACGGGAAGGCGATGCGAAAAACGAAACGATGAACCCCAAAATGCTGCACCAGCTGCGATTCAGTAATGCCTTCCTTCTCGTTTTGCGTTATTTTGATAACGGCTATCCCGTTGACCCTGTCGGGGATTACCACACCATCAACACCGAATTCATGCTCGCCGATATAGCGCAGATAGAGAAACGCCTTGAGCGGATTGCATGCCAAAACGGAAAAAAGGATAACACTCCCCTCCAGCAGGAAAAGGTCCTCCTGGAGGAATGTCTCTCCCACCTGAACGAAGGGAGACCCCTCAACACCCTCCCCACGATCAAAGAAAACGGCAAGGCACTCCGCAGTTTTCAGTTTTTATCGGAAAAGCCGATGATGGCCGTAATAAACTATGCCGAAGAAAAAGGCCGGGACATGGAGGGCGTCCTCGCGGAGATGAAACAGGCGCTGCCGGGGAACGTCCCGGTGATAGCCACATGTGCAAAGCTCGAAGCCGAGCTGGCCTTAGTCACGCCGGACGAACAGGCCGGTCTTATGGCTGAGTTCGGCATTACCGAAACTATCCGCAGCACAATCATCCAGCTTTCTTCGAGGACCCTCGGACTTATCTCCTTTCTTACCGTCGGAGAGGATGAGTGCCGTGCGTGGCCGATACAGGACGGCATGAGCGCCCAGGACGCCGCCGGTACGATCCACAGTGATTTCTATGACAAGTTTATCCGCGCGGAGACTGTTGCCTATGACGCGTTTATTGAGCATAACGGCTTTGCCGGCTGCAAAAAGGCCGGCCTCTGGCGTCTTGAAGGGAAGACGTATATCGTCCGGGACGGCGACATCCTTACCATCCGGGCAGGGAACTAAGGCCGTCTATCAACACTTTTTCTTGTGTAAATCGTATAAAACAGGTATCATAAGCATACAAGGGGTATTTAATGAAACGGTTTATACTCATCGATTTCGAAAATATTCAAAAACTTGATTTTGAGCCCATCGATAATGCCGATACTGAGATCATAGTCTTTGTCGGCAAATCACAGAACAAGATACCCTTCCACCTCGTTGAGAAGGCCCAGACCATGGGTAACCGGATCAGATGGCTCAAGATAGCCGGCGACGGCAAGAACAACCTTGATTTCCACATAGCCTTTGAACTGGGACGTCTGAGCGAAAGATCGCAAAAGGATATTTCGTTGATAATACTTTCAAAAGACAGCGGGTATGACTCTTTGATAAAGTACATCAATGACACCGGCATACAGACAAAAAGGATTGCAAATCTTGCCGAACTATCCGACAGTAAAAAACTGCCGCCCTCATCAAAATTTACCGACTACATCGTTGCCAACCTCAATAAGATAGACAACCAGAAACGCCCGCGAACGAGGGGAACATTGAAGAAACATGTTGAATCGTTATTGCGGGAAAAGGCGAATGCCGGTGAGATCGATTCGATTATCGAAGAAATGTTCATAAAAGGCATACTTACCCAGACAAATAACCGGCTGAAATATATCCTCGATTCCCAGAATTAACTCGCGGTAAACCATTCAAATACGGTAGCAGACAAGATTGCAGCGACTCCCACATTCCTTTTCCAGGGATGATTCCGTTTGACTTCGGCCCGCCGATTTCTTATAGTAAATATACAAAAATACAATTCAATAATATACGGGGAGGACAGGATGCAATTCGAACAAACCTTTATCAACTTTCTTCTTCGTCATCAGGAAAAACATAACCGGACCTATCACTTCCTGATCCTTATGGATGCGCTGATAAGCGCGGCAAAACATATCCAGCACTATTACCTTACGGGTGCGCTGAAGGGGAATCTCGGCTTTGCCAATCTGATCAATGTTCAGGGGGAGGATGTGATGCGCATGGATCAGATAGCCCATGAGATTGCCATACACTACCTCAAGACAACAGAGAGGGTAATAAGCGCGGTGAGCGAGGAAGCGGACGAAATAATAACCCTCAATGAAGACGGCGGCAGGTATTTTATATACTTTGATCCCCTCGACGGTTCGTCAAACGTCTCTCACGGTCTGCCGGTCGGTTTCCTCTTCGGTATCGCAAAGCGGAACCTCGAAGGTCCGGAAGACTACCATCTGAGGGCAGGCAGGGATTATATAGCCGCAGGGATGTTCGTCATTCCTACAGGCACATTTACCATTGCCCTGAAGGATGCAGGGACATGGAGGTTCCATATCGACGAGACGATGAACTACGTGAAGCCCGTACCGATGATGCTTCCGGAGGATAAAAAGACCTGGGAGTTATCGTTCAACTCCGCGAACCGGAACACGTACTCGGAAAAGGTCCAGAAATGGATAGAGGCGAACGAGCAGAAGTACGCCTTCCGGTATCTCGGCGCCCTGGCGGGTGATTTTCACCGGATCCTTTCCAATGGCGGCATGTTCATGTATCCCGCGATCATCAACCATCCGAACCCGAAAAAGAACAGGCCCGACGGAAAACTCCGGCTCATGTATGAAGCGGCTGTCGTAGCATTCATGTGTAAAGAGGCCGGCGGAGACGCCGTGAACGAGAAAGGCATCCCCATACTCGATATCCAGCCTGAAAAGCACCACCAGAGGACGGCCCTGTATGTGGGATCAAAGCCGCTGGTGGATGAGATAGCAGCGGTGCTGCGGAGCGCATAACCCGATACTGGATACTGGTCGCTCGATACTCGATGATCGATAATCGACGCTGACGGCTGAAAGCTTAAAAGGGGGCACAACATATGCCCCCTTTCTCATCTCGTCAATCCGCGAGATCGCTCACGCTTTCAACGCCTGCCGCCTCACCGAGGTAATCCTTAAGGTTGGGCTGGATAACAACCGGTTTTATGAATTTCTCAATATACTGACGGGTATCTTTCATCCCCAGCAGGTTGAAGAGTTTTCTGAACTGGGCTTCCCAGTCCTTCTCCACCGCTTCCTTAACGGCAGGCGGCGCATTCCAGGACTGTTTCTTGAAGGGACCCACCGCATTCTTACGTACCTTGTAGTAGAATTGCTCGTCAGTCATATCGCTTTTCTTATCCGAGGAATGTTTTTCCCTCAGATATGCATACATCTCCTCGCGCAACGCATCAGGGATACGATCAAAGAACATATTCATAAAGTTTGTCGCCAGGTGGATCTCGCATGTCTCCGTCTCCACAAACTTACCGAAGGCATCTTCGGGCAGGGTCGATGCGCCGTGCTGCACAGCCCCTCCCATGGCATAATCCCTGCGTGCGACCTGGCTTAAGCGCTGCAATGTGTCAAAATCGACCTTGACCTTCGCGATCGATCCGTCAGGCAGCACTACACCGCCGTGGGACGTCCCCGTCTGGATACTGATCTTGCTTAAACCCGTCATGCCGGCGCCCCGCTTGTCCAGCGCCTTTCTGAATCCTTCAATATAGGCGCGCAATTCTTCTTCCGTTGAGTTGCGCCCGCCGACCTCGCCGATCTCGCCGCCGACCGAAACGGTGATCCCCTTCGGCTCCACTGTGCGGATATATGCCGTCAACTCGGCGGAAAGCTCCGTGTTGAGCGCCTGTTGTTCGGGCACAGAGGGTTTGCTTAAGTCCACCAGCGTGGAGGTGTCCACGTCAATGTTAAAGAAGCCTGCTGCGAGCGATTCCCGTATCAGGTCTTTCACTGCCTGCACTTCGGTGCCGGGGTTGGCGCCGTATCGCTTGGCGGAGATCTGGAAGTGGTCACCCTGGATAAAGACCGGTCCTTTATGACCCTCGGCTATAGCGGCAGCAAGGATAGACGTTGCGTACTCCGTGGGGTGCTGGTCTGTATATCCGATCTCGGAGCGGGCTATCTCAAAGATAAACGCAGCGGCATCCATGCTTTTCGCCACACGGAAGATAACGCGAGCCGCATCAAAAGAGAGGGCGCGCAGGTTGATCGCCGGGACCGTAAAGACCGGCGGCACCTCGCCACGACCGCGGGCCATATACAGGTCGTGGATAGAGGTGGGGATGATCCCCAGATCAAGCGCTGCCGCGCGCGTGAGGTAGCGTGCGAGTTTCTGTTTTTCCCCTGATTCAAGCGCCGATATCCCGGCGAGCTTTTGAACCTTTTCGCGAAACTTAGCGGGGTTGCTTACCCGGACTGCCCCTTGCTGAATCTCGAGGCTGTTGTCGAGCACGTCCAAAACATCTTTAATCCTTACGTCGGCCATTTGAACCTCCTTTCAATGATCTCATAATACTATCGATAATATCACTTAATGATTATATCTTTTATGGATGGTATACCCTCTCTAATATTAAACATTATTACGGCCATTCTTCAATCATAATCCGTCCCCGGCATCTTAAAAGAGTGGACTTTTGCCCTGCAATCTTATATAGTTTTATACTATCGGGGCGTAGCGCAGCATGGTTTAGCGCACCTGCTTGGGGTGCAGGAGGCCGCAGGTTCAAATCCCGTCGCCCCGATTCTTATTTTTTTTGGCTGGTGTCCGCTTGATAATCCTCTTAACAAATGACGACGGCGTACATTCCGAGGGTATCCTGACCCTCAGAAAATATCTCCTCAAAAAACACGACGTATGCATCATCTCTCCGGAGAGGGAGAGGACCTGTGTCGCACATGCGATCACCCTCCACAAACCTCTGAGGATAAAAGAGATCGCCGGCGGGATCTACTCAACGAACGGTACCCCTGCCGATTGCGTATACCTCGGGATCAAGGTAGTACTGAAACGGGCCCCCCACCTCATCATCTCCGGGATCAACAAAGGTCCCAACATGGGCCAGGACGTCAACTACTCCGGGACCGTGGCGGCGGCGAAGGAAGGCGCGTTTATGGGGATACCCTCCATGGCGGTATCCCTCTGTGCGAGGGATAATTTCCGTTTCGATGACGCGGCAAAAAACGTTGAAAGGATAATGGAAAAGATCTCCGACACAGGGGCATCGGACAACACCTTTTTTAACGTCAATATCCCCAACCTTCCGCTGAAACAGGTCAAAGGTTTTATGGTGACAAGGCTCGGAAAAAGGATATATAATGATATGGTTGTTGAGAGGGTTGATCCGCGAGGCGGTGCGTATTACTGGATCGGCGGCAACGGAGAAAACTACGAACACATCAGGGGAACGGATTTCTATGCAATTGAGAAAGGATACGTATCAATAACCCCGATGGATCTGGACATGACCGCCATGCGGTCAATAAAAAAATACAGAGAGCATTTCAGGAACGGTATATGAAAGGCATTCAGCTTTCAGCGGGCGATATTCATCCTTGTGATGATCGCTGCTGCCCTGATGACGGCGGAAGGTATGATGAAATTCCATATTGAAAATTTCGGATGCCAGATGAACGAGCACGATACGGAGAAGATGGCCTCCCTCCTTGCCGGCGAGGGCATGGAACAGGTTGAAGATGCAAAAAATGCCGACGTCGTGATCGTCAACACCTGCTGCATACGGGAAAAGGCCGAGCAAAAATTCTACAGCCTCATGGGCAGGCTGAGGGCCGTCAAAAGGAAAAAAGGCACGATCATCGGGGTCACCGGCTGCATAGCCCAGATGGAGAAGGAGAACATACTGGAACGGTTGCCCTTTATTGATTTCTCTCTCGGCCCTTCGAACATCCATAAGGTCAAAGAGGCCGTTGACCGGGCATTGCGCAACGGACCGTTCCTCGATTTTTCCGAGAACGGGTGCAACGGCGCCCTCCTTGTAAGGCCGGGATACGGACAAGGGACTGTAAAGGCCTACGTGACGATCATGAAAGGGTGCAACAACTTCTGCAGCTACTGTGTAGTGCCTTACGTGAGAGGAAGGGAGGCAAGCAGGGACAGCTGCGATGTCCTCCAGGAGATCGCCGCACTCGGGGACAAGGGGGTAAAAGAGGTTACGCTGCTCGGGCAGAACGTGAATTCCTACAACAACACAAGGGACGATATCTCCTTCCCGGAATTGCTGCGCAAGATCAACGGCATCAACGGCATAGAAAGGGTCCGGTTCGTCACTTCCCATCCGCGCGACCTTTCCCCGGAACTGATCGGCTGTTTCGGAAGGCTGGACAAGCTCTGCGAGCATATCCATCTCCCCTTCCAGTCCGGCTCGGACAAGGTCCTGAATCTCATGAACCGGGGCTACAGCTCAGACGAATACATCGCAAAGGTAAAGACCCTGAAAGACAGGTGCAACGACATTGCCATCACGGCAGACTGCATCGTCGGTTTTCCCGGCGAAGACGAGGAAGATTTCAGAAAGACCATGGACCTCATAGAAGATATCCGGTTCGACGGGATATTCTCTTTTGTCTTTTCTCCGAGGAGATTTACCCGTGCCTCAACCCTGCCCGGTGAGGTGCCGCGGGCAGCCGCACTGGAAAGACTCCACCATCTCCAAAAGACGCAACGGGAGATAACGCTTGCGAAGAACAAGGCAATGGAAGGTAAAAGGACCGAGGTGCTGACTGAGGACATAAGCAAGAACTCAAAGGAGGAGCTTGCGGGGAGGACGAGGACAAACAAGATCGTCAACTTCCATGGTCCGCACACAATGATGAACAGGCTCGTCGAGGTTACAATAGTAAAGGGTTATGCCAATTCCCTGAAAGGTACAGAACCAAAATTGAAGGAGGTGCAGGTATGTTGAAAGAGATGAAGATTGCGGGTATTACCGTTGACCCTTTTACAAACACCCCGATCGTGCTCCTGAAGGACCTGGAGGAGAAGGACGTTCTTCCTATCTGGATCGGTCTTCTCGAGGCGTCGAGTATCGCAACGGCCCTGGAAAACATACAGACCCCGAGACCGATGACCCATGACCTCCTTAAAAATATCCTCGATCAGCTCGGCATCAAGGTTATCAAGATAGAGGTGAACGACCTGAAGGACAACACCTACTATGCCCTGCTGCATCTGGACGTGAACGGCAAGAGGCTTACCATAGACGCCCGGCCGAGCGATGCCCTTGCGATCGCGCTCCGGACAGGCGCCTCGATCTTCGTTGAAGAGAGCGTTATCCAGCGGTCTGCAAAGGTAGACCTTTCACAAAAGGGCGACAAGGTCGTTACGGATACAACGGAATGGGAGGAGATCCTTGAAAATCTCTCCCAGGACGACTTCGGCAAATACAAGATGTAGCCATGATAGACCTGCATACACATACCCTCTTCAGCGACGGCGAACTCCTCCCGTCAGAGCTCGTAAGGAGGGCGAAGGTAAAGGGGTACAAGGTCATCGGCATCTCCGACCACGCGGATCACACGAACATCGAGACGGCCGTCGCCGGTATCCTGAAATTAAAGAAAGAGCTGAAACACTATAAGGGCATAACCGTTGTCCCCGGTGTCGAGATAACCCACAGCCCCGTGAGCCTCATCGGGGAACTGATCGCCTTCGCGCGGAGGCTCGGCGTCTCCTATGTTGTCGTGCACGGGGAAACGATCGTCGAACCCGTGGAACAAGGGACAAACAGGGCGGCTATTGAAGGCGGGGCGGATATCCTCGCGCATCCCGGTCTCATCACCGAGGAAGATGTTGCAATGGCCAAAAAGAACGGCACCTTCCTTGAGATAACATCAAGGAACGGACACTCGCTGGCGAACGGTCACGTGGCGCACCTGGCAAAAAGGATCGGGGCGAGATTGATACTGAACACGGATTCCCACGGCCCGGAGGACCTCATCCGCAGAGAGGATGCGGAAATGGTCGCGCTCGGGGCAGGTCTTTCTGTTCAGGACTTCGCGAAGATGCAGAAAGACGCCATGGAATTCGCAAAAAAGATTATTGGATTGAAAAGATGAAATTAACGATACACGATGACGTCAAAAAGATACCCTATTACCCGAAGGCCATGATGTATGGCTTTGATGAGGGCTGGGTGAGGCTCTCTTCCAACGAAAACCCCTTCCCGCCGTCGCCAAAGGTATTTTCAAGCATCCTCGATGCGCTCTTTTATACCAACAGATATCCCGGCGGCGAGCTGGAGTTGAAGACCGCCATTGCGAAAAAACTCGGGACAAAGCCGGAACAGGTCCTCATCGGGAACGGCTCCAACGAGCTTATCGAGATGACCTTCAAGGCGATGAAGCACGGGAAGAGGAACAAGGTCATCATCTCCGACCCGTCTTTTGCATTCTACTCCATTGCGGCGCAGGTTTACGGCTACGAGGTCAGCAAGGTCCCTCTTGTCGATATGCATGTCGACTTAAGCCTCATCGGCAAAGAGATAGATAATACCACCAGGGTGATCTTCCTCAATAACCCCCTCAACCCGACGGGGACGATCTTCCGGCAGGAGCAGTTTGAAGGCTTTCTGAAGACCGTACCGTCTGAAGTGCTCGTAGTCGTCGACGAGGCATACGCAGAGTTTGCCGAAAGCGCAAAATTTCCCCGTACGATCGAGTATATCGCGGGACATCCTGTCCTTATGCTGCGGACCTTTTCCAAGGCATACGGCCTTGCGGGGTTGAGGATAGGCTACGGTATAGGAGAGGGATCATTGATCGCCTTCCTTGAGAGGACGAAACAGCCGTTCAGCGTCAATATGATGGCGCTCATCGCGGCGCAGGCAGCGCTCTCTGACAGTGCCTATCTCAAAAAGGTGCTCAGGAACAATAAAAACGGCAAGGCCTATTTCAATAAGGCGTTGAAAGAGCTGTCTGTCGAATTCGTCCCATCGGAGGCAAATTTCCTTCTCGTCAGGCTCGGCAGAGAGGCTGAGGGGATAACCAAAAAACTTTTCGAGGAAAAGGTCCTCGTTCGATGGATGGGCGCTTACGGGCTGCCGGATTTTATCAGGGTCTCTGTCGGAACGGTCGATGAGAACAGGCGGTTCATAGAGGCCTTGCGGAGAATCATATAAAGGCAGCAGATAGTCGATAGTAGATAGTAGATAGCGAGAGGCATAAACCCGTAAGTCGTGAGGCGTGAGTCGTAAGGGGAAACTGCAGCAGAAAGCGGGGAGAGCTTAGGGTGGAGAGTCAAAAAACTCCTTACGGCTTGGTTGTTCCGCTATGCGCCATGCGCTTTGCGCTATGCTCCGGCATCGAGT
>MVRS01000072.1 GCA_002067975.1 Syntrophorhabdus sp. PtaU1.Bin058
GCGTAGGCAGCAGCAGCCTGATAGATCTTCTCAACACCATCCTTGTCGGGGGAGTCCCGTCAGGGGAGGAATGATAAGATTTGCGGTGTGTCGTTTAAGCTTTTAAAAAAGGCATTGATGTTAATGCGGAACATCCCGGACTATCAGAGCATAAGCAGGTGGTTGTTCTCATTCAGCCAATGGCGCTGCTGCCTGTAATCGGGCATCACGCTCTCTACGAAGCCCCAGAACCTTTTTGAATGGTTTTTGTGTCGTATGTGGGCGAGTTCGTGGACTATCACATAATCTATCACAGGGTAGGGGGCCATGATAAGGCGCCAGCTGAAGGAGAGCCTGTTGTCCGCCGAACAGGAACCATAACGGCTTTTTGCGCTCGTTATGCGGATCTCTACAGGCGGAAACTTCAACTGCTGCCTGTAATGGTTCACCCTTTCCGCCATGATCTCCTTCGCCCTCCCGGCATACCATTTGACAAATATCTCCCTTGCCTTTTCACGGCTGCCTGCGCCCATCTGAAATGTGCCGTGCAGAAGGGCAAGCGCAGGTCTTCCGTCCCTTTCGCATACCTCAAGCGGGTATGCATTGCCGAGATAGAGAAACGTATCACCGGGGACGAACCTCCTCGGCCCTCCTTTCTCCCGGCTGCGCCGGTCGAGTACCCGGAGGTTTTTTTCTATCCAGTCCTTTTTTGCGCGGAGGAAAGAGGCGATCTCGCTTTCAGGCGTCCGGTGCGGCACATGGACGATCACCCTGCCGTCATCGTCGATCCTGAGACTGAGCGTCCTTCTCCTCTTTTTGCTTCGTATGAGTGTGTAGGGAATGTCAAACATATCCAGCTATCAGCCATCAGCCTATGGATCAGTTCTATGTTCAACGTTCTACGTTTTTAAATACTAACATTAAACATCGAGTTGATTTAGCCTCATGCTTTTACCGCATATAGTCGGTTTGTTTATTTTGTCAACCTTGAACATAGAACCTTGAACGTTGAACAATTATTTATCATATCTCCGCCTCTTCTCCCCTGTATGGGACGTGTGTTTCGAGGGCCAGCCTTTCCTGGACGACATGCTCGAAGTCAAGGGATACCGATTCTTCGCCGTGGACTATGAAGACCTTCGGTTTGTTGGTGAACGTGCCCAGCCACTCAAGGAGTTCCTTTTGATCTGCGTGGGCCGAGAAACCGCCGATCGTATAGATCTTTGCCCTGATGGCCATCTCTTCGCCGAGGATGCGGGCGGTCCTCGCACCGTCGATGATATGCCTGCCGAGCGTACCCCGTACCTGGAAGCCGGTGAATATGACGCTGCACTCCGGTCTCCAGATATTGTGTTTGAAATGATGGCGTATCCTGCCGCCGTCGCACATGCCGCTGCCGGCTATGATGATCGCCCCGGATTTGATCTTATTGACCTTCTGCGATTCTTCTACGGAGGTCGTAAAATGGATCTTCATCCCTTCGCTGCTTTTGAACTTGAACATATTTACCGCCTGGGCATCGAAAAATTCCGGATGGGCCATATAGATCTTCGTTGCCTTATCCGCGAGAGGACTATCGACGTACACGTCAAGGTCTTCCAGTTTCCCTTCTTTAACGAGTTTGTTCAATATATAGAGCACGTCCTGTGTCCTTCCTACTGCGAAGGACGGGATCAGGACGTTGCCGCCCCTCCTGAAGGTGTCCTTGATCGCATGTTCCAGCTCGATGATGCTTTCGTTCAGATCTTTATGCAGCCTGTTGCCGTAGGTTGACTCAACAACGACATAGTCTGCCTCTTCCACGTGCTGCGGGTCATTAATGATCGGGTTCCCGTTCTTGCCCACATCTCCCGAAAACACAATCTTTTTTTCCTTCCCGTCCTGACCGTGGTACCAGATTTCCAGGGTGCCTGATCCGAGGATATGGCCGGCATCGATAAACCGGTATTTGATCGTCCCATTCTGAAGCTCCTCAACGCTTCCATAGAACTTCTTATCAAAGAAAGGGATGGCCTGCTTCACGTCCTCTGTACCGTAAAGAGGCTCGAAATGGATGTCCTTCCCTTCCCTGAAGGATTTTTTCGTGAGCCATTCGGCATCCTTCTCCTGGATGTGGGCTGCATCATAGAGCATGACCTCGACAAGCTCGGCCGTTGCAGACGTAGTGAGTATCCTGCCCTTAAATCCGTCCATCACGAGTTTCGGGATCAATCCTGAATGGTCGAGGTGGGCATGGGTAAGGAGGAGATAATCGATCTCGGCAGGGTTAAACAGGAAAGGCTCTTTGTTGAGATCGTCGGCGTCCTTTCCCTGGTGCATACCGCAGTCAACGAGTATCTGCATGCCGTCCGCCAGTAAGTGGTAACATGAGCCTGTTACCTTCCGCGCTGCGCCTAAAAACCTGATCTTCATCAATTGCTCCTTTTCTAAACTTAAAGGGATTTGAATCTCGTTGATTATACATAGCCGGCGAGGGTTTCGCAAGGAATAAGAAGAGCAGCTTTCAGCTATCAGCATAAAGCCTTTTTTGTTTTTGCCGACGACTATCTGCTATCGACTGACGACTGCCTTTATGTTGGATGCTCGTCGCTGGTTACTTGATACTGGTTTGGACAAGCATCGAGTATCGAGGAACGAGGGACCAGGTACGAGGAGTGAGGAGGTGAACGAATTTTTTCTTGACATAGAAAAATGCTTTGTGTTAAAAAAGAAACAATATGATGAAATCAGCCGCAAAAAAAGACTGGGCTTGGTGGTGGTTAGTGTAGGTGCAGGACCGTAAATAACCGGCCACGGGCGGTCTTGCACCGTCCGTGGCCTTTTTGTTTGAAGAGGCCATGGATCAATGTGATTCATGGCCTCTTTTATAGCTTACGGCTGACAGATAACAGCTTACAGCGAACAGTCGATTTGGCATTAAGGGTTTTAAAAGCTGAGTGCTGATAGCTGACGAACTAAGGAAAGGAGACAGAAATGGAAAAGAAGATATTTTTAAGTGAAAAGGAGATACCGAAGGCGTGGTACAACATCCAGGCAGACATGAAAAGTCCGCTGCCGCCTCCGCTTAATCCGGCCACGGGTGAGCCGATAACGCCGGACATGCTTTCGCCTATCTTCCCGATGAACCTGATCGAGCAGGAGGTAAGCACGGAGCGGTGGATCGACATTCCCGAAGAAGTCCTGAAGAGGCTTCTCATGTGGAGGCCGACCCCACTCTGCCGGGCGTATTTCCTTGAGAGATTCCTTGACACGCCTGCGCACATATACTACAAGAACGAGGGCGTAAGCCCTCCGGGAAGCCACAAGCCGAATACCGCCATACCGCAGGCATATTACAACAAGATATTCGGCACCAAAAGACTGACCACGGAGACCGGGGCAGGCCAGTGGGGAAGCGCCCTTGCATTCGCATGCAACCAGTTCGGCCTTGAGCTGAAGATATACATGGTACGTGTAAGCTATAACCAGAAGCCTTATAGAAGGGTCATGATGGAGACCTGGGGCGGGAAATGCATCCCCAGTCCGAGTTCCGATACGAACGCAGGGCGAGGATTCATCGAGAAGGACCCTGACCATCCCGGCAGCCTGGGGATTGCGATCAGCGAGGCCATCGAGGACGCCGTTACCTCCCAGAACACAAAGTATTCACTGGGGAGCGTCCTGAACCACGTCCTTATGCATCAGACCGTGATAGGCCTCGAAGCGGAAAAGCAGTTTGCGATAGCCGGCGAATACCCTGACGTAGTCATCGGATGCGCCGGAGGAGGAAGCAATTTTGCAGGCCTCTCATTCCCCTTCATCAGGGACAAGATGGATGGAAAGGATGTGAGGATCATTGCATGCGAGCCTGCCTCCTGTCCGACGATGACAAGGGGACACTATCTCTATGATTTCGGCGATACGGCGCAGACAACGCCGCTATTGGCAATGTGTTCAATAGGCCACGGTTTTGTGCCCGCGCCCATCCACGCAGGAGGACTTCGCTATCATGGAATGGCGCCGCTTGTGAGCAAGCTCTATATGGACGGGTTCATCGAGGCAAGGGCCTACAACCAGCTTGAGACGTTTGCCGCCGGCATCACCTTTGCGAGAACGGAAGGGTTTGTCCCCGCCCCGGAGACGAACCACGCCATAGCCTGCGCGATCGAAGAGGCAAAGAAGGCAAAGGAAGAGGGGAAGGAGAAGGTCATCCTGATGAACTGGAGCGGCCACGGCATCATCGATCTCCCATCCTACGACGCGTATATGGCGGGGAAGCTCCAGGACTACACGCTGCCCGATGAAGAGATCGAAAAGCTGGTGAGGGAACTGGATGCCTTTCCAAAACCACATTAAACTCATGACTTATACAAAACCCGTAAGTCGTGAGTCGTAAGGCGTGAGGGGAGAAAAACCGTGAGGCATAAGGCTTGAAGCGTAAGAGGAAACTACCTTGTTTTAACATTGAACATAGAACGTTGAACGGGGGTTATTATTTCCTCTTACGACTTACGCCTAACGCCTGACGAGGCAGCGTTAGCTACCCTGGAGGTATCATGGAGATCTATTGTTCTCAACTCGGCATGATGATCGGATTTTCCTATTGTATTTCCATGAACGAAGGTCTGCCGTGTAGAAATTCGATAGATTGCTGGAGAGAAAGGCTTGATATTGCGGCTTTTTTTAAGGCAAAATACAGTGATGAAGAGTTGAACAGGGTATTCGGAGGATTACCGAAAACGAAGCTCGACAGGATCATGGAGATGATATACAAAGCCCGTAAGGCGTAAGGCGTGAGGCGTGAGGCGTAAGGTGATTTTAACCCTTTACGACTTACGGGTTTATTGCTGATAGCTGAATGCTGACAGCTGTTGGCTGATCAAGGAGGTCTAATGCTGCTTTCGGATAGGGTAATGAGTGTGAAGCCGTCGGGGGTACGGAAGATATTCGATCTTGCCAGCAAAGTAAAAAATCCTGTTAATCTGAGCATCGGCGAGCCTGATTTTGATATCCCTGATGCGATAAAGCAGGAAGGCATACGGTGGATACAGGCAGGGTTCAACAAGTACACCCCTTCGGGAGGTATCCCGGAATTGCGGGAGAAGATCCTCCATAACCTGAAAGGGAAGGGGATCATATGCGACGATGTGATCATAACGGCAGGGGTGACAGGCGGTCTCCTCCTCGCCCTTATGGTTACCCTGAACCCCTCCGATGAGATCATCATCCCTGACCCCTGCTTTGTACTCTATGAGTACCAGGTTGAGCTCCTTGGCGGGAAGCCCGTTTTTATCGATACCTATCCGGATTTTACCATCAAGGAAGAGGCGCTCAGGAATGCCATTACGGACAGAACGAGGGCGATCCTCATCAACAGCCCCAACAACCCGACGGGGATGGTCTGTTCCCGGGCTGAGCTCGAGATGGTTGCGGCGGTGGCGCGAGAGAAAGATCTTCTTGTATTTTCAGATGATATCTATGATAGATTTATGTACGGGGACATATCTCAGCAGGCATACCTGGGCCAGCTCTACGAAAAGACGCTTACGTTCGGCGGGTTTTCAAAGACCTGGGGGATGACGGGATGGAGAATAGGGTATGTTGCAGGGCCCAAGGAGGTCATCCAGTGTATGATCACCATGCAGCAGTATGTGTTCAGCAGCATTAATTCTTTTGCCCAGAAGGCCGGGCTCTTTGCGCTTGACTATAATGTGGATTCATTGATAGAAGGCTACAAACGGAAGAGGGACCTGATCTACGAAGGGCTGAAAGATAAATACAATGTAGTGAAACCGGAAGGGGCGTACTTTATCTTTCCCGAAGTCCCCGGAGGCGACGGCGATACATTTGTTGAGAAGGCACTCGAAAAAAACCTTTTCATCATACCGGGCAGTGTTTTTTCAAGGAGGAAGTCTCATATCCGTATATCCTTTGCGGCAAGCGAAGAGAACCTGCTGAAGGGTATAGAGATCCTGAGGAACATGGCATGAAAGGCAGCAGAGAGCAGAGAGCAGAGAAAACCTCTTTGTGTCATCGCGAGGAGCGAAGCGACGTGGCGATCCCATTGGTGAGATTGCCGCGCCCTGCGGGCTCGCAATGACAATTCACTGTGCTCTGACCGCAATGACAGAAATAGTTGTTAGGGCTTATAACTCTTCGCTCTCAGCCCTCAGCTCTCAGCTTAAGGGGTTATAGACATGCATGAGGAGATTTTAAGGATATTGGTTGAAAACGAAGCGCAGTTGATCTACGCGACGAACAGGGCCGTTGAAAAGGGATTTGATTCTCTCCGGAAGGAATTCCGGCACTTCCATTACGAGCTTTGTACGAACGAGAAGATAGCTTACGAGATGGCCCTCGCGGGGTCCTATACATCGAAGCGGAGCGTGTGCCTTGTTTCGACGGAAGGATTATATGAGGCCTTTGACCCTCTGATGAGCTCGGCGTATACGGGAACCAACGGCGGTTTCCTTGTGGTCTGCGTACAGGAGAATGATGTAGAGACGGTGCCGTTAGGACCCTTTGCAAAACTGCCTCTCATCGTGACCGAAGACATCGATGCATTCCGCTCTGCCGTCGCATATGGGTTCATGATATCGGAGAAATACCAGACACCCGTGATCATTCAGACATTGCCGGCAGAAGAGCAGCCATCAGCGATCAGCCGTCAGCAATCAGCCATCAGCCGAAAGACCTCTTCCGCCGAACGCCGAACGCCGAACGCAAAACGTGTATCTGCCCGTTTCCCCAGAGACCCCAACCGCTGGGCGGCAACACCGAAATTCCGTTACCAACTCCATCGTGAATTGAACGAGAAGATAGAAAAGATACGGAAAGAATTTGAAGAATACGAAGGCAATATCGTGACAGTAAAAACAAAAACCGGGGTCATTACCGACCGGATGTCGCATCTTGAGTTCTACGATGAGGACGGGAGCATGCTGAAGCTTGCCACTGTCTATCCCCTGCCGGACAAGCTTGTCGGCAGTTTCATCGATCAGATGGACGTAGTCTTTGTGGAAGAGACGTACCCTGTTATCGAGCTCCAGATCGCTGACCGTTCAAAGGTTCATGCAAACAAGATACACGCTTCATATGGGAGAGAAAAGCCCGAAGAGACGATGTACGGCATGAAGGTGGTCCGCGATAAGCTCGGCAGCGCGTCTGCCATCAACATGGCGCATGGTATTAAAAAGCTCGAGCCTGAAAAGAAGATACTTGCCATCACCTATGAGGATTTTTTCTTTCACTCCGGCCTGCCCGCGTTCGTGAATACGCTTTACAATAATTCATCCTATGTCCTTCTCATCATGACGAACAAACGTGAGGACGAATTGAAGGGGGTGCTCAGGGGATTTGGTTTTGAGAATTATCACCACCTTGACAACGCCTCTGAGATAGAAAGGTTTAAAGATGCAGGTGAACTGACGGTACTTTTGTGCAGGGGAATAATGTGAGAACTACAGCGGAGAGCAGAGAGCGGAGAGCAGAGAGCGGAGAAAACCTCTTTGTGTCATCGCGAGGAGCGAAGCGACGTGGCGATCCCATTGGTGAGATTGCCGCGCCCTGCGGGCTCGCAATGACAATCCACTGTGCTCTGACCGTAATGACAGAAATAGTTGTTAGGGCTTATAACTCTCAGCTCTTCGCTCTCCGCTCTTAGCTGAGACAGTGAGGTGTTTATTGAAACTTGAAATCTTATGTGCCGGGATAGGAGGAAGAGGGGTCCTCCTGGCCTCTACCATACTCATCGAAACGGCCATTGCTGCCGGTTTAAAGGCCTCGGCATCTGATGAGTACGGTATGAGCCAGAGGGGCGGTTCGGTTGTTTCTCTTGTAAAGGTCGGCGATTTCAGAAGCCCCCTCATCGGGAGGGAAAACGCTGATGTCCTGATCTCCTTCGAAGAGAGCGAGTTCTATAGAAACCTTATGTTTCTCAAAAGAGGCGGAATGGCAATAGTAAATACGCAAAAAAAGACCTTGCCGGATTCGGTCATTGGTCTCCTCGCGGAAAGAGAAACGCGTTACGGGCTGCTTGACGCTGACGGTATTGCAAAGGGAAAGGGCATGATACAATCTGCCAACATGGCTGTGCTTGGCTTTTTTTCACACTTCTCCATGGGTCCATATACTCAGGAGAACGTTGGAAAGACAATACAGGCAAGGGTGCCGAAAAGGTTTTTGGAGAAGAACCTCGAGGTCTTCAGGGAAGGATATGAAACGGCGAAAAATCCGTGAGGCGGAAGGCGTGAGGCGTGAGGCGGTTTAACCCCTTACGACTTACGATTCACGACTTACGGGTTTAATTTTAATACGGAGGTTTCATGAAAAAAGTCTTCATTGACCATGACAGGTGCAAAGGCTGCCTGTTGTGCGCGAGATACTGTCCTAAAAAAATCCTTCTCGCGACAGACATGGTGAACCAGGATGGATACAAGGTGGTGGCCTGTGTTGACGATGACGCCTGCATCGGGTGCCTGAGTTGCGCCAACATATGCCCGTCGGCATGTTTTGAGATATTCAGAGAGCAGCCTGTACTGGCAGGGGGTTGAACATGGGAGTCATTTACGGAAAAGGTGCAGAGATCATCGGAGAGTCACTGGTTCAACTGGGCGTGCGTTCAGTCTACGGTATCCCTTATCCGCCGATAAGCGAACTCCACGAGTATCTGGCCCAAAAAGGTGTATTCAGGCCTGCCGCATCGACAAGGGAGATGGCGGCCCTTTCTCTCGGTCTTTCCCTCGGAGGGGAAAGGACATGCATGGTGACGGCAGGGACGGACATCTACGGCTGCATGGAATCAATATCGTACGCCGTGTCTTACGAAGTCCCGCTTACAGTCGTCCACGTGGGAAAGAGCATCCCCGGCTTCGGTAATCCTTACCCCTATCAGGGTGATCTTGATGTATTGAGGGGCGGCGACTTTCCGCCTGTCGTCTTTAGTCCTGCCTCTGTTGAGGAGATCCCGTTACTGATAGCAAAGATGGTAGAAATGAGTGAGAGGTTTTTGGTCCCCGCAGTCCTCTACGTTGACAGCGCCCTGTTCAATATGACGGGCAATGTAGAGGTGGATGCCGGGTCCCCGAAGGGCGAATTCGGGTTCAGGAAAAACGACAGGAGATACTATACCACTGTGTACCTTGATGTCACCGCGATGAAAAAGCAGACGGCATCGCTGATCGAGAAATATAAAGAGATAGACCGGGAGGCCTTGTGCGAGTCCTACATGATGGAGGATGCCGAATATGCGATCTGCGCTTACGGGATAAGCGCCTATATCGCGAAAAAGGTTGCCGATGACCTGAGGCTGTCAAAGAAGAAGGTCGGTGTCCTGAGACCTCTTACACTTTCGCCGTTTTGCAGCATAGGCGAGGAAATGAAAAAGGTGAAAAAGGTATTTGTCGTGGAGATGAGCAATATGCAGTTGTTCAGACTTGTCAGGGGACAGCTCGATCCGAAGGTAAAGGTTGAAAGCTATGCCACCCACGGCGGTCTTCTGCCTGAAAGGAACGACGTGATCCAATTTATAAAGGGGTTGATCTGATGGAAATAGAGCGCAAGACCGAAAAGGTCTATGGTTATCCTGGACTTTTAACGGACAGGAAAGAACATTTCTGCCCTGGATGCTCACACGGGATACTGTCAAAGGTGATCGCCGAGATCATTTCCGAAATGGGCCTCCATGAAAGGGCCATCGGAGTGTACGGCGCCGGCTGTGCCTCGATCATGTATGAATATATCGGCATCAAAGGCGTGGGAGCCCCGCCGGGAAGCGCAGTAGGGATAGCGGCAGGGATCAAGGATGCGATGAAGGACGCCCTCGTCTTTGCTTACGTAGGCGATGCCGATATCGCGTCCGACCTTTCTGTGGTCATCGGTGCGGCCATGAGAAACGATAAGATCACCGTAATCTGTGAAAACAATTTTAATATGGGCGTTTCGGGAGGCGCGATGAGCCCGGCAACGCCGCTTGGTATCGCAACGACTACGTCACCGTCCGGAAGGAGCGCTGCAGGACAGGGAAACCCGCTTGCGCTTTCTGAGCTTGTCAAAGGGACAAAGGGGGTGACGTATTGCGCGAGGGGATCGTCCCATTCACCGGGTGCGGTGAGGAAGACAAAGGCCATGATAAAGAAGGCGTTCATGGAACAGATCTTCGGGAACGGTATGGGTTTTGTGGAGGTTGCGGGGATGTGCCCCACGAACCTTAACCTGCCGCCTGTCGAAGCGGCAACGAAGGTAAAAGAGATACTGGAAGAACTCCCGACAGGGGAGACGAAATGATAAATAACGTGAGGCGTAAGTCGTAAGTCGTGAGGGGAAACTGCAACAAAGAGCCGGGAGTGGAGAGATTAAGGAGAAAATTCAACGGGATGCCGGTCAGATACGGGTTGCCTTGGATTTGTCCCCCTTACGCCTCACGCCTTACGACTTACGAGTTCGTTGCTGTCTGCTGACGGCTGAAAGCTGATAGCTGTATTAAGACCATGCGAGAGATATTTTTCATAAAAGACCGTTGTGTCGGCTGTGGGGCCTGTAAGGCTGCATGCGTGGCGGAACATACAAAGAACCACCACCTCTATGACTCTCTGTCGTCTGTACCCATGGGAAGGAAAAGAAGGACCGACCGTTATAAACAGACGATCACCGAAGAGGTGCCGCATCCCGTGAGGTGCCTGCATTGCGATGAGCCGCCCTGCATGGAAGGGTGTATATCAGGGGCTATCGGCAGGGCAGACAGGGTATACAGCAAATGGGATGCCTGCGTAGGTTGTTTTATGTGCGTCATGAACTGTCCCTTTGGAGCGGTATTGCCTTTTTTTAATAAGGCGGTCCGGTGCGATCAGTGCCTGTTTACAGAAAAGCCCGCCTGTGTGAGGGCATGTCCCCAGAATGCGATCGTTTACATGGAATCCAACGAATTCGAGGAAAACGAACGGAAAAGACGCTGGAGGGACAAGACACAGAAAGAAATACCACTTTTAAAAGCAAAAGCATAAATGATATATTGTCATTGCGGGATTTAAGGGGTGTCCCGTGATAACAATTATCAGCTATGGTGGTATATAATAAATACCTGATCATCGGAAACGGTGTGGCAGGGATATATTGCGCCTTCAATATCAGAATGCGCGACAGGAAAGGGGAGATCACCATCGTCACTGATGAAAATTATCCGTTCTATTCAAGACCCCTCATTACCGACGTGATGACAGGCAAAAAGCAGGCCGACGATATAGTCCTTTTACCTGAGAACGGATATAAACGATACGGTTTTACGTTGATGAAAGGCGTGCAGGTAAAAAAGGCGGTTTTTAAAGAACGGTGTGTAACGACAACGGCCGGAAAGCAAAGATTCGACAGACTTGTCTTCGCTGCCGGTGCAGTGCCCAAAAAGATCCCCTTCGAAGGGGAGGGCATATTCTACGTGAGAACACTGGAAGATGCGGAAAGGATACGCGCCTATCTCCCCAAAGTTAAAAAGGCCGTTGTCTTCGGCGGCGGCCCCATAGGGATCAAGGCCGCATATGCCCTGATGACGGCGGGTATCCCGGTGAACATTATCATAAGCTCATCGCAGATGCTTTCGCGGGTCCTTGACGAAAGGTCATCCCACTATCTTCAGGTCTTGTTTGAACAAAACGGCGCCAGGTTCTGGTTCAACAGTGACATCAAGGAGATCGTCCGCAGGAAGAAAGGTCTGAAAGGCATTGTTACCGATAAAGGAGAGATGGTCCCGGGCGATATACTCATTGTCGGCAAAGGGGTGAACCCCAATCTCGATATTGTCCGGAATGCAGGTGTCCGTATCGACAAAGGCATCCTTGTGGACGACTACATGGAAACGAATTGCGAAGGGGTCTATGCTGCCGGCGATGTGGCCCAGGCAAAGGTGGTAACAAACAGCAATCAGCAGTCAGCAATCAGCAATCAGCCGTCAGCCGGTAGTTCCCTGTCATTGCAAGGAGCGCAGCACCACGGCGGTTTGTCATTGCGAGCGCAGCGCGGCAATCTCACCAATAGGATCGCCACGGCTATGCCTCGCGATGACAGTAAAATGTTGAACGTTGAACATAGAACATTGAACGTTGAACTCGCCTCTCCGCCGTTTAAGGATGTCCTGTCCCTTTGGCCTGTCGGAGCGGAGCAGGGAAAGATCGCCGGGCAGAATATGGCAGGCGGGAAGAGGGTCTACGGCGGCGGTGTCGGCTCAAACAGCATTGAATATTTCGGTCTCAAGGCAATCTCTATGGGTATTACGAGAGGCGAGGGATGTGAAGCGGTACTATTTGAACGAGACGGGATATACCGCAGATATCTCTTCGATGGCGAAAGGCTTGTGGGCGCTATCCTGGTCGGAGATATAAACGACGCCGGCGTCCTCCTCCATGCGATCAGGCAGGCCCTTCCCGTGAGAGGCATTCTGCAGTCAGCGATCAGCAGTCAGCGATCAGCTTTTCCCTTTCAGTCATTGCGAGGAGCGGAGCGACGCGGCGGTTTGTCATTGCGAGCGCAGCGCGGCAATCTCACTAACGGGCTGCCACTCCCGCTTAGGCGGGATTGCGATGACAATAAGGATAGCGCACCTCGCACATCGGAAATCGACTCTCCGCTCTCAGCTCTCCGCTCTCAGCTCTCTATGGAGGTCCTCTTTTGAAGATACAAAAAGAAGTTATGATCGGCAACTATGCAATCGCGCGGGGTTTTGTCGAGGCAGGCATCGACCTTGCCGCCGCGTATCCCGGAACGCCGAGTTCCGAGATCCTTCCCGGGATCGTGGAATTCAAAAAACGGGAGAATATGAAGATCCACACGGAATGGTCGACAAACGAGCGGTGCGCCCTTGAGGTTGCCTTCGGTGCCGCGTTGAATGGAAAGAAGACCGTATGCCTCATGAAACAGGTCGGTTTGAACGTTGCATTCCCCGGGCTCCTGAAGGGGAGGAAGAAGATTGTAAAAGGCGCCTTTGTCATCGTCTCCTGTGACGACCCCGGTCCTCAGTCATCCCAGACAGAACAGGATACAAGGCTCCTTGCGGTGCTCTACGGCATCCCTGTCTTTGATCCGGCCTCTCCAACGGAGGCGGCGGATATCGCTTATTATGCCGTGCAGTACTCGGCGGAACACAGGGTCCCTGTTATCGTGCGGTCCACCCACAGGGTGAGCCACGCGCGTGAACCCATCCCGCTTTATCCCGTCGGCAAACGTAAGGTCATGCTGCAGGAAGGAATACAAGGCCGGTCGTCAGTCGTCAGTCGGAAGTCGGAAGTGGGAAAACCCCTCACGCCTAACGCCTCACGCCTAACGGCATTAGGCGTCGTTGCATCAGGCATGTCCTGTTCGATTGCCATGGATGTCGTCGAGGAACTCGGACTCGCCGGTGTTATTCCAGTCTATAAGGTGCTTCAGCTATCGGCAGACAGCCATCAGCCATCAGCAGCCGATATTCCCCTGTCATTGCGAGGAGCGCAGCGCGGCGGTTTGTCATTGCGAGGAGCGCAGCGACGCGGCAATCTCACTAATACTAATAGGATCGCCACGGCTATGCCTCGCGATGACAACAAAGGTAGCGCACCTGACGCCTCACGCCTTACGCCTTACGATTTACGGAACTTTATCGATTCTGTCGATAAAGTTCTCATCCTCGAAGAGACCGATATGGTGATCGAGGCGCTTATCGGTGATGCAAAGAAGGTCTTCGGCAGGAGGAACGGTTATGTGCCTGGGTCAGGGGAACTTACCTATGACATTATCAGGGATGTTGTCATAAGGGTCGCCAATGAGACAAAGGCGGGAAAGGTGCAATTCGTTCCGGACCGTACCATCGAAGAGACATTAAAAACGGTATGGATGCAGCCGCGGCCCCCAAAGCTTTGTGCTGGCTGTCCCCACAGGGCCTCCTTTTATGCGATGAGATATGCCTTTCCTGAGGCTGTCTTTCCGGGGGATATCGGTTGTTATACTCTCGGCATTGCCCAGGGGGCAGTTGACACGTGTCTTGATATGGGGGCAGGGGTAACCATTGCGTCCGGTTTCTATGATGCCTATGTCCAGGACGGTGCCCTGATCCCGATCATTGCCTCCACAGGGGACTCCACATTTTTTCATTCCTGCTTAGCGCCCTTGTACGACGCGGTAAAAAAACAAAAGAGGTTTGTCCTCGTGATTATGGATAACGGCACCACGGCCATGACGGGGATGCAGCCGACCCCCCAGACCGGTATAACCGCAGACGGTTCCTTTACGCATGCGATGAAGATCGAGGACGTCGTCAGGGGCCTCGGTGTCGGATTCTTAAGGATCCTCGATCCCTATGATATCCCCCTCATGATCTCCACAATCCATGAGGCATACGAGTACCTCAGCGGCCAGCCGGACCAACAACGCCAGTTCGATGTTCCATGTTCAACGTTCAACGTTAAAACAGAACAGACAAAAGGCGCCAGTACGGAATGTGTCATTGCGAGCCCGCAGGGCGCGGCAATCCCACAAAGCAGATCGTCGCGTCGCTTCGCTCCTCGCGATGACAGTAAAGTGTCTAACGTTGAACATAGAACGTTGAACATTGAACAGGTTTTACCCCCCGGTCCTGCCGTTATCATCGCCCGCAGGGAATGCATTCTTTATGCAAAGGAAAAGCGAAAGGATATGCTTGAACGGGTGCCGATCGAAAGGGATTGTATCGGCTGCAAGAGCTGCCTGACCTTATTTGATTGCCCGGCCATGTCCTTTGACGACGCAAGCAATAAGATAAAGATCGATGAAGGTCTCTGCGTGCGGTGCGGCATGTGCCTTTTTGCATGTACCATGGGCAAACAGGGCAAGGGACTCTTCAGATTCCAGGATACGTACTTCATAAAGAACCGAATATGAGCGGTCAGCAGACAGCTATCAGCGATCAGCTTTCCCCTCGCAGTAATTGCAAACACAGAGCGGCGCAATGTCATTGCGAGGAGCGAAGCGACGCGGCAATCTCATGAACGATAAAACAGAATGAAAAAACAATACTATGTGTATATTATGACAAATCAATATAATAAGGTTCTTTATACAGGCGTGACAAGCGATTTAAAAAAACGGGTCTTCCAGCATAGAGAAAAATTGATAGATGGATTTACGAAAAGATATAATATCGTTAAGTTGGTCTATTATGAAGCGTATGATGATCCGGAAAATGCAATATTACGAGAAAAGCAATTAAAATCGGGCACACGACAAAAGAAGATTGATCTGATTAATACGTTGAATATGAAATGGATCGATTTATATAATAAAATATGAGATTGCCACGCTACGCTCGCAATGACAGCGTGGGCCCCTTCCTTGTGAGATTAGTCATTGCTTTTCTTCAGTCATTGCGAGGAGCGGAGCGACGCGGCAATCTCATGACAACTTACTCGCTACGGATGTAACATGGTGACCCGATGACCCCGACAAAACCGAAGGACATGCTGTCCATCGTAATCATCACCAAAGACACAAAGGAACTCCTGCAGCAGCTTTTACATTCCATTGAAAATGACGGATCCCTCAAGTCTTTCCTGAAGGAGACGGTCATCATCGATAATGCCTCTGCTGACGGTACGGGGGACATGGTGAATAACGAATTCCCATGGGCAAAGTATGTAAGAAACGACAAAAACATGGGTTTTGCGGCATCAGCGAATCAGGGTATCAACCGATCAACGGGTGAGTATGTGCTGCTTCTCAATTCAGACACGGTCCTCATCGAAGGCGAGATTGCGAAGATGCTGAAGTTTATGGAAGAAAACGACGATGCGGGAATATGCGGACCGCAGCTTGTTTATCCTGATATGCGGCTTCAGCGCTCATCTGCTTCTATCCCGTCCCTCCTCACCGAGGTTTTCCCGTTTATCGGGAAGAAGCTATCAGCTATCAGCGATCAGCGACCAGCCTCAAATTCCGATCAACGATCGTCGATAATCGAGCCCTCAGGACACAGTGGTTTGTCATTGCGAGCGCAGCGCGACGGTTTGTCATTGCGAGGAGCGCAGCGACGCGGCAATCTCACTAATAGGATCGCCACGGCTTTGCCTCGCGATGACCATAAGGGTGATTTGCCTAACGTAGAACATAGCACGTTGAACGTTGAACCGATCCCGCTTTCCGGGATCGATGTCCCCTCTCTCATCGGCGCCGCGATAATGATAAGAAGGTCATTGTTCCGGGAACTTTCAGGGTTCGACGAACAGTTCTTTTTCTTCCTTGAAGAGACGGACCTCTGTGTGCGCGCGCAACAGTCGCCAATTGTCAGTATCGATAATCGATCGTCGATAATCGAACCCTCAGGACACAGTGGTTTGTCATTGCGAGGAGCGCAGCGACGCGGCAATCTCACTAATAGGATCGCCACGGCTTCGCCTCGCGATGACCATAAGGGTGATTTGCCTGACGTTGAACATAGAACGTTGAACGTTGAACACGGTTCTCGTCCCTACCGCGTGGTCCTCCTCCCCGACGTAAAGGTCATCCACCTCCAGGGAAAAACTGTGGGAAAAAACTGGATCAGGGGCAGGATCGAATACAATATCTCGCTCTATAAATTCATCAGAAAACACCACAGCGCCCTTTACTACCGCTCTTTTCAGGCTGTGCGTTTCCTGAAATCCATCGTTACCATCCTCGTCCTTTCACTCCTCCCCTTTCTTCTCATCGGCAAGGGAACCCGCAGGAGGTATATCTATTACTGGACCCTTTTCCTCTGGCACCTCTCCGGCTGTCCACCAACAACCGGACTGCATTCTGCGGCATAGCGCAAAGTTCGTAAGTCGTAAGTCGTGAGGCGTGAGGCGAGGAAGGCCGTTTGTCATCCTGAATCGACAATAGATACGAGGACAAATATTTAATTATTGTTCATCCTTGCGTTGATTCCTGATCAGACCCGTTAATATCTTATCGATGCGTTCCATGGTCGTATTTAACTTATTACAAAGGTCTGTATCGACATATTTGAGTTGGAGGGCTATCTGTAGTTGGGTGTCAAGTTCACTCAATGAGCCTTGGGCGACATGGAGGAAATTTGCAAATTCTTTTTTTGTTTTTCTTCCTGCACCCTCAGCTATATTGCTTGGAATACTTATAACTGACCTCCTCATTTGAGGTATAAGTACAAATTTTTCTTCTGCCGGAAATGTTTTTGTAATATCATAAAGATCCAGTACAAATTCCATTGCCAATTTCCATACGTCTAATTTTTTATGTGGTTTATTGATGATCCCCCCGGTACGCCCTATGGTGTTTCTTGTGCTGCTCTATGATTAAATTTCCTTACACTTAACACTTTACAACTTTATTATCTATACTCTAAGAATGCCCCCTTACGACTTACGCCTTACGACTCACGGAAGTAATTCAGGTCTCCAGCACAAATATTACTTCCAGTGTCACCCTGTATTCGGCAATCTTGCCGTCTTCCACTCTTGCAC
>MVRS01000073.1 GCA_002067975.1 Syntrophorhabdus sp. PtaU1.Bin058
GGTAGGTGCAATCGGCAAGCGGCAATTAACCATGGTAGACGGGGAACTCTTTGAGACGGAAAAAGAAGGATGATACCCGTAAGTCGTAAGGCGTGAGTCGTAAGGGGATAAAAACTGTACGGCACAAACTGAACAGGTTTTGTTCTTCGCCTAACGCCTAACGCCTCACGACTTACGAATATATCTATCAGTCATGAGCGTGCTTTTAATCCATCCGCCCGTTGTAAAGCCCTCTGAGCCGCCTGCCGGTCTTGCGAAGCTCGCGGGCGCCCTTTCGGGCCACAACATTCCCTATTATATACTCGACGCGAATATCGAGGGCATTGTAAGTCTCCTCAACAAGACCGTTGATGGACCCGATAAGTGGACACAACGGGCCCGGCGCAACAGCGCCCGCAACCTCAGGGGCATAAGGGATCGTTCCCTCTATGAGAATCCTGCAAAATACAGGCGCGTCGTGGAAGACATCTGCCATCTCCTCGACGTTTCTGCAGCACCATACGATGTAAAGATGAGCATCGCAGATTATCAGGACCGCAACAGGTCTCCTGTGAGAAGCGAGGACCTTCTCCGTGCAGCGGAACATCCCGAAGCGAACCCTTTTCACGGATATTTCGAGGAACGGCTCGACAAACTGCTCCGGGGCGGGGGATATTCGATGGCCGGTCTTTCTCTCAACTACCTGAGCCAGGCCCTTACTGCCTTTGCTATCTTGGGGTTCATAAAGAGGCGCTTTCCTTCCCTTACGATCGTGCTGGGCGGCGGGCTTGTGACGTCATGGATGAAGAGCCCTGCATGGAAAAACCCCTTCGGCGGCCTCGTTGACCATTGTGTGGCAGGACCAGGTGAGGCTTTTCTTCTCTCTCTACTCCACAAGGAGCGGCAAGACGGCGTCCATTATCAACCGGATTTCCGGGGATTTCCCATCAACGACTACATGGCGCCCGGGTTTATCCTCCCCTATGCTGCAAGTACAGGCTGCTACTGGGGCAGGTGTTCGTTCTGTCCGGAGAGGGCGGAGGGGAACAAGTATCTCCAGGTACCACCGCGTACGGTCACGGCAGAACTCAATCGCATTGCCGGCGATACGAAGCCCGGCCTTATCCACCTCGTCGATAATGCCGTGAGCCCGGCAGCCTTGCGATCGATCATGACGAATCAGCCGACAATCCCCTGGTATGGCTTTGTGAGGGTCACAGACGACCTTACAGATCCTGATTTTTGTAAGGCGCTGAGGCGTTCGGGGTGCATTATGCTCAAGCTCGGTGTCGAATCAGGTGACCAGGGCGTACTTGACGCTATGGAGAAGGGGACAGGCGTTTCACAGACCTCGCGGGCCTTAAAGGCGCTGGCAAAGGCCGGTATCGCAACCTATATCTACCTTCTTTTTGGTACGCCCTACGAGACAGAGAGGGAGGCACGGACGACATTGAACTTTGTCGCGGAACACAGCCAGTACATCACCTTTCTGAATGCCGCCGTCTTTAACCTGCCGGTGAACAGCCCGGACGCACAGGGGCTTGAGTTGAAAAGCTTTTACGAAGGCGACCTTTCGCTCTACACGGATTTTGTCCATCCGAAAGGGTGGGACAGGCGCAGGGTGCGGGCATTCCTCGACAGGGAGTTCAAAAGGGACCCGGCCATACAATCCATCACCCGGAGACAGCCGCCGTTCTTCACGTCCAATCACGCAGCGCTTTTTAATGGGGCTCACGTCGCCCCCTCCACGAACAAAGTCCGTGGAGCCTCCCCCTCTCGCTCGTGAACTCGCTACAAAATAGGTCCAATAGGCCCTATAAGACCTATGCTCTTCTTTTCGTTTTTCACTCTCCGCTCCATGCTCTCTGCTGCCTTATTGGGGCTCACGGCGTCCTCTCCTTAAACCAGCGAACAGCTATCAGCCTACAGCAGTCGACTAAAACAAAAAGGCTTTATGCTGGCGGCTGAAGAAATCTTCTTGATTTTTTTGAGACTGTGGAGTACCTAATAAAACAGCGAACACCGGTTCATGGTTGAAGGCAAGGCGTTTGGTCGGTTTAACCCCTTACGCCTCACGACTTACGATTTACGGGTGTTTCGCTGTGAACTGATATTATGGAACTGCTGAGACGAACAATTAAACACAGGCTGGCGCTGGTTGGGCTGATCATACTGATACCCATGTTCATTTGCGCCGTCTTTGCGCCTGTCATATCGCCCCATAACCCCTTTGAACCGGACATGAAGAATATCCTCGCCGGTCCGTCCATTTCCCACCCCTTCGGCACCGACACCCTCGGCAGAGACGTCTTTTCACGGGTGATTTACGGCAGCAGGATCTCGCTCCTTGTGGGGTTTGTATCCGTCGGCATAGCGATCCTCATCGGGATCGTGATCGGTGTGGTATCAGGGTATTACGGCGGCGCCATCGACGAGGTCTTCATGCGCTTTGTCGACCTCATGATGTGCTTCCCGACGTTCTTCCTCATCCTGGCCGTCATTGCGCTGCTTGAGCCGAGCATCTGGAACATCATGATCGTCATCGGTCTTACGCAATGGATGAGCATCTCGCGGCTTATAAGGGCAGAGGTCCTCAGCATGAAGGGCAAGGAGTTTGTCCTTGCCGCAAAGGCCCAGGGCTTTTCCGAATCGCGGATCATCTTCAGGCACGTCCTGCCCAATGCCATATCCCCTGTCTATGTCGTGGCGACACTGGGGATCGGCGGGGCGATCCTGACGGAATCGGCTTTGAGCTTCCTCGGTATCGGCGTACAGCCGCCCACACCGAGCTGGGGCAATATCCTCACGCAGGCAAAGGACAATATCGAGGTTGCCTGGTGGCTCTCCCTCTATCCCGGTCTTGCCATCTTCTTTACCGTCATGGGTTACAACCTCTTCGGGGAGGGTCTGCGCGACATATTCGACCCGAGAAGGCGGTATCAGACGTAAAGGCAGCAGAGAGCAGAGAGATAAAACCCGTAAGTCGTCAGGCGTTAGGCGATTTAACCCCTTACGACTTACGCCTCACGCCTTACGGGGTTTTCGGTTACGCTGCCGGTTTGTCCGCCTGGAGCCGGTCGAGTGTCTCGAAGTATGCCTCGATCCTTGTCCTTACCTGGGATTCCGCGTAGAACCTCTGGTCACCCATGTCGCTCTCAAAGACAAGGGCCGGTATGCCCGTCCTCTTGACGAGGATGTCCTTCAGGGTCGGTACCGCGAAGGAGACCGCCTTGCAGCTTCTGTTCATGAACATGATCATGCCGTTCATGGAGTACTTCTTGAAATAGCCCATTGCCATGTCCACGCGGTCCTCGATGGTGGAGTTGGAGAACCTTGAGACGTAGTTCTCGGCAAGGGTGACAAGGGGGTCCTTGTCGAGGTCGAACTCAAAGCTCCATGCATGGACGTAGAGGGACGTGAGGATCACGCCGCCGTATGAGCCGAGGAGCTTCGCGTGGTCGCTGAACTTGAACCAGACCGGGAGGTTTTCCCAGTAGAGACGGTATTTTTCCTTTTCCTTCGGCAGGACGCCGATGCCCTGATCGACCTTTTCCTGTATCTCGTCGCAGAGCGTCTGGTAGTATTCAACGCATTCCGGCGTGCCTCTCCGGTAGACGGCGATTGCCATACCGATGAGGGCGTCGAAGATGCTGATCGGCGACGGCTTGTATTGCGCCATGTCGAGGAACTTCTTGTAGAGGATGCTCGACTGGGCAGAATATTTCATGACCTCTTTCAGCCTGTCGTAGTCGAACCTCTTCTTCGTTACCTCTTCAAGGAAACCGATAAGCTCCTTGAGCTGAAGAACACAATATTTTACGATCTCCTCCCGCGCCTTTTTGTTCATGATGTATTCCGGCGTATCGAAGACGAATACCGGCAGATTACCCTTCCTCGCAAGCACCTGGAACCATTTTGTCAGGGTAAAGCACTGCGCGTTGCATGCGAGGAAGAGGTCGGGTTCCGGGATGCCTTTCGTTACGGTTATCCCCGATTCCCTGTATGCGAGGTCGCTTCTGGCATATGCGCAAAGGTGGCTCGTGTATCCGAGGTTTTCCGTGATCGAGCAGAGCTGGGCACCCTTCTTTGCCGTCAGGTTCGCCACGGCGTGGTTTTCAGGATAGATGGGAACGATGTCGTGGGCGACAAAAAGCTCGACCGGGGATATGGCCGTTGAATAGCCGATGAGTTTCCCGTTTTCGTGTGCACGAAAGGCGTCTTCCATATATTCATCGGTTATCTTTTTCGATAATTGTTTTGAATTCAACTTCTCACTCATAATGAGCCCCCTTTTAAGGATTCAAAGAATGCCTGGAGTCTTGTCCTCAGATGGGAAAGAGACACAGTCTGGTATTCGGTATCTAAGATGTGCATCGGCATGCCTTCCTGCCGGATCATCTTTTTCAGGTCAGGGAGGTCATACTCCTGCGACTCGCAGAACTCGATGTGGACATATATGATCGCCTTTGCGCCTGTTGCCTTATAGAGCGCCTTTACCTCTTCGAAGTGTTTATAGACATTGTCGTGGATCGGCGAGAAGAAACCGTTCTTCATGTGTCTTTCGGTAAGGGCCTCAACGGGGTTGCCGTTCTGCGGCGCTATGCCCTGAAGATAGCGTGAACCGGTGACAAGGGTGTCGCCGATGACATTGAGCTTGGCCTCGTCGAAGATATCATACACCTCGGGCGGATCACAGGTAATGCCCACGAGGATGACATCGGTATAGTTTTTACCCTTCTTCGGCTTGAGACTTGCCTTAATATTCTTCAGGGTCTTATTGAACTCCGCCTTGTCGACCTGCATGGCAAGCTTGACCATGGAGAAGAACTGCTTGTTCGTGATCGTTCCCGGGTTCTTCTTCTTGATCTCATACATCTCCTGGAGGAGCCTCTTGTTCTCGTTGGTGATTGCTATGGCATCGTTCAGGGCCTTGTCGTTGATGGATTTGCCTGACCAGTTGCTTAAGGAGGCTATGAGCCGCTCTATCTCCTCCTTTACCCAGTAACGGGCGCTCGGCCTGTCTACCTGGCGCGGTGCGAGGTAACTCTCCACATACTTTCCGGGAAAGCTTATCCTCCAGATATCCGAAAGGTGCTGGGTGGTATCGCAGACCTGGGGGAGGACAAAACCGTCGAAGAGGTCCCCTTCATAGCTCAGGGCAAGCTCAAGGTTGCTTCGTGCAAGCGAGCAGGCGTTGTCAGGCAGACGACTGGGCGCCTTTTTTAACGGCTTATCTGTTCCGATCAGAGAAACAGGTAAAAAATCAAAGGCATAGATGATCTCTTCAGGCACATCCGCAATGGTGCTTCCTACGGCCTTTTTGCCTTTTTCCTTTATCCATTTTCTTATGGATGGGTATGGATCCTTGGCGTATTCCGGAATCTGTTTAAGACTTAGGTCTTCCCACATAAACCCTCCGTATATATGAAAAATTTCACATATTATAATAACCGGAATTTCTGTTTGTCAAGGTAAAGAAATGGACATGAAAAGTCATATCCAGGATTCTAACGCCCGGAGAATGTGGATGATATCAAACCTGTTTTTGGGCTGTATCTGCGGCATCAGATTGTTCAGTGGTGCTTTTACTTTATGCGTATAATTCCTCTGGGTTCCTCAATAAACCGGCCTATGACTCGGAAGTCCAGAGAGACCTTCGATGCCTCTTCCCGGAAACGGTCTATGTCGGCCTTACCCAAGGCAATGAGCAGCCCGCCTGATGATTGAGGGTCGAAGATGAGATCAAGGGGAAACCCTCCGGTTTCAGCTTCCACATAAGGCGTGTAAAAGTCCCTGTTGCTGTAAAAACCTTTTGGGAAAAACCCCGATTCAGCCAGCAGTGCAGCTTCGGGGAAGTAAGGAAGTTTGTCGGCATAGACCTCTACCCCGAGTGCGTCCTTTATCATCTCCTTGAGATGGCCTGCAAGACCGAAACCGGTGACGTCCGTTGCTGCATGGGCGCCCGTCGAAAGCATGACCTCCGAGGCACGGTAGTTGAGTGTGGCCATGACTGCGATCAGGCGTTCCTCTGTCTCTTTCGAAACAAGGTTGCCTTTCATGGCAGTGACAAGAATGCCTGTGCCGAGAGGTTTGGTAAGCACGAGGAGGTCCCCGGGTTGTGCGCCTTCGTTCCTCACGATCCTTCGCGGATGAATAACGCCGGTTACGGAAAGCCCGTATTTGATCTCCTCGTCTTCCACGCTGTGTCCGCCGAGAAGGCACGCCCCCGATTCCTTGATTGTGTCGATCCCTCCACGCAGGATCTCCCGCAATACCGGGGCGCCAAACCTCTTCAGAGAGAAACAGACAATGTTGAGGGCTGTTATGGGTCTGGCGCCCATGGCATAGATGTCGCTCAGGGCGTTCGCGGCGGCAACCTTGCCGAACCAATAAGGATCGTTTACCACCGGAGTGAAAAAATCAACGGTCTGAACGATCGCAAGGTCATCGCTGAGCCTGTAGACCCCCGCATCCTCGAATCCTTTGAGGCCGACGATCACATTGGCATTTTCAGGGATGTCGATCCCGCAGAGGACGCTGGAGAGATCGCCGGGGCCTATTTTCGCAGCACACCCGCCAAAGCGGGCATGATGGGTTAGCTGCATGTCCAAAATACTCCTCCATAGATTTAAAACTGTAATGTCTTTGCGTTACGCGACCTCTTTTTCCTTGCCCTTTCTGATAATGGCCCTCTGGTCTTCAGGGAGAGGCGGCGGAACAGGTTCGCCGACGATCTTCGTCACTGCGCCGAAGCGGGGAGGGCACGCCTCAAGACAGGTCCCGCATTTTATGCATTTATCCTGATCGATTATGTGGACCTGGCCCTTGGCGCTGATGATCGCCTCCACGGGACATCTCCTGGCGCAGGTCATACAGGCCTGGCACTTTGTCGGGTCGATGTAGTAGGATGGCGCTTCGCGGATCAGGCTGTCGATCTCTTCGCTGGTGTAAAGGTTTACGTACCCCTCTTCGTTGGCCTGATTGATATCATGCAACGCCAGCTTTTTCATCTTTGCCAGCTTGATGTAGGGGATAAGCTTTGTCATCTTTTCAAGCCTCGACTTCAGTTCGGCCTCATCGATCCCTTCATTCCTGCCGAGGGGTCCCAGTTCCTCTATCTCTTTGGCGAATTCGTTCATGATATTTGCGAAACGGATCCCTTCACCGGCAGATACCCACTCAAGCCTCAGCCGTTTTGGGTTTATCCCTATGTGCTCCAATAGTTTTTTACACAGGTTCACCATACTCAACGCGTCGTAATTCCCTTCAGGATTGTAATGGCAGTCGTTAATGTGGCAGCCGCCCACAAACATCCCGTCCACCCCGTTGGAAAAGGCGAGGAATATATGCTTCAGGTCAACCCTGCCGGAGCACATCACCCTTACCAATCGTATATAGGTGGGGTATTGAAAGCGGGAAACCCCGCAGAGGTCCGCCCCTCCATAACAGCACCAGTTGCATATGATGCCCAGCATCTTCGGTTTAAACTTGCCTTCCGTACTCATTCTTATTTACCTCCCTGGGCTTGTTATGCCCGTTTTGTCGATCTGTAACTATCATCGGCAGTTGCATTAATGTGTCGTTTGGTCTCCGTTTTTTGAAAGCCCTGCAAGGATCTGGCCGAAGAGCTCTTCGTCGGTATAGTGTTTCAGCTGTATGGCCCCTGTGGGGCATTTTGAGTTGCAGAGACCGCATCCCTTGCAGAGGACAGGGATCACCTCGGCCTTCCTCCCCTGTTTTGCGTCGTGAAACACTATTGCGCCGTAGGTACAGGCCGGGGCACATGCCCCGCACCCCATGCACATCTTCTCATTGACGGCGCAAACAGAGCCCGAGGCCACCACCGTATCGTTTGCGAGAAGGGTCAGCGCCCTCCCGGCAGCCCCGTAGGCCTGACCGACCGTTTCCGATATGAGCTTGGGATAATGCGCTATCCCGCACAGATAGACGCCTTCAGCGGCGAAATCGACGGGCCTTAATTTGACATGGGCCTCCTGGCAGAAACCATCGGGTCCCAGGGCCACCTTGAACAATTTCGATACCTCCTGGCTTCCTGCAGAGGGTATTATAGCGGCAGCAAGGGCAATGACATCGGCATCCAGTTCAAGCTTTTTGTTGAGGATATAGTCTGTCAGGGTGACCTTCAGAACGGGCCGGCCGTCCTCGGCCTCGCCGGGCTCCACCTGCGGCTTGTCCTCCGGCTCATAGCGGACGAACCTTACGCCTTTGCCTGCCGCCTCCCGGTAATAATCCTCTTTGAACCCATAGGTCCTCACGTCCCGGAAGAGGATATATATATCCATATCGGGGTTTATCTCCTTCAGCTTCAATGCATTCTTCATGGATTCGCTGCAGCATATCTTGCTGCAGTAATTCCTTTCTTCATTCCTGGAGCCTACGCACTGGATCATCACCACGCTTTTGGCGTTCATTATCCTTTCGTCCCTGTTGGTGATCTTCTCCTCCAGATCGAGGTGGGTTATGACCCTCTCGTCTTCCCCGTAGAGGTATTCGGTGGGCGTATACACGTCGGCGCCTATGGCAATGACGGCGGCGCCGTGTTTTATCACCATGGTGCCCCTGTCTGACTTCACTGTGGTTATGAAATTCCCCACGTACCCGGTAGCCTCCGGGATAACGGCGTTGGTATATATGTGTACGAGGGGGTGTTGATACAGTTTCTGTATAAGATCGCGCAGATAGGCCTGGACATCGAGGCCCTCAAGGGTATAATGAAGTCTTCGCGCTACCCCTCCCAGTTCCTTTTCCTTTTCGATCAGGTGGACCTCGTGCCCCTGGTTGGCAATGGAGAGGGCGCTCGTCATACCGGCTATGCCCCCGCCGATCACCAGGGCCACCTTGTTGACAGGCAGGTCAAATTCCTGTAACGGCTCTAAGTGGCAAACCCGTGCTGCCGACATCCTGATCAGGTCCTTTGCCTTTTCTGTTGCCGCCTCCTTTTCTTTCGAGTGGACCCAGGAGCAGTGTTCCCTTATATTCGACATCTCGTAATAATACTGGTTGATCCCCGCCTCCCGGAGGGTATCCCGGAATAACGGCTCGTGCGTTCTGGGGGTGCATGCGGCAACGATCACCCGATTCAAGCCCCTCTCCTTTATATCTTTTGCCAGCATCGCAGCAGCCTCGGTAGAACAGATGAAGAGGTTCTCCTCGGCGTGAACCACATTCGGCAATGTCTTAGAGTACGCAACCGTCTCGGGGACATTCACTATCCTTCCGATATTGGCCCCGCAATGACACACATAGACCCCTATCCTCGGCTCCTCCTGCGATACATCCCTCTCAGGCGGGTAGACCCTTGCCTTGGAAAGGTTGCCGCGCCGGTAGGAAAGGATCTCGCCGCAGAGCGAACCGGCCCCGCTGGCCGTGAAAACGGACTCGGGGATATCCATAGGGCCCTGGAAGGCCCCGCTTACAAAGATGCCCGGGCGGGTGGTCTCTAAGGGATTAACGGGGTTGGTCTTGCAGAATCCGTGGGCATTGAGCTCGATGCCGAAGGCGTCTGCAATCTTTTTCAGATTGGCAGGAGGGACCAACCCGACGGACAATACCACCATATCGAATTCCTCTTCCTGAACGCCATCAGGCGTGGAATACCGTATGGTGACGTTCTTCGTTACCGGGTCCTCCCTCTCTATCGACACGTAGCTCCTGATAAACCGGATACCGGGGAGGTTCTCCGTTCTTTGATAGAATCGTTCAAAATCCTTGCTGTAGGAACGGATATCGTTATGGAATATGGTGCACCGCGCGTCCCCGTCGTGGTCTTTCGTCAGGATCACCTGTTTCTGGGTATAGGTGCAGCATACCGCTGAACAATAACTGTGGCCCCCTTCGGTGACCTGCCTGGAGCCGACGCAGTGGAGCCAGGCTATGTTGTGGGGATGCCGCTTGTCTGAGGCACGCAGGATCTCGCCTTCGTATGGCCCGGTGGCGCACAGCAACCTTTCATAGTCGAAGGCGGTTACCACGTTTATAAACTCTCCGTAGTGATACTCCGCCTTTGACCTGGGATCAAAGGGCTCGATGCCCGGAGACACGATTATGGCCCCTACCTTTATGTCCATGTACTCCGGCACCTGACTGAAGTCTATGGCGTTCGTCTTGCAGGCCCCGACGCAGATCTGGCATTTCTCTTCTTTCAGAAAGAGACAGCTTTCATCGATATATGTGACAAGGGGGATTGCCTGTGCAAAGTATATATGGATGGCCTTGTTCTTCGATATCCCCTGATTGAACTGATCGGGATATTTTACGGGACAGTACTCCACGCAGACGGTGCAACCCGTACATTTGCTTTCGTCGACATACCGGGGCTTCTTGACCACCGTAACAATGAAGTTTCCCGCCTCTCCTTTTACGCTCTCGACCTCGGCATAGGTTATCATCTCTATATTGGGATGCCTTTTGCATTCGACAAATTTAGGGGACTCAATGCACATGGAGCAGTCGTTTGTGGGGAAGGTCTTGTCAAGGTGGGCCATCTTGCCGCCGACGGTGGGTGACTTCTCGACAAAATAGACCTTGAAACCTGCGGTGCCGAGATCAAGCGCGGCCTGAATACCGCTGATCCCGCCACCGACAATCATTACGTCTCCGAAATTTCCCTCAGGGAGACTTTTTCGAACCAGTTCTACGATTTGCCCTTGTTCTTCTTTTTTTTCTATGGATTCTGTTTCCACCTTCTATCACCTCGTTAAATTATTTTGTATCTAAGGCGTACGCCGTTGAACACCGTGCCGGGACAATGTCAGACAACTGCCTTTATTGCATTAATGTGTTTTTCCGGCACGTAATGCAGTAGAAATTGTGTGTAATTTGGCATGAAAACCTCCTGGAAATAAAAAATCCGGTCGCGGATTTCCGCGCCGGACTCCAAAGGAGGCAGTTCGAGGATTAAGGCGGGGAAATTGCGAACACGGTCATAAGGGGAAGCCGCACCGGCCCCCTATATGTTCCTCAGCCTAAAGGAAGATATATATTCATTATTCTGCGCATATCACCTGTGCCTTTTACGATTAAGCGTATTAAGTGAATCAGATATAACATGCTATAATTCCGTCTCAGGTGTCAAGCGGAATCTCTGTACAGGAAAGCCCCCGCAGTCAGGGACCGGTTGCTTGTTACTGGATGCTCGTTGCTCGATGAGAAAGGCAGCGGAGAGCGGAAAAATCCGTAAGGCGTGAATCGTAAGTCGTAAGGGGATTAAGGAAGCAAGGAGCAAAGAGCGGGGAGTCAAAAAATCGCCTTACGCCTGACGACTTACGGGTTTATAGGGCTGACAGCTAAATAGCTGTTCATGTCTGAGCCGGCAACTTAGTTTCGTCCATGACCCATTGAACATATGCGGGCAAGGCCTCATCGATCCTGACGGCCATGATCTCCGGGAGCTCATAAGGGTGGAGTTTTATTATTGCCCCCTCAACCTTTTTGTAAAGATTTTCAGTAGTTTTCAGGATGCAATACCATTCTTCGGCCTCTTCTGTCTTTCCCTTCCACCAATATATGCTCTTGATGGGCCCCGCGATCTGGGCGCATGCGGCCAATCTCATTTCGACGAGCTTCCTTCCTATATCTTCAATGATGTCCCGGTTATCCCCCGTTGTGATGACCTTTATGATCCCCGTCATAAATACCTCCTCGTTAAGATCGGCATTACAATATACTATATACGATATACGATTAGACATGAGTTAAATTATTTAACTTGAAATTGTTTGGCATATCGGATAATTTTCTATGCTACAATATTAAGGATAGGGATAATAATGTTTCATATAAAAGAAGGGGATTCGATAATTCTGGCGAGCGAGTCAACGCGGAGGGTGGACATCCTGCGGACACTGGGCGTGTCGTTTGCCATTATACCGCCCGATATTGATGAGTCGAGAAAGAAGGATGAGCCTCCGAAGGAATATGTCCTGAGGATCTCCTATGAAAAGGCGCATAAGGTAGGAAGCCATTTCCCGGACAAGTGGGTTATTGCGGCCGATACCGTTGTTGTTTACAAGAACAAGATACTTGGTAAGCCGATGAACGAGCAGGACGCCTTTAATATGTTGAAGACCTTAAGCGGAAAATGGCATAAGGTCATAACGGGTTTTTGCGTCCTTAACCTCTCGAAAAAGATTGTCTACCGCGACGCAGTGGAGACGAAGGTCTTCGTGAGAGACCTGCACGAAGAGGAGATTAAACGATACATCAAGACGTCGGAGCCGCTTGATAAGGCCGGTTCGTATGCGGTGCAGGGCAGGGGCGGTTACATGGTAAAAGAGATAAAGGGCTCGTATACAAACGTTGTGGGTCTCCCGATCTGCGAGATCGCTGAAGCCCTCCTCTCCCTGGGCATCCTCTCGTGACCGTCAAATAGTTCGGAGTGAAGAGTTACGGCACAGGGAGGAATATTGTATGAAGACAGCCTCTACGCTGAAGAGGCCCGCAGGCTATGAGCAGCATTAGAGAGTCTCTTGATGCAGTGAAAAAACGCATAACAGATGCCTGTCGCCGTGCCGGACGGTCATCTGAAGAGGTACGGTTAATAGGGGTTACGAAAAAGGTCGGCACGGAGAAGATTAAGGCTGCTATCGAATGCGGCCTCCGGGATTTCGGTGAAAATTATATCCAGGAGGCACGGGAAAAGATTGAAAAGATCCCCGGGGACGTGTCCTGGCATATGATCGGACATATTCAGTCCAATAAGGTGAAATATATCCCGAAACTTTTTGACTACGTGCATTCGGTCGACAAGTGGGATATCATTGAGGGGCTTGAACGATATGAAAAACCGATGGACGTGCTCTTCGAGGTTAATGTTGCCGGAGAGGACTCGAAGCACGGTACAGGGGTGGACGGCGTGCGGAGGATGCTTGAGAAAACGAAGACGTTAACGCACGTAAAGCCCGTCGGGTTGATGACAATGGCACCCTTTGTCGAAAACCCCGAAGAGATACGGTGGGTGTTTGTACGGCTACGGGAGATCCTGAAGGAGATGAATGACGAATTCGGGCTGGCAATGAGAGAGCTTTCGATGGGGATGTCTTCGGACTTTGAGGTCGCTGTTGAAGAGGGCGCAACGATGGTGCGTATAGGCACCGCAATATTCGGTGAGCGATTATGAAACCATGGGGCGGCAGATTTAAAGGAAAGACCGATCCTGTTCTTGAGAGGTTCAGCGCGTCCATCGATTTTGACCGGGCACTCTACAGGTACGATATTGAAGGGAGCACGGCACACGCGGAGATGCTCGGAAAGATCGGCGTCCTGAACAGAAAAGAGACGAAAGATATTGTGACCGGCCTCGGCGAGATACGGAAAGAGATAGAGGCGGGCATATTTATATTCTCCGGCAGCCTTGAAGATATCCACATGCACATAGAGGCGCGCCTCATAGAGAAGATCGGCGATGCAGGGAAAAAGCTCCATACTGGCCGGAGCAGGAACGATCAGGTCTCGCTTGACATGAGGATGTACCTGAAGGACCACCTGGGGAACGTTGAAAAGGGTCTCATGGCGCTCCTCAAGAACCTTGTTCAAAAGGCGGAAAAAGAGAAAACGGCGATCATGCCGGGTTATACCCACATGCAGAGGGCGCAGGTAGTGCCCTTCTCCCATTATCTCATGGCATATTACTATATGTTCAAGAGGGACAGGGAACGAATGAAAAACATACTGCAAGGGATTGATGTGATGCCCCTGGGGAGCGGCGCCCTTGCAGGCTCCACGATGCCTCTTGACAGGGACCTTGTAAGGAAGAGACTCGGTTTTGCAAGGCTTTCGGAGAACAGCATGGACGCTGTCTCCGACAGGGATTTTGTTGTCGATGCGATCTACGGGATAGCCGTGATCATGATGCACCTGAGCAGGTTGTCCGAGGATCTTATTATATTTTCATCCAATGAGGTTGCATTTGTATCGTTGCCGGATGCGCTCTGTACGGGAAGCAGTCTGATGCCGCACAAGAAAAACCCCGATGCGCTGGAACTGATCAGGGGCAAGACCTCCCGTGTTATCGGCGACCTCTTCAGCATCTTCTCAATCCTGAAGGGTTTGCCGATGACGTACAACAGGGACCTCCAGGAGGACAAAGAGCCATTGTTCCATGCGGTGGAGACGGTGCAGGATGCCCTCACTATAATGGGGCTGTGTATAGCAGGGATAAAGATCGACAGGAAGAGGATGGAGCATGCGGTGAGCGAAAGCTTCATGCCCGCCGTTGAGATGGCGGAGTATCTGACGCTCAAAGGTGTCCCGTTCAGAGAGGCACATGGCGTTGTGGGAAGGCTTGTGAGGGATTGCGAGGACAAGGGGAAGACATTCAAAGACCTGACGATCGGCGAACTGAAGGGGTTCTCGCCGCTCTTTGAAAAGGATGTCTTTGCCTGTATTGACCCGCAGACCATTCTGAAAAACAGGAAAACAGAGGGAGCGGCTTCTTTTAAAGAAGTAGAGAGACAGATCAATGCTGAAAAGATATATTGTAATCGTTAGTGTCATCCTGCTGGTCATTATCTCCGGATGCGGCAAGAAAGGCGACCCGATGCCAAGGGAACTGCCTCTGCCTAAGGGGATCAATGACCTCTCCGGGGCAGTGAAAGACGGGGTCCTCTTTCTCTCTTTCTCAAAACCGGCGCTCAACAAGGATACCGCGGAGGCGAAAGACCTCGGGGGCTTCAGGGTATTGAAGACCTGCGGTGCCTGCATTGGGGGAACATATGAGCCCTTCAAGGATATACGCCTCGACGAAAACAAAGGGTACGCCCTGTACGACAACAGGATCTATGTATATGACGACGCCCTTGCGAAGGGGTTGCAATATTCCTATAAGGTATATCCGCTTACAAAGCGGGGTACTATCGGGGAGGCGTCGAATGTCTTCACGATCAAATGGGAAACGCCGCCGGACTTGCCGAAGAACGTCTCTGTGAAAGAGGATGACGGGAAGGCGGAATTCTCCTGGTCAAGGGAAGAAGGCTTCCTCTATAATGTATACCGCTATGAAAACGGTGTATATCCCCTTTTCTCCCTGAACAAGAACCCCCTCGCAGTCTCTCTCTACGTTGATTCAGGACTGGAGAACGGGAAGAGGTATCGCTATGAGGTGCGGAAGGTCAGGGTGAAAGACGGGATGCAGTGGGAGGGCGAAGGCGTCAGGCTGGATGTTGTGCCAAAGGATAAGCGACCGCCTGCAGTGCCTATCGACGTAAAGGCCGAACGAAAGGGCAATACGGTTGTGATAACCTGGAAGGAGTCTCCCGACAAGGACCTTGCCGGATATAACGTATACCGGATCGGCGCGGGCGCGGCAAAGAGATTAAATACGGAGCTTACCAGGGATACCTCGTTTATCGATACGGTGGTGCCTGATCTGCGATATGTTTCGTACTATGTAACGTCCGTCGATACATCGGGCAACGAAAGCGGGCAATCGAGAGAGCTGGTAGTAATACTGAGAGAATAGAAAAGGGGATCAGGTGCCAGGGAACAGAATGCGGGGATCAGGGCAGGGCAAAGGGAGCAGAGAATAGGAAGATGCATTATTTTGAATACAGGAAAGGTCGATTGTATTGTGAAAAGGTACCTGTGGCAGAGATTGCCGATGCCGTCGGTACGCCCTTCTATGTATATAGCTACCGGACCTTTGAGAGACATTTCCGTGTTTTTAACGATGCCTTTAAAAAGATACCCCATATTACGTGCTATTCCTGCAAGGCAAACGAGAGCAGCGCGATCCTGAGGATGACGGCGAGGTTCGGCGGCGGCGCCGATATCGTCTCCGGAGGAGAACTTTACAAGGCCCTTCATGCCGGGATCCCGGCGAACAGGATAGTATTTTCCGGTGCAGGAAAGACCGGGGAGGAGTTGCGATCCGCAATCAGGGCGAAGATCCTCATGATCAATATCGAGTCTGAGGGGGAGTTGCAGGCTGTATCGCGATTGGCGCGGACCCTGAAAAGAGACGTACCCGTATCAATACGGGTGAATCCCGAGATTGACCCCAGGACCCATCCGTACATAACGACAGGACTGAAGAAGAACAAGTTCGGTGTGTTGTGGGAAGATGCCCAAAGGCTCTACAGGGAGATAAAAAAGGAGCGGTTCCTTGCTCCGGTGGGCATATCGTCCCATATAGGTTCCCAGATACTTGAGCTTACACCCTTTGTTGAGGCGGTACGGTCTCTGAAGTCTATGATCCGACAACTGAAAGGGGACGGCATAACGGTCCGGATGGTCGATATCGGCGGAGGGCTGGGAATAACCTACAAGGATGAGCTGCCGCCGCATCCCGAGGAATATGCAGGCGTCATGGAAAAGGAACTGGAAGGGATGGGGCTTATGCTGATACTTGAGCCCGGCAGGGTGCTTGTAGGGAACAGCGGGGTCTTCATCACGAAGCTCCTGTATATCAAGAAGATACCGGGGAAGACCTTCTACATCGTCGATGGGGCCATGAACGACCTTGTAAGGCCCGCCTTCTATGGCGCGTACCACGAGATAATGCCTGTAAAAAAAGGGCGAGGCGATACGATAAAGGTCGATATTGTAGGTCCTGTGTGCGAGTCAGGTGATTTTTTTGCGAAAGACCGGCCGATAGCATCCGTCAAAGACGGGGAACTTCTTGCCGTCCTCGGCGCCGGTGCGTACGGTTTTTCCATGTCCTCGAACTATAATGCCCGGAGACGGGTTGCAGAGGTATTAGTAAAAGACAGAGAATTCTATGTTATAAGAAAGAGAGAGACCCTCAGGGATTTGACGAGGGGCGAATCCGTACCACCCTTTCTGAAGGCATGAATTTCTGAAGGTATGAATCTTTGGAGGTAGAATCAGTGGCTGAGTTAGAATTTTACAAAATGAGCGCCAGCGGCAATGACTTTATTGTCATCGATAACCGTGACGGGAAGGTCTATAAAAAATTCAGGAACATTATAGAGTTTGTAAAAAAGATAAGCAGGCAGCACCATTCGGTCGGCGCCGACGGCGTCATATTAATCGAGGCCCCAAAGGAAAATAATAATTTCAGCTGGAGGTTCTTTAATGCTGACGGCTCAGAGGCGGAGATGTGCGGCAATGGTGGAAGGTGCGCCGCTCGTTTTGCCAAGATAAAAGGCATCGCAGCAGAAAAGATGGCCTTTGAGACAATGGCCGGCGTAATCAAGGCAGAGGTCAACGGCACGAAGGTGAAGCTCCAGCTCACCACCCCGAAGGACCTGAAGCTCGATTACCCGGTAAAGCTTGAGGACAAAGAGATCTTCATCAACAGCGTCGATACGGGGGTGCCCCATGCCGTCCTCGTGGTGAAGGATATTGATTATATCTCTGTAAATGAACTGGGGAGTTCAATACGATATCACAAGATGTTCGGCAAAAAAGGGACGAACGTGAACTTTGTCGAGATTATCGACAAGGAAAACGTAAAGCTGAGGACCTATGAGAGGGGTGTTGAAGGAGAGACCTACGCATGCGGGACAGGCGCAGTCGCCTCCGTGGTTATCCTGACCAGCAAGTCCCAGGTGGAAAGCCCGGTCAATGTCCATACGCGGGGCGGAGAGGTCCTGAAGATCTACATAAACGAAGAGGTCTATCTCGAAGGTGATACAAAGATCATATACGTTGGAAAGCTGTATGAAGAGGCATTGACGTGAACAGACAGCTTTCAGCAGACAGCATTCAGGTGAAACCGATCGCTGTGAGCCAAAAGATGTTTTACCAAAAGGAGAAAGTATGGATCTAAAAGGCGTATATACGGCACTTGTGACACCTTTCAAAAACGGAAAGGTTGATGAAGATGCATTGAAAGACCTTATCGGGTTCCAGCTGAAAGAGGGTGTTGACGGTCTTGTACCCTGCGGGACTACAGGCGAGGCGCCTACGCTTTCTTATGAAGAACATGAGAGGGTGATCGATCTGACGGTGAAGTATGCCGGCGGGAAGGTCCCTGTCATAGCAGGAACAGGCTCAAACAGCACGAAAGAAGCGATAGAGTTGACGGAAGGCGCGAAACGGCTCGGCGCCGACGCATGCCTTCTCACGACCCCTTACTACAACAAGCCCACACAGGAAGGCCTTTACCGGCACTATAAAGAGATCGCCGAGGCAGTGGATATACCGCTCGTACTTTACAACATACCCGGCAGGACGGGCATCAACATGGCCCCGGAGACGATTAAAAGGGTCGCGGAAATCCCCACTATCGTCGGGATCAAGGAGGCATCAGGTTCCCTTGTCCAGGTCTCCGAGATATACAGACTGACCGGAGGGAGATTCACAATACTCTCCGGTGACGATAATATCTTCCTGCCCATGATGAGCGTCGGCGCTGTCGGCGTCATATCAGTTCTCTCGAACATCATGCCGAAGGAATTGAAAGAACTGTACAGGGCATTTGCGGAACAAGGGGATATAAAGAAGGCGAGAGACATGCACACGAGACTTATGCCGCTCTTCCAGGGGATGTTCGTCGAGACGAACCCGATCCCGGTCAAGGAGGCCCTCTATTATATGGGTATGATCGAGAAGGAATTCAGGCTGCCGTTGTGCCCGCTTTCGGATGCGAACAGCAGATACCTGAAGGGGTTATTGAAGGAATACGGACTGCTGAAGAGAGAATAAGGCAGAGGAGTAGGACATGATCAGGCTTGCCATAACCGGTGTGTGTGGAAAGATGGGCAGCGCGATTTTGAAGCTCGCTGCCGGCGATAAGGATTTTCACATAACAGGTGCCGTTGAAAAGAAGGGGCATCCGATGGTAGGGCAACCTGCGCGCCGTATTGTTGAAGATGTCCCTGATGACGTAATGATTGTCGATGATATTTCAAAGGTGATCAACGCCTGCGATGTGGTCATTGATTTTACGGATCCACATACGACACTTGAAAATTTCAGGCTTGCCGGAGAGAAGAAGAAGTGCATTGTCATAGGCACGACAGGATTTTCCGGGGACGCCGTCAGGGAGATCAGCGATTCAAAGGATGTTAAGGCCGTTATGTCGCCGAATATGAGCATAGGCATGAATCTTATGTTCGATGTTATCGACAGGGTATCAAAGGTCCTTCAGGACGGTTACGACATCGAGATCGTTGAGATGCACCATCGCTGGAAAAAGGATGCACCCAGCGGGACGGCGATGCAATTAAAGGAGATTGTGAAAGCTGCCCAGACAGGGAAGCAATGGGAAGAGGTCTACGGCAGAAAGGGGATCACAGGCGAGAGGAAGAACGAAGAGATCGCTGTCCTGGGACTGAGAGGCGGCGACATCGTCGGTGAGCATACGGTGATGTACGCCGGTATCGGCGAACGGCTTGAGATTACCCACAGGGCCTATTCCCGTGAAAATTTTGCACGGGGGGCATTGGCGGCGGCGAAGTGGATCGTCCGTCAGGCTCCCGGAATCTACGGGATGAAGGATGTGCTGGGACTGTAGCCCGTAGCGGCATATCCGTAAGTCGTAAGCCATGGAAACACCTGTTCAACGTTCTATGTTCAACGTTCAACGTTAAAACCAAATAAAAGACTAAATCCGGGATTAAGGTGTTGCTTTGGTTGTTCCGGTTGTGCATTTTGTGATCCTCGCTTCACGCTGCATTCTTTCCTTATACCTTACAATTCGCAATTTGCGGGTTTTATGTCTACAGATTAAGGGCAGCTTGTTATTTTTTTCTCTTAATATCCTGTTTTATGGTAAAAAATTGTAAAACACCGCAATATCCTTGATAATAATTTCTCTTGCAAAACCCCTCGATTATTGTTACATATATGATAAATAAAGAGAAAATACTTAAAAAAGGAATAGAGAAATGGCAAAATATTCAAAGATACCCGAAGCCACAATAAGACGACTTTCAAATTACCTGAAATGTCTTGGAGACTTAGAAGTTAAAAATGAAAAGGTAGCATCGAGTGCACTCATTGCAAATATCTGCAACGTCAATGCAGCGCAAGTCAGAAAAGATTTTGCCTATTTCGGTGAATTCGGCATCAGGGGCATGGGCTACAATGTGAAAGAACTGAAAAGGCATATCAAGGAGATACTCGGCATCAACAGGGAATGGAGGATCGCAGTGGTCGGCATCGGCAACATGGGAAGCGCCCTGCTTGTTTATAAGGATTTTCTGAAACAGAACTACAAGATAGTAGCTGCCTTTGATATCCAACCCGAAAGGGTCATCGGGCATATCTCGGAAAGGGTAGGAAAACCCGTTGAAATTCTTCACGTCGATGGACTGAAAGAGGTGGTGAAGGCAAGGAATATTGAGATCGGGATTATTACAACACCTCCCCAGGAGGCACAAAAAGTAGCGGATTGGCTTGTTGATGCGAATATTAAAGGTATCCTGAATCTGTCACCTTCACCGGTGAGGACCCCTGAACACGTGAAGCTCCGCAACCTTTTCTTTACCTCTGCGCTGGACAATCTCGTCTACTACCTCTCAAATTAGAGGCAGCCATGTGGAAGATCCTCGGCAATATAATAGAGATGTGCGTCTATTCCACCGTGTACTTGATTATTGTGCTGGTGGTGTTGAAGATCGTCGGGGCTATGTTTTCAACGGAATTTGAGAAAAAGATATCGGAAGACGGGAATGTGGGTCTCGCGATAATCTGTGCCTGTCTTTTTATAGGCATTGCAATTCTCCTCTCCGCAGTTGTGAAATAGTGAAAAGTATTTTTATAACCGGAACAGACACGGGGATCGGCAAGACAGTTGTATCAACGGGCCTATGTGCCTTCCTTTCGTTGCACAGGGGTATGGATGTGGGTGTCATGAAGCCCTTCGAAAGCGGATTGGCACAAGGAGACCGGGAAGGCGGGTCCCGGGATGCGGTCTTATTGCGGGAGGTCTCGGGAAGCACTGATGCCCTGGAGGAGATCAACCCCTACACGTTTGAAGCGCCCCTCGCCCCTGAAGTTGCCGCAGAGACGGAACATCGCGTAATCGACATTGACAGCATTGACAGGACGTACCGGGATATTCTGGGAAGACACGATGTCCTTGTTATTGAAGGTGCCGGTGGTGTTATGGTGCCTATTAAAAAAGATTTCTTCTACGTTGACCTCATCAAACAATGGAATGTGCCGACCGTCATTGTGTCGAGACTCGGTCTCGGAACGATAAACCACACGCTCCTGACAAGCCGTTACTTAGAATCACAGGGGGTAAGCATCGTAGGCGTGATCCTGAATGACGTAAGCAATGAGGCCGATATCGCCTCACAGACAAATCCCGGTGTATTGAAAAGATATCTCAGCGTCCCCTTTCTCGGGGTTTTCCCTCACGTGGCGAGGGCCATGGAAGAGGGAATAAACAGGGAGTTCTTTGCCGAAACCTTTGTAAAGAATATTGACACTGACGCCATCCTGCAATTTCTTTGAGGGTTGCCTGCAACGTACAGTACGCAGCGGGTCTTATCGCGCCTTCGGCGCCATCTCCTTGAAATACTTCTCCGACCTTTCGATGACATCCATCTCAACGCAGTAGGCCAGCCGGAAATAGCCAGGTTTCCCGAAACCAATCCCGGGTACTGCAAGGATATGGTGCTGCTGCAGGTTTCTCACGAACTGGATATCGTCAGGTATGGGCGAACGCGGGAAAATGTAGAATGCCCCCAGGGGTTTCGTCACATCGAACCCGGATTCCACAAGGATCCTGTAAATAGTGTCCCTTTTTCGCTGATAATCCATGATATCGACGCTGTTTCTCTGGAATTTACTGACAAGTCTCTGCATGAGCGCAGGCGCGTTGATGAAGCCGAGTATCCTGTTTGCGAATATCATGGCATCTAAAAGGGGTCTCAGATTTTTTATATGAGGCGATGCGGCGATATGGCCTATACGCTCCCCGGGAAGGGCAAGGTCTTTTGAGTGGCACGTAACGACGATCGTATCCTCGTATATATTGAAAAGGTCTGGCAGGACAGTGCCGTTGTAGATGATCTTTCTGTACGCCTCGTCAGCGATGATGAATATCCTCTGCCCCTTTTCCCTCCGTTTTAAAAGAAGCGCTGCAAGGGCTTTCAACTCCTCTTCGTTATACACAACGCCTGTCGGGTTATGGGGGGAATTGATGAGGATCGCCTTTGTCTTTTTGTTTATTGCCTTTTCAATCTTTTCGATATCGAGATGAAAGTCGTCCCTTGCATCGACGAGCCGTATCGACCCGCCGTGATTCTCGATATAGAACCTGAATTCCACGAAAAACGGATTGGGAACGATTACCTCATTGCCCGGATCAAGGAGTGCCTTCAGTGTGACGTTAATGCCCCCGGCAGCCCCCACGGTCATGATGATATTGTCTTTTGTAAAGGGCAGCCCTGATTTTTCTTCATAGAATTTCGCAATATCGGCCCTTACCTCTTCGTAGCCGCTGTTTGTCATGTACCGGTGCATGCCCTTTATCTTTGAAGAGGCGATGCGCACCAGTTCTTCCTTCAGTTCGATGGGCGGCTCCGCGATGGGATTGCCGAGGGTAAAGTCGAGTATGTTCTCCGGACCAAACTGTTTTTTCAGTTTTTCTCCTTCTTCGAACATCGCCCGTATCCACGAGGAGTCCTTCATCGACCTGCTGATACTTTTTGAGATACCCATCTTTCACCTCTTGATGAATTTTTTTCCGATCCGGATGAACCCGTCCCTGCTTTTCAGTATTGTTGCAAGGGGAACGCAATATGCTATCCTGAAATATCCTTTTTTCCCGAACCCCCTGCCCGGCACTACCATGATCCTTTCTTCCTGCTGGAGTGTCCTGACGAACTCCAGTTCATCGGGGATCGGAGATTTTGGGAACATATAGAAGGCACCCATTGGTTTTACACATTCAAAGCCCGCCTCCATGAGTATTTCATAGAGGGTGTCCCTCTTTTTCTGGTAATCGTCGATGCTGACGGAGGTCCTCTGGAATTTCCCGACGACCCTCTGGAAAAGCGCCGGCGCATTGACAAAACCGAGGGCCCTCATGGAGATCATAAGCGCCGACACCATGAGTTCATATCCCTTGATGCGGGGGGAGATGGCGATATAACCTATCCGTTCCCCGGGGAGGGCAAGGTCCTTCGAGTGGGACGTGACGGCCATGACAAGATCGTACAGCTTGAACAGGTTCGGCAGTTTTGTGCCGTTATATACTATCTTCCGGTATGCATCGTCGGCCACGATATATATCTCCTGGCCTTCTTTTCTCTTCTGCCGGAGGAGCCCGGCAAGGTCCTTCAGGACCTTCTCATTATAGACGGCACCCGTGGGGTTATTGGGGCTGTTGAGGAGGACGACCTTTGTCTTTTTGGTGATTGCCCGTTCTATCCTGTCGATGTCGAGCTGGAAATCTGCTCGTGACGTCACCAGTTTCATGACGCCGCCGTAATTTTCTATATAGTTTTTAAATTCCCAGAAGAACGGCGACGGTACGATGACCTCGTCGCCGCTGTTAAGTGTGCTTTTCAGGAGTATATTGAGCCCCCCTGCGCAGCCCGTTGTCATGAAAACATGGGAAGGGTTGAAGGCAAGTCCGTAAAGCTCACGGAGGTATTCCGCTATCTCACCTCTTGCATCTTCGTATCCGCTGTTCGTCATGTACCTGTGCATTCCCTTCCGGGGATGCAGGAGCGTCTCTGCAAGCGTTTTCTGAAGGTCTTTCGGCGGCTCAGTATCGGGATTGCCGAGGGAGAAGTCGTAGACATTGTCTTCCCCGTATTGTTTTTTGATCTTGATCCCCTCTTCGAACATCCTGCGGGTCCAGCCTTCCTGGTCTGCAATCAGCTTATGCAATTTTTTAGAAACGATCATATAGTCCTCCTGGCAATAAAAAAGCCATGGATCAATCCCATGGCCTGCAAACAATTAAAAAGCCATGGGCCTTTGCACCCATGGCTTTTGCTTTCTCAGAGCAAAGAGATCATGGGTGCAAGCAGGTAAAGTAGTAAAAATAAAAGAATGAATACACGGATGATCTCTGCATGGTATAAACATTTAAATGGAAAGCAGTGTATTTGTCAAGAAAATTCTCACATTTCGTCTATCCAGACTGCCGGATTCGTTGAGTTTTTAGCTATTAGCTATCAGCCCTATAAACCCGTAAGGCATGAGGCGTTAGGCGTAAGGGGAGAAATAACACCCGTTCAATGTTCTATGTTCAATGTTAACACAAAACAGAGAGACTGAATGGGCCAGACAGAGAAGTGGAAGGCATGAATTTAAAAAACGTTGAACGTTGAACCTTGAACGTTGAACAGCTTTTCGCCTTACGGATGTATTGCCGCGTTTTGTCGAACGATTGACTTTGTAGCCTTAAAGCCTTATACTATTAGTGATATTTTTCACTATTTTCAAGGAGGCTCAATATATGGATAACGCCGCGCAGGGCTACAAAGGAAGTGATGACTATATAGCTTCGAAGCCGCTTATGGAGATTGTCAATGTGTCTGTAGTCCTGGGAAAACCGCTTGTTGTAAAAGGCGAACCGGGAACAGGTAAGACCCTTCTGGCGCACAGCATAGCCCGTGCGCTCAACAAGAAGCTTCTTATATGGAATATCAAATCCACAACAAAGGCAAAAGACGGGCTTTACGTATATGATACCGTGCAGAGACTTAACGACGCACGGTTTAAAGACAAGGACATCAGCGACATCAGGCAATATATCAAGCTTGGGAGGCTGGGCCAGGCCTTCAAAAACGAAGAAAAGATGGTCCTGCTCATAGATGAGATCGACAAGGCGGACATTGAATTCCCCAACGACCTCCTCAACGAACTCGACGAGATGTCGTTCCACATACATGAACTTGATGAAGAGGTCATTGCGGTGCAACGTCCCATTGTGATCATTACAAGCAACTCCGAGAAGGAACTGCCTGATGCATTCCTGCGCAGGTGCTTATTCTATTATATAGAGTTTCCCGATGAAGAGATGATGGAAAGGATCGTCAGGGTCCATTATCCGGATATCGAGAACAAGCTTGTCAAAGAAGCACTCAAGAAGTTTTACTGGATCCGTGAAATGGATGGGCTCAGGAAAAAACCGTCGACAAGCGAACTGCTTGACTGGATCAAGGCGCTTTCCCTGGGTGGGATCCATCTGGAAAAGATCGGTTCGGAGATCCCTTTCCTCGGTACGCTGCTCAAGAACGAGCAGGATACGGACCGGTTCGTCAGACTTTCGAACTCTCAGGGAGGGTTTGGATTTAAGAGAAGGTAATACTATATGTTTATCGACTTTTTCTATATATTGCGAAAAAAAGGGGTCCCTGTTTCCATTACGGAATGGATGTCATTCACAGAGGCGCTCTACAACGGGTATTTTCAGTCGAGCCTCAATCACCTATACTACCTGGGGAGGGCCTTTCTTGTAAAGAGTGAGGCTTACTACGATGCCTTTGACCTTGCCTTCCAGGAATATTTCGGCGGCATCAAGACAGAGAATGTAGAGCTCGACAAGGTCATGGAATGGCTCGAGAATCCCCTCCACAGGCTTCCGAAGCTGAGCCCTGAAGAGATGGCGGAGCTGCAGAAGAAGATCGAAGAGTTCAGGAAGACACACGATATGGATGAACTGATGAGACAGTTCAGGGAAAGGCTGAAAGAGCAAAAGGAAAGACATGACGGCGGAGGCAAGTGGATAGGCACAGGCGGCACCTCGCCGTTTGGCGCATATGGATACCATCCTGGCGGTATCAGGGTCGGCGGCGAATCGTGGATGCAATCCGCAGCAAAGGTGGCCGGCGAGAGAAGGTTCAGGAACTACCGGAACGATGTGATCCTCGACGTGCGGCAGACGAAGATGGCGCTGAAGAAATTGAGGGAGCTCAAGAGAGAGGGGTTGGAGGAAGAGCTTGATATAGACGAGACCATCGATAAGACGGCAAAAGAGGGCGGCGAGATCGAGCTTGTCTTCAATAAATCGCGCGAGAACTCCATAAGACTTATACTCCTGATGGATACAGGCGGTTCCATGCTTCCTTACACGGAGCTCTGCGAAAGACTTTTCTCGGCGGCATCCCAGATGGAGCACTTTAAAGAGTTCAGGTACTATTTCTTCCACAACAGCATCTACCAGGATATTTATGAGGACATAGCAAATTACAAGAAGATACCTACGGAAAAACTCTTTTCCAATTTCCACAAGGGCTATAAAGTCGTCATCGTAGGCGACGCGAGGATGGCCTATTCGGAACTATTCGATGTCAACGGGTGCATCGATTATTTTTATACGAACGACAAGCCGTCGATCGAGTGGCTCATAAGGATCAAGGAGCATTTCCCCCATTCGGTATGGCTCAACCCGACTCACATGAATTTCTGGGGCCACTATACAGTGGACACGATCGGCAAGATATTCCCCATGTACGAACTCACGATCGATGGTCTCAAGGATGCCGTCAAGACCCTTTCATCAAGGGCGAGGTCCATACAACAGCTATCGGCGATCAACGCATAGACGGTGAGGCGCACCCCGGAGGCCGTGGTCTATTCTCACCCATTCTTCCGGTCTTCATGGCCGCTTGAAAAAAGTGTTAATATTTTTCTCAATATACATTATAATCTTATGTGTTGATTAAGAGGATACTCTATTATTCCTACGAAAAACTCCTCGAAAAGGAGGTTAAGAAGGGGAAACTGCCCCTCCATGTGGGCCTCATACTCGACGGGAACAGGCGCTATGCAAAGGAGATGGGGTTCGATGATATCACGATGGGTCACGTAGAAGGGGCAAAGAAGCTTGACGATGTCCTGAAGTGGTGTGCGGAATTTAATATCAAGATCGTTACCATATGGGTCTTGTCAACGGATAATATCCAGCGGGACAGGGGAGAGGTCGAGGCGCTCCTTAAGGTGATCGAAGAGAAGATCGATGAGCTTTCAAAGAACCAGATTGTTGAAAAGAACGGCTTCAGGATACATGCGCTGGGAAAGATCGATATGCTGCCGGACCGCTTGAGGAACGTGATAAAAAGGGCCGAAGAGTTGACGATGCACAACAACAACCACATACTGAACATTGCCGTCGGCTATGGCGGAAGGGAAGAGATCGTTGAGGCCGTCAGAGAGGTGATCCGGTGCAAGGACTTTAAAAATGTCGAAGAAGCGGCAAACAATATTACCGGTGATGACATTACGGCCCATCTATATACTTGCGGAATTCCCGATCCTGACCTTATAATAAGGACAAGCGGCGAGGTAAGGTTGAGTGGTTTTCTGCTGTGGCAGAGTGCGTATAGTGAGTTTTACTTCTGCGATGCCCTGTGGCCGGCCTTCAGGAAGATCGATTTTTTAAGGGCCATCAGGAGTTACCAGCACAGAAATAGAAGGTTTGGACAATGAGCCCTCCTATAGATAAAGTGACATCGTTAAAGAATACGGAGATCTTTAAGGCCCTTGGGGATACCGAGATCGAGGAACTTTCAAAAAGACTGAAAGAGAGGATATACCCCCCAAATACCGCCATTGTCCGTGAAGGTGCGTCGGGCGATTCGATGTTCGTTATAAAATCGGGCAAGGTGGAGATCAGGAAACTGGAGCCTTCCCTCGGCGTCGACCTCACGATAGCAACCCTCGACAGCGGCGCCTGTTTCGGAGAGATGGCGCTGCTGACGGGCAAACCGAGGACCGCCACGGTCATGGCCATTCAGGCAACAGAGGTCTTTGTCCTGGAGAAAAAGGACTTCGAATCCCTCCTGACGGAACACCCTACGCTTTCAATCTCTCTCAACAAGATTGTCGCTGCGAGAATTGAAGAGATGAATACCAGGGATGGTCTTGGCGTTGTCTCCCTGAAGACCCTGAAACTGGACAAGGATGTGATAGCGATTATCCCCCAGCAGCTTATCATGAAATACAAGATGCTGCCCACGTCCTATTCCAACAATACGGTAACGCTCGCAATGGTGAACCCCAATGACCTTATGGCGCTCGATGAGGCACGGAAGTTCATCAAGGGAAGGGCCATCGACCCCGTGATCGTATCCGCAGACGACTTCAAGAAATTCATGGAGGCGGATTATATTGAGCTGACCAAGAAAGAAAAGCAAGAAGAACCTGAGGTGAACCTTGACCAGCTCCTTGATTCCATGGATCACGTCCAGGCCGATATCATGAAGGACGCTGAGTTCGAAGACACCGACGAGGACGAGGCAGGCGTGACGGACCTTGCAAGGGAGGCAGAGGGAGCGCCGATCATACGCCTTACGAACAACATCATTGCCGCCGCCTTAAAAAAGGGTGCAAGCGATATCCATATTGAGCCGATGGAAAAGGCGTTGCGTGTGCGTTACCGGATTGATGGTGTCCTCAGGGAGGAGATGATGCTGCCCAAGAAGGTCCAGCTTCCTCTCATCAGCAGGGTTAAGATTATTTCCAAGCTCGATATTACCGAAAGGAGGTTGCCGCAGGACGGCAGGATAACGATAAAACTGGGAAACAAATCGGTTGACTTCCGGGTCTCCTCAGTGCCGACAAAATATGGAGAGAAGATCTGTACCCGTATTCTCGACAAGAGCAATACCACCATGGGTCTTGATAAATTGGTCAGCCATCCGGGCACCCTTGATCTCGTGAGGGAGATGATTAAAAAACCCTATGGGATCATCTATGTCACAGGCCCTACCGGTTCCGGAAAAAGCACGACGCTCTACAGTTCGCTTGCGGAGATCAACAGTGTTGATGTAAACATATCGACCGTCGAAGACCCGATTGAGTATGACCTTGCAGGAATCAACCAGGTGCAGGTCAACGCAGATATCGGGCTTGATTTTGCCCGGGTATTAAGGGCATTTCTGAGGCAGGACCCTGACGTTATCCTCGTTGGAGAGACAAGGGACAAAGAGACTGCCAAAATAGCCGTGGAGGCCGCCCTTACGGGCCACCTTGTCTTTACGACACTCCACGCGAACGATGCGCCTGCAACCTTCATGCGGTTGTCGGAGATGGGCATAGAGCCGTTCCTCACCTCAACCTCTATCATCGGCATCGTTGCCCAGAGGCTCGTACGAAGGATATGCACGAAGTGTAAAGAGAAATATGAACCCGATCCTATTATTGCAAAATATCTTGGACTGCGCGAAGGCATGGAACTCTATAAAGGAAAGGGATGCGATGTCTGCGGCAACACGGGTTATAAGGGCAGGGTCGGCGTTTATGAAGTGCTCATGGTGACCGAAGAGGTGCGGCACCTGATTGCAGAAGGTGCCGAGACGAATGTCATACGTCAGGCAGCCATCCAGTCCGGCATGAAGACCCTTAAAGACTACTGCCTGATCCTCCTTGAAGACGGTTTGACGACAGTAGACGAAGTTCTCAGAACCGTCGCAATTCAAACTTGATTAAAAAATCCATCGTCAACTCCAGCAGGCTTTCATTAATATTACGCTCAATCCTCTGGGCCTCCATCCTGGCGCTCATCATCCTCATGTTCTACGTTTATCATGAAGGCGCCTGGAAAGACATCTTTTCATACTACAGGTTCTTTTTCGATTTTAAAAAACTGAAAATCTTTATTGCATCCTTTGGTCCGTACGCGGCATTTGTCTTTGTCATGGTTCAGGCGCTCCAGGTTGTCTTTGCACCGGTACCCGGCGAGGTGACCGGCTTTGTCGGTGGTTTTCTGTTTGGCAATGTATCCGGCGTCATCCTCTCGACGGCCGGTCTTACAATCGGTTCCATTGTGGCATTTGGCATCGCGCGCATGCTCGGCATGAAGTTCGTGGAGAAGATTGTCAAAAAGGAATACATTGATAAATTTAATTTTTTTGTTACCCATAAAGGTCTCTACATAACATTTATTTTCTTTCTCATTCCCGGGTTCCCCAAAGACTCTCTCTGCTACCTGCTTGGACTGACTCGTATGCGGCTCATCGATTTTATTCTCATGAACGTCTTCGGAAGATTACCGGGCACGCTTATGCTGACGTTACAGGGAAGCGCAGTGAAGGAAGGAAAGTATCAGGCATTTTTTTTGTTGCTCGTTGTAAGCATTCTTTTAACCTTCGGGCTGTATTTGGCCAGGAACCACATTATCCGGGCGTTTATCTTTGTTGTTCATCCGGTAATAGAATTTTTTCAAAATTTACGACACAAGAAAAATACTGACAGAGAGTGATTTTAGTAAATTCTTTACTTGACAGAATAATTAATTCATATACAATAAAAAAAGAAACACAAAATATTTTGAGGAGGTATTTATTAATGGCGACAAAAAAAGCAGCAGCAAAAAAACCGGCAGCAAAAAAGGCAGCACCCAAAAAGGCAGCAGCAAAAAAGGCAGCACCCAAAAAGGCAGCAGTAAAAAAACCGGCAGCAAAAAAGGCAGCAGCAAAAAAACCGGCGGCAAAAAAGGCAGCAAAAAAATAAGCCGCAAAACAGAACCGTAAGGAGGAAGTAAATGGCGACCAAAAAACCAGCTGCCAAGGCAAAGCCGGTAGCGAAGAAGTCTGCGCTAAAAACGAAACCGGCAGCAAAAAAGCCAGCAGCAAAATCATCCGCGAAAAAAGGCACCAAGTATGCATGCAGTGTCTGCGGGATGATTGTATCGGTGGACACAGTATGTGATTGTGTCGGGGTGTGCGATTTAATCTGCTGCGGTAAAGAGATGAAGGTTAAGAAATAGGCGTAATTTTTCCGTAGAGCGCGGTGGGATTTTATTAATCCGGACATTACCTGAAAGGGTAAATAATTGCGAGGTGATCTTTCTCAAAATTATCCTTCTGTATGTCTGGATTGTTTACTATAGTTGTCCTTATTCCATCAATAAGTGTTACGCATAGACAAAGTGTGTCTATGCGATAAAATATGTGTTCCTCCATAAGACAATTTAATGGAATATGGGAGATTGCTTTATCGTTAGTTTTTTTAGATCGGGTATCAGTGCGACCTGCCTGAATTTCCGCGCGTACAGACGTTGACAATTGCTCTTGCATTATCCGGACACTCCGTGATAGTTTGTATGCGGAATCGTCATGATCAAGGAATGGGAACTCGTAGATTCGAAAGTTGACAGAGATTACAGGGTGTTCAGAATTGCCGTAAACCACGCGCGTTCTCCAAGGACACATGAGGTCGGTGAGTTCTATACCATCGAAACGAACGACTGGGTCAACATTATCCCCCTGACAGACGACGGGAAGGTTGTAATGATAAAGCAGTACCGTCATGGTTCACAGGATATTACCCTTGAGATACCGGGAGGACTTGTGGATGATGAGGGGCACAAAGAGGCAGCGCTCCGTGAGCTTGAGGAAGAGACGGGCTACGGAGGAGATGAGGTCCGGTATCTCGGTGCCACGAACCCCAACCCTGCCATATTCAATAATCTCTGCCATACCTATCTCGTCAGGAACGTCAGAAAGGTTGCCGAGACGAACCTCGATCCAGATGAAGATATCGAGGTCGTACTCGTTCCCCTGAATGAGGTCCCTTCACTCATAGAAACGGGGAAGATCACCCACGCGCTGGTCATCATTGCCTTCCATTTTTATTTTATGAAGAATCTTTAGCGGTACGCGCTGTCACAGAAGATCGAAAACAATTTGAATCCGTAAGTCGTGAGGCGTAAGTCGTTAGGCGATTAGCCCCTTACGACTTACGATTTACGCCTCACGGGTTTATTGGGGTTGATCGCTTATTAGCTCAGGAAACGTTTCTTGAGCTCCTTGACAAGGGCGAGGTTTTCAAGGTGACCTGTTTGTTTCGCAACGATCCTTCCGATTACCGGTCTGTTCAACAGGTATGTATCGCCGATCAGATCGAGCACTTTATGTCTCACAAACTCATCATCGAACCTGAGTTTCGTATTGATGACGCCTTCATCGTTCAAGATGATGACGTTGTTTATCCTGCCGCCTGTGCCGAGACCCATCTTTGCAAGCTGTTCGAAGTCCCTGAGAAAACCGAAGGTCCTTGCAGGCGCTATTTCAGTAATGAAGGCGTCCTTGTCCCCATGGAAATGATATCGCTGGACACCGATAGGCCTGCCGTACTCTAAGGTATAATCTATTTCAAAAGATTCCGACGGCTCTATCAGGAGAGATTTTCCATTATCTAAGTCCGCGACTGCGACCGCTTCTTTGATGTAGAGGGGCTCTATCCCTTTTTGCTGTTCGATGACCCCGGCCTCCTCAATCTTGTTGCACATCTCGATGGCAGAACCGTCAAAGATCGGGATCTCTTCACTGACCTTCACGAGAAGATTCGTTATGCCGTACATGTGGAAGGTGGCGAGGAGGTGCTCGATGGTCCTTACCATACAGTTCTTTCCTTTTACCGATGAGGCATAACCGACGGAGAAGACGTAATCGATATAAGCGGGGATGCGCTCCCCATCGGGTATGTGCTCGAATATGATGCCGGTGTTTTCAGGCATGGGGAGAAGTATCATGCCGGTCTTTGCCCCTGAATGAAGGCCGACCCCATAGACAACAATACTCTTCCCGATAGTCTTTTGCTGGAATTTATGAGTGCCCTTGGCGCTTTCTATGCGGAAGTCTCTGGTCTTCACCTTATGCCGGCCTTCAGCGCCCAGACCCCGGGATATGACCTCAAGGACCTTTTCGATGGAGAGTGGTTTCTCGAGAAAGTCGTATGCACCCATTTTGACCGCCTCGACGGCCGTGGAGATCGTTCCATGACCGGAGATAACGATTACGATCGCCTTCCCTCCTTTCTTCTTGATCCGTTTCAGGACCTGTATGCCGTCCAGCTCAGGCATCCATATATCAAGAAGGACGATCTCGGGTTTTTCTCTCTCGAAAAGCGCAAGACCTTCCTTGCCGTCCGTCGCCTTTGAGACCTGAAAACCTTCATCTTCAAGTATGGAAGAGAGGCTGTCGAGTATGTCCCTTTCATCGTCGATGATGAGAACTTTATGCATGGTCTATATTCTACTCAAAACTGCATGAATTTACAATCGTTTTAAGTTTTTGCCGAACTCCCGGGGCACCGCTTCTTTCTATTGCAAAAGGTATTTTTGTGGTATATTAAATATGTAGCACAAAGGAGGAATGGAAAACTTTATTGGAAGAAAAGACGAATGATGGGTTTTTAAAACTCTTTTTTGATGATATAAACGTAGCCCGCAACCTCTTTGGTCCTCGTGACGAAAATATAAAATATCTCAGGAAATATTTTAACGTCAAGACGAGCATCAGGGGGAACCACCTGACCCTTATAGGCAGTAAAGCGGATGTGGAGAATACAAATAAGGTAATTAACGAGCTCCATGGCATTGTGAAGAAGGGTTTTGTTATCAGCGCATCCGATATAGATCAGGCGGTACGGTACGTTTCGCACGCCCAGGACACTGTGAGCGATCTCCACAAAGACCAGATATATATCTTCCCGTCCAAAAAGGTTGTGACGCCGAAAACGAAGAATCAGAAGACGTATATCGATGCCATAAAAAGGCATGATATGGTGATCGGTATAGGTCCCGCCGGTACGGGCAAAACATACCTTGCGATGGCAATGGCACTTTCCTCTTACTACAGGAAGGAGGTCTCGAGGATCGTGTTAACGAGACCGGCCATCGAGGCAGGGGAAAAGCTCGGTTATCTCCCGGGGACGATGTATGAAAAGGTCAATCCCTATCTGAGACCTCTGTATGATGCGCTGTACGACATGCTTGATATGGAGAAGGCCGCCAGGCTTATCGAAAAAGGCATTATTGAGATTGCCCCCCTTGCATTTATGCGCGGCAGGACCCTGAACGATTCCTTCGTGATCCTTGATGAAGCCCAGAACACGGCCTCCGAGCAGATGAAGATGTTCCTTACGCGTCTTGGGTTTTCTTCAAAGACCGTTATTACCGGCGACATTACACAGATCGACCTCCCAGACAAGAAGACAAGCGGTCTCGTGGAGATACAGAGAATACTGAAGGGGATCAGGGGCATCAAGTTTGTTTACTTTACAGAGAAAGATGTGGTAAGACATCCGCTTGTACAGAAGATCATCAAGGCATATGAAACAAGGAAGGCCGATTCAGAAGGTTTGAACAATGCAGAATGGAAAGGATAAACCTCCTTCGTATTTTTACTACAGAAAATTTCTGATACTCTTTGCGCTTTCGCTCCTGCTGTCATGCATCATCAACATCCAACAACCTTACACACCGGGAGAATACCAGCTCGGCGACGTGGCGCGGGAGAACATTAAATCCCCTGCCGACCTCTATGCCCCACGTGGCGATATCATTATCAAGAAGGGTGAGATTATTGTCAGGGAAGGGGAAAGGATCAACGCTGAGCACTTAAGGAAGCTCTCCGCCTTCAGCCTGCTGGATAAAAGAGAAGATTCCGCCCTGAAACGATTTCTCGTAATATTCTTTGTGTTGTTTCTGTTCGTCACGGTAATTTACGAATACGGCGAAAAAAATATTAAGAAATTTTTACTCTCACAAAAAGACCTGATATTTTGTGCCACCCTCACCCTCTTCGCGATCTTTCTGGTAAGAGGGTTTTCCTTAGTCTTTGAACACTATGTCCCAAATCATACCCCCGCGCTGTTTTACATCATCCCTGTCTTTTTGTACGGGATGATCCTCAGGATTGTCCTCTTTTCCGAGGTCGCCATCCTCTTTTCGATGATCTTTGCCGTTGCCATGGGTCTTTCCTTCGAAAACAGCATGACGGTCCTTCTGTATGCGTTCCTCGGCAATGTCCTTGCCTCTTACTTTTCGGGAAAATGTGAAAACAGGAATACGATCCTCAAGGCAGGACTCTACACGTCCTTTGTGATGAGTTTTTTTGTCCTCCTCCTCGATATCTTATCAGGGCAGTCTTTCTCCAACCTGCACATGAAGATCGCCTTCATCGTCCTGAACGGTGTTGCAAGCAGTTTTATAGCCCTCGGGCTTTTGCCTGTCATCGAACATGTCTTTGATTACACAACCGACATCAAGCTGCTTGAGCTTGCCAACTTTGAAAACCCGCTCCTGGAAGAGATGATGGTGAATGCCCCCGGCACCTACCATCACAGCGTTATTGTCGGAAGCCTTTCCAAGGCGGCCGCAGAGAGCATAGGGGCACACCCTCTGCTTACACGGGTGTCGGCATACTACCATGATATCGGGAAGCTCAAGATGCCGCACTATTTTATAGAAAACAGGACAGACGTTGAAGACCCCCACAAGGATCTGACGCCGAGCATGAGCGCGCTTATCATCCTCAACCATGTAAAGGAAGGGGTTGAGCTTGCAGAGAGGCATAAACTCGGAAGGAAGATCACCGAAGTCATACAGCAGCACCACGGGAAGAGCCTCGTCAGTTATTTTTACAGCAAGGCAAAGGAGCTTGAAGACCCGAAGCTGCATACTATCAAGGAACAGGATTTCAGATATGCAGGACCAAAACCCCAGACAAAAGAGACGGGCATCATTATGCTGGCGGATGCAGTGGAGGCAGCCTCCAGGGTCCTTGACGATCCTACGCCGAAGCGGATAGAAAGCCATGTGCAGGGTATTATCGAAAACATATTCCTTGACGGACAGCTCGATGAATCGGAGCTTACGCTGAAAGACCTCAATGCGATCCAGAAGAGCTTTATCGCGATCCTCCTCGGTATATTCCACCATAGGATTGAATATCCTGAAAGGACACAAAATGGCGGTGTTGATAAAAAACTCTCAAAGGTCGATAACGATAAACAGCAGGAGCGTCAAAAGCCTTACAAAAGAATTACTAACCTTTTCAGGTCTTCAGGGTAAGGACATCAGCATACTCTTTGTCAACAATAAAAAGATCACCGCATTAAACAGCAGGTTTTTCGGGAAGCAACACCCGACGAACGTCATCTCTTTTTCATATATCGGCGGAACGCCCAACGAGATTGCCGGTGAGATCATAATCTCGATTGAGAAGGCGGGAGAAGAGGCGGGACGATCAGGCGTACATTTCTATGAGAGACTTTTTGCCCTCATCATCCACGGTCTGCTCCATATAACGGGCCATGACCATGAAGGAGAAAGAAACCAGGGCCGGAGAATGAGATACAGGGAAAAGAAACTCCTCGACTTTATCGTTTCCCATGATGTATATAAACGGATGATCTCAGAACGGGCAGCATGATGACAGGTATATCCACCGGCGGAGCCCGGAACCTGTTTTCGTCCTTCGTTCGTCCCTCGTCCCTCGGTCCTTATCTTCCCTCTTTATATCTCAGTTGCATCTCCGGCGTCCTCCTTGTGCTTATCCAGCCGCCGATATCCCTTTACCCGCTTGCCTTTTTTACACTCATCCCCCTCCTTTACGCCATAGATCAGGAGAACTGCCGCTTCGCATTCCGAAGCGGTTTTGTCTGTGGATTTGTTTCCTTCATCGGCCTTGTCTACTGGGTTGTCATGGCGATGAACAGGTATGGAGGCATCAATATCTGGTTAAGCTGTCTTATCCTTCTGCTCCTCGTGCTTTACCTCTCGCTCTACACAGGCGTCTTTGCCTTCGCAGTGTCCTTTCTGAAAAAGAGATTGACCGTGCCGGTCTATCTCTCCGCTCCTGTTGTATGGGTGCTGCTGGAGTACGTGCGGGGGTTCCTTTTTACAGGATTTCCATGGTCGTTCCTTGCCCACTCCCAGGACAGGTTCCTGCATTTTATTCAGGTCGTGTCCATCACGGGGACGTATTTTATATCATTCATCATCGTTGCAATAAACTGCATCGTCTATAACGTGATCAGGAGAAGGCACGTTTCAATGATCTATACAGCGATAATCTTCCTCCTCGTTGCGGGCTCGCTGGTTTACGGCTTCAGGGAACTGGGCCGGAAGGAGGAAGGAACCTTGCAGGCTGCGATAATACAGGGGAATATCAGGCAGGACGTTAAGTGGGATGAGGCCTTCAAGATCAGGACAATCCGTACTTATTACCAGAAAACACTGGAGGGCGCAAGGAATGCAGACCTTATCATCTGGCCTGAAACGGCTATGCCTTTTGTCTTTGAAGATGAGATCTACGCAAATAAATATATAAAAGACCTCCCCGCGCTTCTGCGGAGCGATCTTTTGTTCGGTACGGTCTCACGGGACAGTGCCGGCAAATACCACAACTCCGCATATCTGATCGACAGGAAATCTGAGACCGTCGGGGTATACAGCAAGGTGCACCTCGTCCCCTTTGGCGAGTATACCCCGCTTGTGAGGTACCTCCCCTTTCTTGAGAAACTGACGGCCACCGGCGGCGACTTCTTCCCCGGCGCAGGACACCGGCCCCTTCGTGCACGGATAGGGAATATCGGCATGCTGATCTGTTACGAAGGCATCTTCCCGTATATCACAAACGAAACAGTACGGAACGGTGCGCAGGTGCTTGTTAACCTCACCAACGACGCGTGGTATGAAAGGACCTCCGCACCCTTCCAGCACCTTGCCTTTTACGTATTCAGGGCAATAGAGACGGACAGGTTTCTCCTGCGGTCTGCCAATACAGGAATAAGCGCCGTTATCGACCCGAAGGGACGCATACAGGCGCAGACCCCTATCTTTGTTGAAACGGTTTTAAGGGGCAGCTTTTCACTGAAAGACACAAAGACCTTCTACGTGAGATACGGCGATTATTTTATAGTGGTCCTTTGCCTTGCCCTGGCGGTCATGTGTGCAGTGAAGTTCATTATGAAGAGAAACCCGTAAGTCGTAAGGCGTAAGTCGTCAGGCGATTAAACCCTTTACGACTTACGATTCACGCCTTACGGGTTGTTTAGATCATCTGTATCGTCCCGTCGGGGATGACCAGGACATCGACCTCCCTGCCCCTGTATTGATCGTCGAGATAACCGATCATGTCCTCTAAGTTTTTGTGCCAGAGGAGGTCTTCCTTTTTGCCGAACCAGCATTCGTTCGCAAGGTCCCTGCGTCGAGAATAGATGTGGACCCTTTTCGTCTTGCCGCTCTTCTTCCTCTCGCCGAAGGCAAGGCGTCCCCAGGTGTTTTTTCCAAACCTGCCCAGGAGGTAATGGACGACCTGGCCCTCTTCAATGTCGCAGAGGATTACGGCATCACCGCCCCCATCCTTCAGGAATTCCTCTGCCAGCGAGAGGGCAATGACGGCCTCGCTCGCCTTGCCGTACGCGTTGGCTATAACGATGTCCGCCTTTTTATCTGTCGGTGTCCTGTAGTGTTGAGCTGCCCTTTCGGCCATCTCCCCGTAAAGGCCGTCAGGATTACCGGCATAGACGTCCGTTGCGAAGGCGCCGGTATTGATCATGACGTTCACAACGGCATCGAGACCCGCCGTCCTGCCGCACTCCTTGATGTCTTCGAGAAGAGGATTGTTTTGATATTTGCCTATGCCGTAACAGGCATCCCAGTATTTTTTCAAAAGGGTTCCGTGGTGGTATTCTATGGCATCGATATGGCTTACCGCAGGCATGACGATCTTATAACCGCCCCCGAAACCGCAGAACGAGTGAGGGATAAAGGCGCCGATACCTACCTTGAGGTCGCAGGAGAGGTATTCTTTGTTCACGATGACGGGTGTGCCCTGTTTCGTCCTCCCTATCGATTCACAATTCTCATAGGGATTGTGGTTGTAAACGGGGAACCTCTCCATCACTTCATCACCGAGCTTTTTGCGGAATGCCCTGTTGTCGAGGGGCGCATGGGTCCCAAGGGCGCAGATGAAACGCACCTGCTCATCCCTGATCCCGCACTGTTGAAAAAGCTCGAGAAGGGACGGGAGGATCTCGTATGTCCTTGTCGGCCGGGAGAGATCGTCAAAGAGTATGCAGATCTCTTTTTTGCCTTTGATGAGGGGCGCGAGGGGCTGAACCGCCTTCCTGAAATCGCTCTGTGTAAGTAGCCCTTTCCCGTCCCCTCCCATGGCGAGGACATGTGTGTTCCATCGCGCAGGGAGCGGCAGGGCAAAGGCCAGGTCCCTGTTCCAGAGATCATGTCTTACGGTTATGTCCATAATTATCTCCTTATAAGAAGATCAGGGAGAAGAAGGGAGAGCTTCGGAATATAGGTAATGACGAGGAGGCATGCGAGAAATAAGGCTATAAAAGGGAGTACCGCCTTGCCTATCTCAATCAACGAGCGTCTCATGATCGCCATTGATACAAAAAGATTGAGGCCGAAGGGCGGGGTGAGGAACCCGCATTCGATATTGATGATCATCATGATGCCGAAATGCACGTAATCGATATTATACCTGGTCAGCGTCTCGATCAGTATGGGCGATATGACGATGACGGCGGTAACAATGTCCATCAGTGCACCGATGAAAAGCAGGACGCCGTTTATGGCAAGGAGAAAAAGCCACCGTTCTTTGACATTGGCGATTATAAGCTCTGCAAGCTTCACGGGGATCTGCTCGACGGTCAGGAGCCAGATGAACGTCATGGCGCATGAAAGGATAAAGAGGAGGCTGCCCGAGAGTATTGCCGAGTCCCTGCAGATACCGAAGAGTTTATTGAACTTCAGTTCCTTATAGATAAAGAGCTCCACGAACAACGCATAGACAACCGATACTGCCGCAGCCTCTGTGGGCGTAAAGACGCCGCCATAGATCCCTCCGAGGACAAGGAAGGGCAGGAACAATGCCCAGAGCCCGTCTTTGATTATCTTCAACCCCTCCCTGAAGGTGTAATGTACCTCCGATCTCCACCCGTTCCTGCCGGCCATGAAATAGGAATATCCAATGAGACAGCATCCGATGAAGGCGCCAGGAAGGAAGCCGGCCATAAAGATCTCGGCAACCGATACGTTCATCACCAGCGCATAGAGTATCATCGGTATGCTCGGCGGTATGAGGATGCCGAGAGAGCCGGACGAGGTGAGAAGCCCGATGGAGAAACGCTCGCCGTATCCTTCTTTGACGAGCGCCGGCATCATGATGCTCCCGATGGCGATCACCGTTGCGGGTGAGGAGCCTGATATGGCCGCAAAGAACATGCACGCCAGGATGGATGCCATGGCAAGTCCGCCGGTGAGCCTGCCGACGAAGAGCTTCATCACGTTGACAAGCCTGTTGGATATGGCCCCCTCTGCCATGATGTTGCCGGCGAGGATAAAGAAGGGGACGCCGAGGAGGACGAAGTTGTCAAGACCGTTGAACAACTGCTGTATGAGGGACGTCAAGGGGGTATGGGCAATGAAAAACAGGTAGATCGCCGTTGTGGTGACCAGGACGATAGATATGGGAAGACTGAGGGTAAGGAGAACAAAGAAACAGAGAAATATAATGGTTAGGTTCATGCCTCCCTTTTCCTTACCTTTGCGTAGGGCTCATTTCTTAAGAAGCTCCTGAAATGCTTGTAGGATTGCACAAAGAACCTGAAAGACATCATGATTGAGAAAAGCGGTATCGAGATATAAGGGATAAACATCGGTATCTGCATGGCGGAACTTTTCACGCCGAAGGATTGTAATGTTATAAGGTGCTTGATCCCGAAATAGATGAAGAGGATCGTAGTGCAGCCGGAGATCAGGTAAGCCACCGTCTTCAGGATGTGGCTTACTCTGTCGGGTGCGAACTCCGTAAGGGCCTCCATGGAGAAGTGTGTTCCGTACTTGACGCCTATGGATGCACCAAGGTATGTGCAGAATATGATCGTATAGTTTGCCACCTCGCCAAACCAGGTAAAGGTGTATGAGATGGTATATCTCAGCGCGGTTTCGACAAAGGTGAGCATTGCCACGCCGAGGAGCGTGAATGCAACAAGGCCGTCTTCAACTTTGTTCAGTTTTTTTATAAACCTGTCCATTTATTGGGGCTCACGTCGCCCCCTCTTCGGGCAAAGCCCGAAGAGCCTCCCCCTCTCGCCCGAGAACGGGCTATAAAATATCTTTCTATTGGGGCTTGCGTTGCTCCCTCCAAGTGAAAGGTTTTAAGCCTGAATACTTCATCGCAGGGCATCGATGTCGAACTTTCCTGTAGCAAACCGTCGTGAGGCGAGGAAACTTGGTCTGTATTCCACGCCTCACGCTGCCTTTCTCCCCTCACGACTTACGACTTACGCCTAACGAGGTTTCGACTTTATTTCTTCTTTGAATAAAAGTCTATCTTCTTCATGTAGAAATTGTACAATTCGGCGCCGTAAATGCCTTTGTATTTATCGAGTACCGGTTGTACCGCCTTCTTAAAGGCCGCCCTGTCCGCGTCAGTCAGCACATAGACGTCCACACCCTGTGCCTTTGCCTTTGCCATCGCGTCTGTCCGTCCCTTGGCATTGCCTTCCCTGTTGGTCTTTATCTGGACCTCTGCCGCCTCCCTGAAGATCTTCTGCTGTTCGGGCGTGAGAGAATTCCAGAAGTTTTTGTTCACGACCACAGGACATTCGGTCAGTATATGGTGCGTTATTGTTGCAAATTTGTTGACCTCTGTAAATTTCATCAGGATGGAGGTGAAAAGGGGATTGTCCTGCCCGTCGATGACCTTCTGCTGTAATGCATTATATATCTCGGGGAACGGCAAGGGGGTGGGGTTTGCTCCGAGCACCTTGAAGGTATCAATAAATATAGGACCCTCAATGACCCTGATCTTGAGACCCTTCAGGTCGTCAGGCCTTTTTATGGGCCTTTTAGAGTTCGTCATGTCCCTGAACTCGTTCTCCGTATACCCTATAAAGACGAAGCCCTTGGGATCGCATAATTTCGCAAACCTCTCCTTCACCTCTTTGTCGTCAAGGACATTATATGCCACGGTGCGGTTCGGGTAGATAAAGGGAAGCTCTATGATGCCCATCTCAGGGACAAAATTTGCCAGCACGCTGGCGGTTACTGCTGTCATATGCAGTGTCCCGGCCTGGACCTGTTCGGTCATAGAACGCTCTCCTCCGAGCTGGCCAAGGGGGAATACCTGCACCTCGATCTCGCCCTTCGTCTTTTCCGTTACATACTTTGCAAAGGCAACGGCTCCAAAGTGCTGCGGATGAATGGGAGGTCCGACATGACCGTATTTGACGATCGTTTTTGCCTCGCAGACGGCAAATGAGGTAAATATAAATACTACGACGATCAGTACTGCCAGGACAATTTTTTTCATATCCTTTCCCCTTTCTTCGTTATTTATTTTATATTGTAGCGATTGAACAGATTGTTATATAAAAACACTGTCTTGTCAAACAAAAAATCCCTGCAAAAATGGATTGACTTCATAAATTTTGCAGCAGTATGCTAAGAATAAATAGAAATTAGAAGGGCTTGTTATAAAAAGGAAAACAGGCATGGCAATGATGGAAGAGGTTTAATATTGACAAAAAGGTGTTAATGTTTTAATAGTTTGTTTGATTCCAAAAAAAATGAGGAGGGGTGGAGTTATGAAAAAGGTTACGTGGTATTCATTGGCTTTAATCATCATTTTAAGTCTCTTCGTTTTTATACCGTCATCCTATGCTGAAAAGACGATCAAGGTCGGTATTGTCGATACCTATACAGGACCTCCGAGTACTTTTACGATCGATGTGCGCGACGGGTTTGAGATGGCCGTCAAAAAGATCAATGCAAAGGGCGGGGTCCTCGGAAGGAAGATCGAGTTCACCACGAGGGACGAGAAGTTCAAACCGGATATCGGGTTGGCAATGGCAAAGGAGCTTGTTTTAAAGGAAGGGGTTGATATCCTCATGGGGACCATCAACAGCGCAACCGCCCTTGCCGTGTCTGATTTTGCGAAGAAGGAAAAGATCCCCTTCTTTGTCACCTTCTCAAAGAGCGAGAAGATCGTTGTTGAAAAAGGACACCGCTACGTGTTCAACATGAACGAGAATGCCATGATGGCGGGCCGGGCTGCCGGGTACGCCCTTGGCAAAAAACCCTACAAAAAATACTGGATTGCCGGTGATGATTACGAATACGGTCATTCCATCGCGAACAACGTATGGGAGAACATACAGAAGGCAAACTCCAAGGCGGTCCTTATCGGGCAGACGTGGTGGAAGGTGGGAGAGGCGGATTTAACCCCCTATATTACACAGATCATTGCGGCAAAACCTGATTTTATCATTGTCGCAACCGGCGGCTCCGGAATGGTCAACTTCCAGAAGGCTGCAAAGGCAACAGGCCTGAGCCAGAAGATACCATTTTATCAGCATACCGCTATTGAGCTTTCCGTCCTGAAGCCACAGGGCATGAACGCACCGGAAGGCGTATTCGGTACGGCAAATTATTTCTTCTATTATCCTGAAACACCTGAAAACAAGGCCTTTGTGAGTGAATTCAAAAAGGCCTATAACAGGGAACCGAGGATCGGCGCACTCTCGGGGTATATGACGGCCCAGTTTATTGCAAAGGCCTATGAAAAGGCAGGGGCGATCAACAAAGAGAAGATGGTCACCGCCCTTGAAGGTATGGTGCTTGACAGCCCTGTCGGAAAGCTTGAGATACGCGCATGCGACCACCAGCTGGTGCTGCCCATGTACTTCGGCAAGACAAAGAAGGATCCGAAATACCCGGATTTTCTGGTAGCAGGCGATATCGAGACGATTACAGGAAAGGACTATATGCCCACCTGTGACGAAATAAGAAAGATGCGTCAATATAAATAATAGATAGTTTCGGGCAAGGCCGGACCTTATGGATATTCTATACGCGATAATTCCTCCAAGGGTTTTAAGTCAGATCCTGGTAGGGTTGAGCAGAACGACGATCCTCTTCATCGTGTCCTCAGGCCTGAGCCTTATCCTGGGCGTGCTCAGGATACCGAATATCGCCCACGGGTCCCTTTACATGATAGGCGCCTTTATGGCCTATTCGCTCTCGATATTCTTCGGGGGTGGGGACCTTGGATTCTGGATGGCCCTGATCGGTGCTCCCCTCGGGGTTGCCATCGTGAGTCTTGTTGCCGAGCGGGGACTTTTCCAGTATCTCTATGAGCGGGAGCACCTCATGCTCCTTTTGCTTACCTTTGCATTTTCTCTTGTCTTTGGTGACCTTGTTAAGATCGTATGGGGTACGGAGTACAAGTCGGTGCCCGTGCCCCAGATGTTTCAGGGCTTTGTCAACCTCTTCGGGGGGCTGCCCTTCCCGCTGTATAACCTGTTCCTCCTTATCGTCGGTCCCATAGTGGCAGTAGCCCTGTGGTTCATCGTCAATAAAACGAAGATCGGGAAGATCGCACGGGCAGCGGCCGTTGACAGGGAGATGGTAGGCGCAGTCGGGATCAATGTGAGTTGGGTCTTCGCAATCGTTTTTGTTATCGGATGCCTTCTGGCAGGACTTGGCGGTGTGCTTGTGGCGCCCACGGTAAGTGTGACGCTGGGTATGGACCACACGCTCATTATGGAGGCATTTCTTATCGTAATCATGGGAGGATTGGGAAATATATGGGGGGCCCTTCTTGGGGCGCTTATCTTCGGCTTAGCACAGTCCCTCGGTATCTTAATATGGTCTCAGTTCGGGATCATCTTTCCCTATGCCGCCGTGATTATAGTGTTATTGTTCAGGCCCACAGGGCTTCTCAGGGCAACATGGTAACAGGGAGCTGACAATGGCTCAAGGCAGAATAAGAGGGAAGGCCCAATTATCCGTATATGCAGGCCTTATTGTTCTCTTCCTTTTGCCTCTCATCCTGCAGAGGTTCTATATTTACCTTCTGTCCACCATTTTATTGACCGGTCTTCTGGCAACGAGCCTTAATCTCGTTCTTGGTTATGGAGGGAAATTCCAGTTCCACCATGCCGTGTTCTATGGGGTCGGCGCATATGCAACAGCACTGATGCTTACAAAAACCAGTCTTTCCCCCTGGCTGAGCTTTATCGTGGGACCGCTCGTATCGGGGTTCCTCAGCCTTGTTATGGGTTTGATCTGTATCAGGCTCTCAAAACTTTATTTCGGTATGCTCCAGATCTCCCTTGGATCGCTCGTATGGATCATTGTGTACCGGTGGTACTCTTTTACCGGAGGGGATGACGGTATCCATGGTATCGCTTTACCCGATATCATTTCCTCCCCGAACGGCGCCTACTACTTTACGCTGATCGTTACCGCCGCCTGCCTCTTTGTGATGTATATGATAATAAAGTCCCCCTTCGGGAGCGTCCTGCAGGGGATCCGCGATAACCCGATACGAAGTGAGATGATAGGGATAAACGTGAGGCGCCACCAACTCCTGGCCCTGGTGATCGCAGGATTTTTTGCCGGTGTTGCGGGTTCGCTCTTTGTCGTGGTAGATAATACTGTTTTCCCGGATATGCTCTTCTGGACATTCTCCCTTGAGATCCTTATCATGTGCCTGCTTGGCGGGTGGTTTACCTTCCTGGGACCAATGCTCGGGGCGGCGATAATCATAGCGCTGAGGACCTTTGTAAGTACATACACATCATACTGGGCGCTCGTTCTCGGAATATTGATGGTGCTCGTGATCTTTTTCCTTCCCAACGGGGTGCTCGGATACATAGAGGAGAAGATCAAAAAAGGCTTCATCGAGCCGGTCATAGAGGAGTAGCTGGTGTTAGAGGTAAAGTCTTTAACAAAGTCTTTCGATGGTTTCAAGGCCGTAAACAATGCGAACCTCGATGTTCAAAAGGGTGAGATCGTTGCCGTTATCGGCCCGAACGGGGCAGGCAAGACGACGCTCTTTAACCTCATTACCGGCATACTCAGGCCTGATAGCGGGACGGTACACTTCAAGGGCGAGAATATAACGGGACTCCCCCCTTATGAGATCTGCAGGAAGCGCATCTCCCGTTCCTTCCAGGTGGTCAATATATTCCCTCGGTTGACGGTCTTTGAAAATGTTCAGATATCAATACTCTCGAGGGAAAGAAGGTCATGGGACCTTTTTACCCCTTCGTCGAAACTGGCCGTTGAAGAGACGGACCGGATACTGGAGAACGTCGGTCTTACCAAGAAAAGGGACAGGATGACCGCCTTGCTTTCGCATGGGGACAGAAAGGTCCTTGAGATAGCGATGGCCCTGGGCGGCAATCCCGAGTTTCTTATCCTTGATGAACCGACAGCGGGCATGGCCCCCGAGGAAACATCCCGCTGCATCGAGCTTGTCAAGGGCCTTTCAGAGAAGCTTGGCCTGACGATCCTCTTCTGTGAACACGACATGGAGATCGTCTTCGGGATCGCGGACAGGATCATGGTGATGGTGAGGGGGGCAACGATCGTTCAGGGTTCCTGCGACGAAGTAAGATGTAATGAGGCGGTGCAGGATGCATATCTCGGCGGGAGCGATGTATGCTTGATGTGAAAGGTATACATACCTATTATGGTTTGAGCCATATCCTCTTTGATGTGTCGCTCACGGTATCGAAGGGTGAGGTTGTGGGTCTCCTCGGGAGAAACGGCGCCGGGAAGAGCACAACGATGCGGAGCATTATGGGCCTGACCCCGCCCAAAGAAGGTTCCATATCGTTTAATGGAGATAACATCACGGGACAGAAACCATACCTGCTCTTTCGCAAGGGCATAGGGTATGTGCCGGATGACAGGCGGGTCTTTGCCGACCTGAGCGTGGACGATAATCTCGAAATTGTCCATAACAGGAAGACCGACTGGAACAAAGAGAGGGTTTATGAACTATTTCCGGCCCTCAGTGAAATAAAAACGAGAAGGGCAGGGAACCTAAGCGGCGGCGAACAACAGATGCTCACCATCGCGAGGGCGCTCATGGGCAGCCCGGAGCTTCTTTTGCTTGATGAACCGACCGAGGGTCTGGCCCCATTGATTGTCCGTGACCTTGAGGAACAGATACTCAAACTGAAAGACGCCGGCATCAGCATACTCCTTTCGGAACAGAATGTCCGCTCCGCCCTGAAGATGATCAGCAGGGCATACGTTATCGATAACGGGAGCATACGTTTTGCAGGGACCGTCTCCGAGCTTGAAGCGAACGATGAGGTAAAAAAGAAATACCTCATGGTATAGTCCGCAGTTTCTCGTCCTTCGTCTCCCTTTTATCCTTTATTTTCCGCCTCTTTTCTTATAGAATTATATATGTTTTCGAAAAGAATTCCTTTCCCGGCCAGATTGTTCCGTCTGCTTCCCGTTGCGGTCATGATAATCTTTTTGTCTGCAGGCACTCTATTCGCCGTCGGCGATGTATGGGTTGAGATAGAAAGGTTTCAGGGGGGTGAAGGTTTTGCTACCTGTCCCTATTGCCGCAGGCAGATGAAGGTCGGTCGCATCCATAAAGACGCCGAAATGATCATAAAAAAGAGGGTGCAGGACGACCTGATCGAGCGGGGTATCGGATTGAAAGAGGGCAAAGGCCCGTCGCAGTATATCAATATCCTTATATACAGGTTCGAAGAAAGAAAGGGCGGCAATTTCGCAGTGGAAAAACCTGCGGGGGTTGGATTCCATATGCACCTCATGAAAGACAACGTCGTCGGCCGTGTATTTGTCTTTGACGAGGACCAGCAGGCATTGAGCCAGAACCTCCTCAACATAGGGAAGTTCTTCAAGCGGGGAGGGAAGTGGGTGACCGCGGAACGGCTCGCAGAAGAAGGTATCCACGCAGGGCTCGATCATCTCCTGGAGATAATGGAATGAAGGCGCTTTTTGCGATGGACCTTATGGGCGGCAAGTGCGTACGCCTGCAGAAAGGGGATTTCTCTAAGGTTACGGTATACAGTGAAGACCCGGTCATGAAGATCGAAGAGATGATACAAGGCGGCGCCAAAGACTTCCATATCATCGATCTCGACGGTGCGAGGACAGGACAACGCGTCCATCACGGGATCATAAGGGAGATCAGACAGAGGGTCAAGGGTTATATGGAGGTTGGCGGCGGGATCAGGGATATGGAAGACATAGGGTATTACAGCGAGACGGGCATGGACGGCATCATTGTGGGTACCCGTGCGCTTGAGGACCCTGACTTTTTTGAGGGTCTCGCCGTTTTCCGGAATATTGTCCTCGGGCTCGATCTCTACGATGGCCGCCCCATGGTGCGCGGCTGGAAAACGGCTCTTGACAGGGATATCAGGGAGATCCTCGAATCCGCCGAACGCATCGGCGTCATGGCCATCCTGTGCACAAGCATAGAGAGGGACGGTATGCTCACCGGGCCTGACTATGACGGCATGAAACGGTTGTCGGCGATGACCGGACTTCCCATCATCGCAAGCGGCGGGGTATCGGACATCGACGACGTTAAAAGATTGAGGGATCTCAACGTCTGGGCAGCCATCCTCGGGAAGGCTGTCTATGAGGGCAAGATAGAGATCGCGGAGGCAATCAGGTATGCTGACTAAAAGGATCATCCCCTGTCTCGACGTGATGGCAGGCAGGGTCGTGAAGGGCACGAACTTTCTGGAGTTGCGGGATGCCGGCGACCCCGTTGAAAATGCAAAGGCGTATGAGGAGCAGATGGCCGATGAGTTGTGCTTTCTCGACATAACGGCCTCTCATGAAAAGAGAAAGACGATCCTGGATGTCGTTGAAGGGGTTGCCAATGAGGTGTTTATGCCCCTTACGGTCGGCGGCGGCATACGTAAGCTGCAGGATATACGGGACATACTCCTTGCAGGGGCAGACAAGGTAACGGTCAACACGACGGCGGTAGAGACGCCTGAGTTTATCCGGGAGTCCAGCGAGATCTTCGGGAGCCAGTGCATCTGTGTGGCCATTGATGCAAAACGCAGGGACAAGGGCTTTGAGGTCTATACCTACGGCGGCAGGAAGCCGACAGGGGTCGATGCCGTCTGGTGGGCCGCTGAAGTGGAGAGACTCGGGGCAGGAGAGATACTGTTGACGAGCATGGACAGGGATGGAACAAAATTGGGCTTTGATATCGAGCTGACAAAGGCCATATCAGAGGCGGTCAATATCCCCGTTATCGCATCCGGGGGCGTGGGGACACTGGAACACCTCTATGAAGGCCTCGTTGATGCCGGGGCCGATGCCGTGCTGGCCGCATCGATATTTCATTACAGGGAATTTACCGTCATAGACGCAAAGAAGTATTTAAGGCAGAAAGGCGTCAACGTCAGACTCTGACCAATTAATATTAACGCCGGGGCAGGAGAGCGATGAAAGATATCAAGTGGGACGAAAGAGGGCTTGTGCCTGTTGTGGTGCAGGACTTCAAAACAAAGGATGTCCTGATGGTTGCATATATGAACGATGAGGCGCTGGACCTTACATTAAAAACAGGAACGGCACATTACTATTCGAGGTCGAGAAAGAAGATCTGGCTGAAAGGAGAGACCTCGGGGCACACCCAGAAGGTCCATGACATCTATCTTGACTGCGACAACGACACGATCCTCATTACCGTAGACCAGAAGGTGGCAGCGTGCCACACGGGTTTCTGGAGCTGTTTTTACAGGGCATGGGAGAATGGATGGAAGATCGTGGGCAAGAAGGTATTCGACGAGAAGAAGGTGTATGGGGATAAAGGCAGTGAATAGTCGATAGTATATAGTAGATAGCGAGAGGCAAAAGAGACGATAAGGGCGGTGAATAGTCGATAGTGAATGGTGAATGG
>MVRS01000074.1 GCA_002067975.1 Syntrophorhabdus sp. PtaU1.Bin058
TCAGGGAAGGCGGCAAGACCGTAGGCGCTGGGGTAGTCACCGAGATCAGCGAGTAAAGGGGGAGGGATGAGGCAGCGAATCAGGATATGCCTGAAAGCCTTTGATCATAGATTACTTGATCAATCGGTGAAGGAGATAGTTGATGCGGCAAAGAAAACGGGTGCGCAGGTAGTCGGACCGGTACCGTTACCGACAAAGATACAGAAATACTGCGTATTAAGGTCACCCCATATAGACAAGAAATCAAGGGAACAGTTTGAGATAAGGACGCACAAGCGACTGATAGATATCGTTGAACCCACCCAGCAGACCGTAGATGCATTGATGAAGCTCGAACTGGCTGCAGGTGTGGACGTGGAGATCAAATCGTAGGAGCGGTTATGGCATTAGTGGATGTATTAAATACTGAGGGAGCAAAGGTCGGAGAGGTTGAGATCAGCGATGCTGTCTTCAACTGCGAGGTAAAACCCCACCTTATCCATGATGTGGTGAAGATGCAGCTTACGAACAGGAGAAGAGGCACCGCATCGGTAAAGACAAGAAAAGAGGTAAAAGGCGGGGGGAGAAAACCCTACAGACAGAAAGGGACCGGCAGGGCGAGACAGGGCACCTCAAGGTCGCCGCTGATGCCGGGCGGCGGCTCCGTATTTGGTCCGAAACCGAAGGATTACCGTTATGCTGTGCCGAAGAAGGTAAGAAAGAATGCCCTGAAGTCGGCCCTTACCGTGCGGCATACAGGGTCGAGCATGAAGGTCCTCGACAAACTGGAGCTCCAGGGTATCAGCACGAAGAACTTCAACGGTATCGTGAAGACCCTGAACCTCACGAAGCCTCTCTTTGTTATCGAAACAAAGGACGAGTTTGTCGAAAGGTCGGCGCGAAACATACCCTACGTGAAGATCCTGAAATGCGACGGGCTGAACGTTTACGATATCATCAGGCATGACCAGCTTGTACTGACAATAGATGCATTACGGAAGATAGAAGAGGTGTTGGCGTCATGAACGAGTACGATATTATACGTCGCCCCATAATAACAGAGAAGAGCACATTGATGAAGGACAATGGGAACCAGTATGTGTTCGAGGTCCACCGGGATGCAAACAAGATAGAGATCAGGCATGCCGTTGAAAAACTCTTCAAGGTAAAGGTCCTTTCCGTAAGCGTCAGCAACCTGGAAGGCAAGAAGAAGAGACTCGGCAGATTCGCCGGAAAGCGCTCTGACTGGAAAAAGGCGATCGTGAAGCTGAGTCCCAAGGATAAAATATTGATTTTTGAAGGTGCAGGTGCATAATGGGCGTAAAAGAATATAAACCTACCTCGGCAGGCAGGAGATTCATGAGTGGTCTTACCTTCGAGGAGATCACCAAAAAGGGGCCCGAGAAATCACTGATTGTCTCCAAGAAAAGAACGGGCGGAAGAAACCATACCGGGAAGATCACCACCAGGCACATCGGCGGCGGACACAAGAAAAGATACAGGATCGTTGACTTCAGGAGGGATAAATTTGAGATCCCCGGCAAGGTCGACGGCATAGAATATGATCCCAACAGGTCTGCGAATATCGCCCTCATCCATTACGCAGACGGTGAGAAGCGGTATATCATCTCGCCGCTGGGACTGAAGGTGGGCGATACGATTGTTGCCAGCATGAAACCCGATACGGAGATCAAGGAGGGAAACTCGCTCCCCTTGAAGTTTATACCCCTCGGTACCTTTGTCCACAACGTGGAGATGAAACCCGGAAAAGGCGGACAGCTCGCACGGAGCGCGGGGAACTACGCGCAGCTTGTGGCAAAGGAAGGCGGATACGGACACGTCAGGCTGCCTTCGGGCGGGGTCAGGCTGATCAACCTTTTATGTATGGCAACGATAGGTCAGGTGGGAAATATTGACCATGAAAATATCACTATCGGCAAGGCCGGAAAACCGAGATGGCAAGGGGTGAGACCGACCGTTCGCGGGACGGCAATGAACCCCGTTGATCACCCCCTCGGCGGCGGTGAAGGAAGATCGAAAGGCGGACGGCATCCCTGTTCCCCCTGGGGACAACTGGCAAAGGGCATGAAGACGAGGAAAAACAAGAGAACCGATAAGTTTATTATAAAGCTCAGAGGGTAGGAGGTTTTTGTGGCGAGGTCTTTAAAGAAAGGGCCGTTTCTGGAAGAGAGACTGTTAAAGAAGGTCGAGGATGCACGATCCTCAAAGGGCGCAAAGGTAATAAAAACGTGGTCGAGGAGATCGACGATCACCCCTGAATTTGTCGGGTTTACCTTTGCCGTCCATAACGGAAAGAAGTTTATCCCGGTATTCGTTACTGAAGAGATGGTGGGACACAAGTTCGGTGAGTTCTCTCCTACAAGGACATTCCACAGCCATTCAGGCGACAGAAAAGCAAAAGTGGTCAAGAGGAAGGAATAGGGTCATGGAAATCGTGGCAAAAACAAGGATGATCAGGATATCCCCGCGCAAGGTCAGGATCGTGGGAGATCTGATAAAGAAGAAGAATATCAACGAGGCCTCGGGGATGCTCACGTATATGCCCCAAAAGGCATCGTTTATCCTGAAGAAGCTTCTTGACAGCGCCATAGCAAATGCGAAACAGAAGAAATATGTCGATATCGACAACCTCTATGTCAAGAATGTCATCGTTGACGGCGGACCGACACTGAAGAGATTTTTACCAAGAGCGATGGGAAGGGCGACAAAGATCAGAAAGCGGATCAGCCACATTACGCTCGTATTAGACGAATCATAGATTTGGAGGTTAAATGGGTCAAAAGACACATCCGTTCGGTTTCAGGCTTGGAACAATCAAGACATGGGACTCCAAGTGGTTTGCCTCGAAGAACTATGCGAAGTTTCTGCATGAGGACATAACGATAAAGGGCTACCTGAAGAAGAAACTCTACCAGGCGGGGATCTCGAAGATCGAGATAGAGAGGGCGGCCAATAAGGACAAGAGGGCAAAGATCAACATCTACACGTCCAGGCCGGGACTCGTTATCGGGAGAAAAGGGGCCGAGGTAGAAAACCTGAAAAAGGAACTCCAGCAGATCACCGACAAAGAGGTGATCCTGAATATTACGGAAGTCAAAAGACCCGAGGTCGACGCGCAGCTCGTCGCAGAGAATATTGCCCTGCAGATCGAGCGTCGTGTTTCCTTCAGGAGGGCGATGAAGAAGAATGTTACACAGGCGCTCAAGTTCGGCGCCAAGGGAATAAAGGCGATGTGCGCCGGAAGGCTTGGCGGCGCAGAGATGTCGCGTACGGAATGGTACCGGGAGGGAAGGGTGCCTCTGCAGACCATACGGGCCGATATAGATTACGGCGTCGCCGTGGCGAGCACAAAGTACGGCGTCATCGGGATAAAGGTCTGGATCTTCAAGGGTGAAATATTTCAGGAGGCAAGATAATGCTTGCACCAAAGAGGGTTAAATACAGAAAACAGCAGAAAGGCAGGATGAAAGGCGTTGCTGCGAGAGGGAACAGGGTAACCTTTGGAGACTACGGCCTGCAGGCGCAGGAGGCCGGCTGGATAACATCGCGGCAGATCGAGGCGGCAAGGATAGCGCTTACAAGGTATGTAAAGAGGGCCGGGAAGGTCTGGATCAGGGTCTTTCCCGACAAACCGATCACGAAGAAGCCTGCGGAGACAAGGATGGGCAAGGGAAAAGGACCCAGCGAGGGTTGGGTGGCACCGGTAATACCCGGAAAGGTCCTTTATGAGATCAAGGGTGTTCCTGAAGATAAGGCAAGAGAGGCCTTGAGAATAGCCTCGTTCAAGCTTCCCATTGCGACAAAGTTTATAGCGAGAAGTGAGGAACAATGAAAGGCAGGGAACTGAAAGAGCTGACCAGAGAAGAGCTTTTAAAGAAAAAGAAGGACGCCAAGGAAGAACTGTTCAATCTGCGGTTCCAGCACTCGACGGGACAACTGGAAAACACCGCACGGTTGAAGCTTTTAAAAAGGGATGTGGCGAGGATAGAGACGGCCTTGCAGGAAAAGACGTCAAAGGCATAATATACGGCTGTGGGCCGGGATGCAAACGGCTGAAAGCTGAAATTCGAGGTTGGCATGGAAGCGAAAGAGAAGGCGAACAAGAAAAAGATGACAGGTATCGTTGTAAAAGATAAGATGGACAAGACCATCGTCGTTGAAGTAGAGAAGGTTTTGCAACATCCGAAATACCACAAATACATCAAGAGAAAAAAACGGTATAAAGTACACGACGAAAAGAATATCTGCAAACTGGGTGACGAGGTGTCAATCATCGAATCAAGACCGATCAGTAAAGATAAGCGGTGGCTCATAAAGGAAATAATAAAGAAAGAAGAACCTTTCTTAGCTCAGAAAGAGGTGGTTGGCGATGATACAGGCGAGATCTAAGCTTGAAGTGGCAGACAACTCCGGCGCTAAAAAGCTCGGTTGTATAAAGGTTCTTGGCGGATCGAGAAAGAGGTACGGTACGGTCGGGGACATTATTGTAGCGTCTGTGAAGGAGGTCATCCCCAACTCGAAGGTCAAAAAGGGCGAGGTGGTGAAGGCGGTTATCGTGAGGACAAAAAAAGAGATCAGAAGGATTGACGGGTCCTACGTGAAATTCGACGATAATTCCGCGGTTATTATCAACCAGTACAACGAGCCGGTCGGGACAAGGATCTTCGGCCCTGTTGCAAGGGAACTCCGGGCGAAAAAGTTCATGAAGATCGTTTCCCTGGCCCCGGAAGTTGTGTGAGGAATACTATGGAAAAACATTACCACGTTAAAAAGAACGACCTTGTGATGGTCACGAACGGTAAGGATAAGGGCAAGACCGGCAAGGTCTTACGGATCATTAAAAAGAAAGACCGGCTGATCGTTGAAAAGGTAAACATGGTCAAGAGACACGTGAAGCCGAGCCAGAAATCCAAAGGCGGCATCATGGAAAAGGAGAGCCCCATCCACCTGTCCAACGTCATGCTCTACTGCGAGAAATGCGCAAAACCGGTAAAGGCGGGAAAGCGGATCCTTGAAGACGGGAAGAAGATACGTTTTTGCAAAAAGTGCGAAGAGGTCTTAGATAAGTAGGAGGCATTGTTGAAAACGGCGTATATGGAATTTTATGAAAAAGAGGTCAGATCGGCGCTGATGAGGAGATTCCAGTATAAGAATGTCATGGAGGTGCCGAAGATAGAAAAGATCACGGTGAACATCGGGCTCGGCGAGGCCCTCCAGAATGTCAAGGTCCTCGACAGCGCGGTCGGAGACGTAAAACTCATCACCGGACAAAAACCCGTTATCACGAAGTCGAAGAAATCGATTGCCTCCTTCAAGCTGAGAGAGGGGATGTCAATCGGCTGCATGGTGACGCTCCGAAGGGAGAGGATGTATGAGTTCCTTCATAAACTTGTCTATATTGTCCTTCCGCGGGTGAGGGATTTTAAAGGTGTTTCCCCCAAGTCATTTGACGGGCGGGGCAACTATACACTTGGTTTGAGAGAACAGATCATATTTCCCGAGATCGAATACGATAAGATCGATAAGGCAAGGGGAATGAACATTACCATCGGGACAACGGCAAAGACGGATGAAGAAGGTTTCGAGCTTCTGAAATTAATGGGAATGCCTTTCAGGAGTTGACGGAGGAGTTAATGGCAAAAAAATCGATGATGGAAAAGGCAAAGGCAACACCAAAATATCAGGTAAGGGTCCATAACAGGTGTACTATCTGCGGAAGGCCCCGCGGCTATTTGCGTAAATTTCATATGTGCCGGATATGCTTCAGGAACCATTCACTGAAGGGCGAAATACCCGGCGTCATAAAATCAAGCTGGTGAGGGGGATTCATGGCCACTGTAGATCCTATTGCTGATATGTTGACACGGATACGGAATGCCATCATAGCACGCCACGAATCCGCTGACATACCCTATTCCAATATGAAATTTGCCATATCAAAGATACTGAAGGAAGAGGGGTATATAAAAAATTACAAGACCTTCATTGACGAGGCCAGGAAGAAGTTCCTCAAGGTTTACATACACTACGACGAGAACAACAAAAGCGTCATCACCGGTCTCCGGAGGATCAGCAAGCCGGGGAGAAGGAAGTATGTGGGCACCGTTGAGATCCCGAGGTTGAGGAAACGGATAGGTCTTATCGTGATCTCCACTTCGAAGGGGATCATGACGGACAGGAGCGCGATAAAAAATAAGGTGGGAGGGGAGCCCCTCCTTGTTGTTTGGTGAGGTGTGAAATGTCGAGGATAGGCAGAAAGCCTGTTATTTTGCCTCAGGGCACAAAGCTGGAATTGAAGGACGGCGAGATCATTGTATCAGGGCCAAAGGGTTCATTGCGGAGACCGTCCCTGGAAGGTCTTGCCATTGATATTGACGGCAACACTGTCGTGGTGCGGCGAAACAGCGAGGACAAGAAGACAAAGGGTCTTCACGGGCTCATGAGGACGCTGATCGCAAACATGGTCGATGGTGTTTACAAAGGGTTTGAAAGGAAGCTTGAGATCGTCGGTATCGGATACAGGTCCGAATTACAGGGCGACAATATCGTCTTCTACCTTGGTTATTCTCATCCCATCACGTTCCCTCTGCCGGCCGGTATCTCGGCCCAGGTGGAAAAACAGACGCTCCTGACGATCAAAGGCATCGATAAAGAGCTCCTCGGGCAGACGGCGGCAAAGATAAGGGCCCTGAGAAAACCTGACGTATATAAGAACAAAGGCGTCAAATACGCCGGTGAGGCATTGAGGAAAAAGGCCGGCAAAAGCGGCAAGTAAGAGGTGAGACGATGCAAAGGAAAGAGAAGGTAGCGGCAAGGGAGAAGAGAAAGAAGAGGATCCGCAAGACGATCTCCGGGACTGCCGTTAAACCGAGGCTGTGTGTCTATAAAAGCTTAAGACAGATATATGCGCAATTGATCGATGATTCGCAGGATAAGGTAATAACCGCTGCATCGACGCTGACGAAAGAAGTGTCCGCAACGGTAAAGTGCGGCGGCAATGTCGAAGCCGCGAAAAAGGTCGGAGAATATATTGGTAAAAAGGCAGTCGGCATGGGTATCGGCCAGGTTGTCTTTGACCGGAACGGGTTTAAATATCATGGGAGGATAAAGGCCTTAGCTGATGGTGCAAGAGAGGCAGGTTTACAATTTTAAGAGGAGGTTGTATTGGCAGAGAGAAAGCGTATAGAACCAGGTGAGCTTGAGCTGCAGGACAGGTTGGTCTATATAAATCGTGTCGCAAAGGTTGTTAAAGGCGGCCGGAGGTTCAGCTTCAGCGCCATCGTTGTCGTCGGCGACGGTAACGGTCGTGTCGGATTCGGACTCGGCAAGGCCAATGAGGTCCCTGATGCCATCAGAAAGGCAGTGGAGAGGGCAAAGAAGAGCATTATCGAGGTTCCCGTCAAAAAAGGGACGATCCCCCATGAGATAAAGGCCAGGTACGGGACAAGCGAGGTATTTATGAAACCGGCCAGCGAAGGGACCGGCGTTATTGCGGGAAGGGCCGTGCGGGCCGTTGTTGAGGTGGCCGGCATAACGAACATACTTACCAAATGTTACGGGTCCCGGAATTATCATAATGTAGTAAAGGCGACAATCAAGGGGCTTGCCACGTTAAAGTCGCCAGAGGTCTCATTGAAACAGCGGGGCAAAGCAAAGGTCGAGGAGGGATAACGTGAGTCACCTCAAGATCAAATGGACAAAGAGTTTTATAGGATGCACACAGGACCAGCGCGATACCATACGGAGTCTTGGTCTTAAAAGACTTTACCAGGAAAAAACGGTGAAAAATACACCTGAGATACGGGGTATGGTGAAGAAGGTGATTCACCTTTTAACGATTGTGGAGGATGTCCGGTAGATGAAGCTGTCAGACTTGAGACCGAAAGAAGGATCGACAAAGAAGAAAAAAAGGGTAGGACGGGGCACCGGTTCCGGACACGGTACTACTGCAACATATGGAAACAAGGGCCAGCGCTCGACAAGCGGCGGCACGAAGAAAAAGGGCTTTGAAGGCGGCCAGATGCCCCTCACGAGGAGGATCCCCAAAAGAGGATTTAAAAACCCCTTCAGGAAGGAATATTCCCTCATCAAGATAGGGGACCTCGCCGTATTCAAGGGACAGGAAAAGGTAAGCATAGAGGATATACTGAGATCGGGGTTTATCAAGAAGATGAAAGACGGGATCAAACTTCTTTCCGACGGCGAGATCGATTTCCCGATCAAGATCCAGGTGCACAAAGCATCTGAGCGTGCCGTTGAAAAGATAAAGGCCCAGGGTGGAGACGTGGAGGTACTGATTTAATGGGGGGTTTCCAGAACATCGGGAAGATCCCCGAGCTTAAGCGGAGAATAATAGCCACGCTTGCTCTCCTGGCGGTTTACAGGATAGGTGTTCATATCCCCACGCCGGGGATCGACGGAACGGTGCTGGCAGGCATCTTCGAGAGGGCGCGGGGCACCCTGCTCGGTTTTTTTGATATGTTTGCCGGCGGCGGCTTAGAAAGACTTTCCGTATTTGCCCTCGGCATTATGCCTTACATCAGCGCCTCAATTATCCTGCAGCTCCTTACCGTCGTTGTACCGACCCTTGAGAGGCTTTCAAAGGAGGGAGAGGCAGGCAGGAGAAAGATAACCCAGTATACGCGGTACGGCACGGTGATCATAAGCCTCATCCAGGGCTTCGGCATCAGCATCGGTCTGGAGCAGATGAGGGGTGCCGGAGGCGAGATGGTTGTTTATAATCCGGGCTGGAGCTTCAGGCTCATGACGATGATAACCCTTACCGGAGGGACTTCCTTTATCATGTGGCTCGGGGAACAGATCACGGAAAAGGGCATAGGCAACGGGATATCGCTGATAATCTTTGCAGGCATAGTAGCGCGGATGCCGAACGCGATCGCCGGCACGATGACCCTTGTAAACTCAGGCGAGATGAACTGGTTTGTGGTGCTCCTGCTGATCGCGATGATGCTTGTCGTCGTTGCCTTCATCATATTTATGGAGACATCGCAGAGGAGGATACCCGTCCAGTATGCCAAACGGGTCGTGGGCCGCAAGATGTACGGCGGCCAGGCGACACACCTGCCCCTCAAGATCAATACGGCAGGCGTGATCCCTCCCATATTCGCCTCTTCGATCATCATGTTCCCTGCAACGATCGCAAATTTTATTCAGCATCCCTATATGAAAAGATTTTCAGAGATGCTTACGCCGGGAACGATCCTCCATGAATTGTTGTATGTGGGTTTTATCATCTTTTTCTGTTTTTTTTACACGGCCATTGTTTTCAACCCCGACAACGTGGCGGACAATATGAAGAAATACGGCGGATATATACCGGGTATAAGGCCCGGCAAGAAGACCTCTGAGTTTATCGAGAGGATACTTTCCAGGGTAACCTTTATCGGCGCAGTATATATCTCTTTTGTATGCGTCCTCCCGACCCTGTTGGTGAGAAAATTCAACGTTCCTTTCTATTTTGGAGGCACGGCGCTTCTTATCGTGGTGGGTGTCGCCCTTGATACGATACAGCAGATAGAATCTCATCTTATCCTCAGGCATTATGACGGGCTCGTTAAAAAATCGGCGCGGGTTAAAGGAAGAAGATGATAACGAAACCGGATTGTGAATGCAGGTCGCCGTTTGTTGCTGATAGCTGCAGGCTGGCTGCTGATCGCCGTGGCGAGTTGGCGCGTATTACAGGATGATTATTCTGAAGAGCAGGGAAGAGATAGAAAAGATAAGGGTTGCCAGCAAATATGCTATTGAAATCCTTATATATCTCGGACAATTTGTCAGGGAAGGTTTGAAGACCATAGAGCTTGAAAGGTTGTGCGAAGAGAAGATACGCAAGATCGGTCATGTAAAACCGGCATTTAAGGGATATAACGGCTACCCCTATTGCCTCTGTGTTTCCGTAAACGATGAGGTTGTACACGGTATGCCCGGAGAAAGAATATTGAAGGACAATGATATTGTGAGTCTCGATTTTGGCACCCGGTACGATGGTTTTTGCGGAGATGCTGCAATTACATATGGTATCGGGAGTATCCCGAAGAGGACGGAAAAGCTGCTCGCCGTTACCGAAGGCGCCCTCTATAAAGGGATTGACGAAACAAAGGCAGGAAAAAGGCTCCACGATATCTCCCATGCCATTCAATCTCACGTGGAAGGGGCCGGGTTTTCCGTTGTGCGTGAGTTTGTCGGTCATGGGATCGGGAGAAATCTCCATGAGGAACCACAGATCCCCAATTATGGAGAAAAAGGGACCGGTATACGCCTGAAAACAGGCATGGTGCTGGCGATTGAGCCAATGGTGAATATGGAAAAAGGCGATGTCGTGATCAGGGAGAACGGATGGACCGCAGCGACAAAGGATGGAAGCCTCTCGGCCCACTTTGAGCACACCGTTGCCATAACCGAAAAGGGAACAGAGATACTGAGCGTACTGTAAAGTAATTATGCCAAAAGGTGAAGGGATAGAGATTGAAGGGACTGTAATTGAGCCGTTGCCGAACGCCATGTTCAGGGTTGAGCTTCCCAACGGACACAAGGTGCTTGCCCATGTATCGGGTAAGATGCGTATGCATTATATCAAGATACTCAGAGGCGACAAGGTCGTGGTGGAGCTTTCGCCCTATGACCTGACACGGGGCAGGATTATCTATAGAGTAAAGTAGGAGGTTTTCATGAAGGTCAGGCCTTCTGTCAAGAAGAGATGTGACAAATGCAAGATCATTAAGAGAAAAGGTATAGTGCGGATCATCTGTGAAAATCCGAAACATAAGCAGAAGCAAGGTTAAGGAGGAACAACGTGGCAAGAATTGCAGGTGTAGATATACCGCGGGACAAGAGGATAGAGATAGCCCTGACGTACATTTACGGTATCGGGAGGACCCTCTCAAACCGGATTCTCGGCGAAGCCGGTATTGACCCTAACAAGAGAACCAATGCCCTGACAGATGAAGAGATCGCAAAGATACGGGATATTCTGGAGAGAACTTATAAAGTAGAAGGTGATTTACGGAAAGACGTAAGCATGAGCATCAAGAGACTCATGGACATCGGATGTTACAGGGGCTTGCGGCACAGAAGGGGCTTGCCGGTCAGGGGACAGAGGACGCGGACTAACTCCAGGACGCGGAAGGGTCCGCGCAAGACCTCGATGAAACGAAAATAATGAGGTGTGTAGATGGTAAAGACGAAAAAAACCGGTAAGAAGAAGGTAAAGAAGAACATCCCCGTCGGCGGGGTTTACATCCAGTCGAGTTTCAATAATACTATCATTACCATTACCGACCCTCAGGGACATGTGGTTGCATGGTCGAGCGGTGGCGTTGTCGGTTTCAAAGGCTCGCGGAAAAGCACGCCTTTTGCAGCCCAGCTTGCAGCAGAGAACGCGGCAAAGAAGGCAATCGAGAACGGCATGAAGACCGTCGATGTGTACATCAAAGGACCTGGGGCAGGAAGGGAGGCGGCGCTCAGGGCTCTTCAGAGTGCAGGGCTTAAGATCCATCTCATCAGAGATATAACGCCGATACCGCATAACGGGTGCAGGCCGCCTAAAAGAAGAAGAGTGTAAGGAGGCAAGCTTTGTCAAGATATGTAGGGGCATCATGCAGGTTATGTAGACGTGAAGGGATCAAGCTTTTTCTCAAGGGGGAGAGATGCTATACAGAGAAATGCGCGATTGAGAAGAGAAACTACCCGCCCGGTGTGCACGTTGAGACCAGGGGAAAATTTCTTGAATATGGATTGAGGCTAAGGGAAAAACAGCGCCTGAGAAGGATTTACGGACTCAGTGAAAAACAGTTTAAAAGATTTTTCGAAATGGCGGAGCGCAAGCAGGGTATCACGGGAACAAATTTCCTTGTTTTGCTCGAGAGAAGGATCGATAACATGGTCTTCAGATTTGGATTTGCAACGTCCCGGAAAGAGGCGAGGCAACTGGTATCGCACAGCCATATTTTAGTCAACGGGAAAAAGGTGAGCACGCCGTCATTCCTTGTAAAACCGGGCGATGAGATCTCGGTGAAACATAAAGACTTGCCAAGTGTTAAAAATGCCCTTGAATCAGTGGTGAGAAGAGGAATCCCGTCGTGGATCGAACTGGATAAAGACAATATGAAAGGTACAGTCAAGCTTCTGCCTGCACGCGACGATATCACGATGCCTATTAAAGAACAGCTCATCGTAGAATACTATTCAAGATAGCTTTGCCCCAAGGAGGGTAGATACCTATGTTTGAAAAAAACTGGCAGGAACTTATAAGGCCGACAAAGATCGAAATAGAGAAGAAAGAGCATGACTATGTGAAGTTTTCCACGGAACCTTTTGAGCGGGGATATGGGATAACAATAGGGAATTCAATAAGAAGGGTTCTCCTTTCTTCCATTATGGGCGGCGCCATTACCTCTGTCTGGATCAACGGCGTGGAACATGAATTTTCTACGATCAGAGGGGTTAAGGAAGACGTAACGGAGATCATCCTGAACCTGAAAAAGGTTGTTTTAAAGGTTACCGATGATAAGCCGAAGACTTTAAAGATAGACGTGAAGGATAAAAAAGAGGTCAAGGCAGGCGACATTTCTCACGACGGCGGTGTCGAGGTGATCAACCCGGACCTTCATATTGCATATCTGAGCGACGATGCGCAATTATATATGGAGATGAAGGCGCAACTCGGGCGGGGATATTTATCTTCTGAGTTGAATATCGACGAGAACGATCCTATCGGCACAATACCTGTCGATGCCATCTTTTCTCCCATCAGGAAGGTGAGTTACAACGTAACGCAGGCAAGGGTCGGCAGAAGGACGGACTACGACAAGCTGACCATGGAGATCTGGACCGACGGCAGCGTTGATCCTCTGGACGCGCTTTCTTTCGGGGCGAAGATCATCAGGGAGCAGATGAAGATCTTCATCAACTTTGAAGAGATTGAAGAGACCGATGTAGTTGAGGACAAGATAACCGACAAACATGACTTCAATGAAAACCTCTTCAGGAGCGTTGATGAGCTTGAACTGTCCGTGAGAAGCGCGAATTGTCTGAAAAATGCCGATATCAAGTACATAGGGGAGCTCGTTCAGAAGACGGAGCAGGAGATCCTGATGACGAAAAATTTCGGCAGAAAGTCTTTGAACGAGATCAAGGAGATCCTTTCCTGCATGGGATTGCGTCTCGGGTTGAAACTGGACAGTTTCCCTCCGAGAGATGACTTAGACAAGATGCTTCTCAAGAAAAAAGATCACATATAGAGGTTTACCATGAGGCACATGAATCGAGTCAAGACGTTGAACAAAAAGAAGGGTCACAGAAGGGCGCTGTTCCAGAACCTGGCGAATGCCCTTTTCAATCATGAGAGTATAAAGACCACGAGCGCGAAGGCCATGGAGCTGAAGAAGGTTGCCGACAGGCTCATTACCCTGGCAAAGAGGAAAGACACTCACTCCATGAGGCTCACCTTCGCAGTCTTAAGGGACAAGGAGATAGTGCGAAAGCTTTTTACCGATATAGGCGAGCGGTATAAAGAGATCAACGGGGGGTACACGCGGGTCCTTAAGATCGGTAACAGAAAAGGCGACAACGCCCCCATGGCTGTTATAGAGCTTACCCAGAAGAAAGAGAAAGAAGAGAAAAAGGAAAAGACCGAGAAAAAGAAGGTAACGGAAACAAAGGCCAAACCAAAAGCCAAAGCTAAAGCCAAAGAAGAAAAAAAAGAGACGCCCGCCAAGAAGGAAAAAAAGGAAAAGGCAGCAAAAGAGAAGACCGAAAAGACAGAGGCAAAAGAGAAAAAGCCGAGAAAGAGGGCGGCGAAGAAAGAAACAGAAACAGAGGTAGAAGCTAAGGAATAACGTCCCCGATAAACAGTCTTCTACTGGGAGATCGTTCAACGGCAGGACAACGGACTCTGACTCCGTGAATAGGGGTTCAAATCCCTTTCTCCCAGCCAATATTCTAAAAGCAAGCGGGTTGGCTCTCAGCCAACCCGCTTTTTTCAGACCAAACGGTATCAATTTGCTGCAAACAATATTTGATACGAATCCTTGACAGAGTCCCTGCTCTTATATACGATTTGGGCATATTGTGAGGAGGCGGATATGATGAAGGTTCAAATAGATATTGTTCCGGCAGGCGGCGGATGCAGGTGCAAGGCAATTGCAAGACATCTGGCGGGATTGGTCGGCTGTCTGGTGCTCTTAGTATTGACAGTCGGGGCGGCGCAGGCGCAGACGCAATGGCCCCATGTCGTCCTGTCCAGAGACGGTGTCCCGATCTCCTATGAGGTCTACGGTTCCGGGGAGCCGACACTTGTGTTCGTGCATGGCTGGAGCTGCGATGCCCGATACTGGCGCGCCCAGTTGCCGTACTTTTCCAGGAACCACCGCGTGGTCACGCTTGACCTTGCCGGCCACGGTCACTCCGGTATTACGCGCTCGCAATACACCATGTCTGCCTTCGGAGAGGATGTGCGGGCGGTGACGGAGGCAACGGGCAGCCGCAGCGTCATCCTGATAGGACACTCCATGGGCGGCTCGGTGATCGCAGAGGCAGCGCTGCTCATGCCGGACCGCGTTATAGGGCTCATAGGCATAGATACGCTTGACAATATCGAGTACCCGATGACGCGCGAAGAACTTAAAAAGATGACAGCCCCCATGGAGAAGGATTTCCGAACAGGAAGCCGCCGGTTCGCAGAGGGGATGATCTCGCCCCGCACCGATCCATCGCTCCGCGAGTGGATCCTCTCGGATATGTCCGCTGCGCCCTCGGCTGTTGCCCTGAGCGCGATGAAGGAGATGATGTCCCAGTACGTCACGGGGGAGGCGGCTAAGATATTCGAGAAGATCCGCATCCCCGTTATAACCGTGAACGGGGACCTGTGGCCAATTAACTATGAAGCAAACCGGAGGCACATGTCTTCTTTCGATGCGATCGTTATCAGGGAAGCGGACCATTTTCTGATGATGGACCGTCCGGAAGAATTCAATAAGGCATTGGAGAAGGCGGTCAATACGCTTTCAGGCAAACCGGCTCGTTAAAAGACACGTGGATAGCCGTCAGCCATCAGCACACAGCCGTCAGCTGAAACAAAAAAGGCTCTAAGCTGATAGCTTTTTTCTGAATACTATGAATTATGCGCTGTATCCGCTTACTCCCTGAATAATTTCAACCGCAAAGAGTTGCTCACGACGGAGATGGAGCTTACGACCATTGCCATGGCGCCGAACATGGGCTCTAAGCGTATGCCGAAAAAGGGATACAACGCGCCGAAGGCAATGGGGATGCCGATAATGTTATAGATGAAGGCCCAGAAAAGATTTTCCTTGATGACCCAGAGGGTCTTCTTCGAGAGCTTGATGAGTGTCACGAGCCGTGAAAGCTGACCCTTCATGAGTACGATATCCGCAGATTCAATGGCAATATCGGTCCCTTTGCCCATTGCGATGCCGACGTGGGCCGTGGCAAGCGACGGTGCGTCGTTGATCCCGTCCCCTACCATCAACGTGACGCCCTTCTTCTTGAAATCTCCCACGATCTCAGCCTTTTTATCAGGGAGTATGCGGTAGAAATATGTATCGATGCCGACCTTTTCACTGATCGTCTTTGCGCCTTCCATGCTGTCGCCGGTGATCATTGCCGGCTCTATGCCCATGTCTTTCAGGTCTTTCACCACCCCGCCTGCCTCATCCCTCACCTTGTCGCTGAAGGTGAGGATACCCATAAGGCCTTTCCCGCTCCACACGAGGACAGGGGATGTTCCCTGTCTTTCCTTTTCATGATAGCTCGCCCGTATCGACTGGTCGAGCGTCCTCCCCGCATCCTCATAGAGGGCGACATTGCCGACGAAATATTCACTGCCGTCGATCTTTCCCCTGATGCCCTTGCCGACGATCGCCTCAAAGTCGTCGACCTTCACTGCCTCGATATTCAGTTCCTCGGCCTTTTTCCTCAACGCCTCGGAGAAGGGGTGCTCCGACTGTTTCTCCAGGTTAAAGGCGACGTGCAGAATATCCTTTTCGGAAAAATTGTTAAGAGGGGTTATCCCGGAAAGAACGATCACACCCTCGGTGAGGGTCCCTGTCTTGTCGAACAGTATATGCCGGACCTTATTTGTCAGTTCGAGGGACTCCGCATTCTTTATGAGGATCCCCTTTTTGGCCCCTACGCCGGTGGATACCATGATCGCCGTCGGGGTGGCGAGTCCCAGGGCACAGGGACAGGCGATGATAAGAACGCTCACAAAGGAGAGGAGGGCGTTTGTGATCTTCGGTTCGGGGCCGACGATAAACCACACAAAGAAGGCAACGATGCTGATGAGTATAACGATGGGCACAAAGACCCCTGCAACCTTGTCGGCGAGTCGCTGGACCGGCGCCTTCGTGAACTGTGCCTCTTCCACAAGGCGGATGACCTTCGCAAGGATCGTATCCTTCCCGATCCTCGTTGTTTGAACCGTAATGGATCCCTTTCCGTTTATCGTCCCGCCGATGACCTCGTCGCCGACGGTCTTTGAGATGGGCATGCTTTCGCCGGTTATCATCGATTCGTCAACGTAGGTCTTCCCGTCCGCCACCGTCCCGTCGATGGGTATCTTCTCTCCCGGCCGGACGAGGACCGTGTCGCCCACCTCGAGGGAATCTGTTGGAACGCGAACCTCTTTCCCTTCTTTTAAAACAATGCACTCTTTCGGTGAGAGCTCATAGAGCATCTTGATCGCCGTATAGGTCCTTGTCTTCGCCTTTGATTCAAAATATCTTCCAAGGAGTATAAGGGTGATGATCGTGGCGCTGGAATCGAAGTACGTCACCGGCATTATACCGGCTGCGGCGATAACATGGGGAAAGAACGTGACGAAGGCGCTGTAGAAAAACGCAGCCGACGTGCCCACGGATATGAGCGTATTCATATCGGCAGTGAAGTGCTTGAGGTTAAGGAGGGTCGATCTATGGAACCTCAGACCGAAGAAGAACTGAACAGGTATTGCAAGGAGGAGGAGTATAAAATTGCTATAGGGCAGGACCGTCCACATGGAAAAGACCATGATCACGGCGCTGAACGAGACGGACCATATAAAATCCCTTTTCAGCACCGCCTCTTCCTTCTGGGCCCTGATCGTCACATCCGCTTCTATGTCCACGTCGTAGCCTATATCGCGGATGATGGAGATGACCTCCTTCATCTCAAGCTCCCTTTTGGGGAGGATAACTGCCTTTTTCAAAGGGAAATTAACGCGGGCCTCGCCGATGTCGTTGAGTTTGTTTAATTCCCTTTCGATACGCGCCGCACATGCTGCACAGCTCATGCCGGTAATCGGTAATTCAATCTTTTCGGGCATATCGCCTCCAGTGATCCGAAATGATATTTTAAATATAAGACGGTCTTGAGGAAATAACAATGATTTGGTGCCGGCCGCAGCCGCCCTTTCTTCATTCTCTGTTTGATTTCAAGCACTTTTTGGTGTAATGTAACAAAATTGGCAGAAACATGGCAAACAAGACATTCGATAAAAAAGATCCTGGTTCTCCGAACTCCGAACTCCGAACTCCGAACTCTACACTGCCCTTATCCGTCTACATGATCACATACAACAACGGCGCGACGATCGAGGGGGCGCTGAAGAGCGTTGCCGGCTGGGCCAGCGAGCTTATTGTCGTCGATTCCCACAGCATTGACGGGGCAATCGAGACGATCCAGAGATATACCGATAAGCTCTACCAGTTCGATACAACGGATATGCGCGAGAAATACCAGTCTGCACACAACCTGTGCAGCAACCCCTGGGTGCTCTTTATCGATGCCGATGAGTGGCTTACGGAGGAATTTAAGAGAGAAGTGGCCGGCATCGTTACCGGCGAAACCCCCTGCAGCGGCTTTATCGCCCACAGGAGAAACATCTATCTCGGCAGGGAGATCAGGCACGGCGGCTGGTATCCCGATTACGAGATACGGCTGTACAGAAAGGACAGGGGAAACTGGCAGGGCGGTATCCACGCGAAGATCCACGTTGACGGAAAGATAGGGACGCTGAAAAGCCATTACATGCATGCACCTTATGCGGACACGGCGCATCAGATCAGGACGATAGACCGCTATTCTGAGGCGTTTGCAGGCGACCTCTACAGGTCGAACCGCCATTTTCACCTTTTCAATATGCTCGCAAGACCGGTTTACCGTTTTTTCCGGGACTATATCCTCAAGATGGGTTTTCTTGACGGCATACCGGGGCTCATCATCTGTGCCTCGACGATGTACTATGTATTTATGAAACATGCGAAACTATGGGAAATGGAGAAGAAATATGGGAGGAATAAAGGGATTCAGGAATAAAGAGGTGATCATCACGGGAGGGCTGGGGTTTATCGGCAGTAATCTTGCCATAGCGCTTGTCAGGCTCGGCGCCCGCGTAACGATCATTGACAATATGCTCCCGAGGCAGGGCGGGAGCCTCTTCAACATCAAGGATATCGTGGACAGGGTAAAGGTGAATTTTTCCGACGTGAGAAACGAGCTTTCCATGAACCACCTCGTGAAGGGAAAGGATTATATCTTCCACCTTGCCGGACAGGTAAACCACGTTGACAGTATGCGAAACCCGATACAGGACCTCGATATCAACTGCAGGGGCACGCTCGTTCTGCTCGAGGCCCTTCGCCAATATAACACCAATGCAAAGGTGATCTTCGCAGGCACCCGCGGCGAATACGGGTCGAGCGTCAAGCTCCCCGTCGATGAAGACCACCCCACAAACCCCAAGGGGATCTATGCGGTCACGAACCTCACGGCCGAAAAGATGGTCCTCGTCTATGACGACATCCACAAGATCAGGGGCACGTGCCTGCGGATCACAAATACCTACGGGCCCAGACACCAGATGATGCACGACGAGTACGGCGTCTTCAACTGGTTCATACGCAAGGCAATAGACAACGAGGACATCCCTGTCTTCGGTGACGGACGCATCCTCAGGGATTTTCTCTATGTCGATGACCTCGTTGAATGTATGCTCATGACGGCAACGACCGATGCTGCCTACGGGGAGGTCTTTAATGTAGGGACAGGGGTGCCGGTCAGCTTCTACGATCTTGCGAAGACGATCGTCAGGATCACAGGAGCGGGAAGGACAAGATTTACGGAATTCACACAGGAGAGAAAAGAGGTCGAGCCGGGCGATTACTACGCGGACATCAGCCATATAAAAAAGGTGGTCGGGTGGAAGCCGGAGACGTCTCTGGATCAGGGGATCCGCAAGACCGTGGCGTACTACAGGAAACATAGAAATGAATACTGGCGTTAAATCCGAATGAAGGCCGTAAGGCGTGAGGCGATTTAACCCCTTACGGCTTACGCCTTACGGATTTAATAAGGGGAATGAAATTATGATCGTAAAGATGTTTAACTTGGAGCGGGAACATGAGGACATAAAGAAGGACCTGCTCAGGATCTTTGAGGATGTCCTGTCGGGTGGTGAATTTATACAGGGAAAAGAGGTGAGGGCCCTGGAAGAGTCTTTCGCCTCATATATCGGGGTAAAATACGCAATAGGTGTTGGAAACGGCACCGACGCAATCCGCATCGGCGGTCTTGCCCTTGATCTGAAGGCAGGAGATAAGTTTGTGACGACCCCCAACACCTATGTCGCCTCTGCAATGGCCCTCTCCATGCAAGGCCTGGTGCCGCTCTTCTGCGACATCGAGCTTGAGACATACAACATGGACCCCGAAAAACTCGAAGACCTTTTAAAAAGGGAGAGGGACATCAAGCTCTGCATACCGGTACACCTCTACGGCCATCCGTGCAGGATGGATGAGATCATGGGGATCTGCAAGACCTATGGCGTGAAGGTCATGGAAGACGCCTGCCAGGCGCACGGGGCCCTGTACAAAGACAGGAAGGTGGGTGGTTTCGGCGATGTGGCCGCCTTCAGCTTCTATCCCACAAAGAACCTTGGCTGTTACGGAGACGGGGGTATCGTTGTGACCGATTCCGAAGAGGCATACAGGAAGGCGATCATGCTCAGGAACTATGGCCAGACAGATAAACACGTCCACGCGATCGAGGGCTTCAATTCGAGGCTCGATGAGGTCCAGGCGGCGTTTTTGAGACATAAGCTGGAGTACCTCGATCAGTGGAATGAGAAGAGACGGCACATCGCGTGGTTTTACCGGAAGGAGCTTGAGGATACGCCGCTTGTTCTCCCCGCAGAGGCCCCCTGGGCGCACCACGTATATCATGTCTATGTCGTGAGGTCGAAAAAACGCGACGATCTCCGCCAGTACCTGAGCGACAACGGCGTCTCGACGCTCATCCATTACCCGACGCCGATACATCTCCAGGGCGCATACGGCAGCCTCGGTTTCAGGAAAGGGTCTTTTGTCAACGCCGAGCAGGCAGCCGGGGAGATCATCTCGCTCCCTATGTACCCGACGTTGAAACAGGACGAGATACTCCATGTATGCGGGTGCATACGGGAATTCTACGGTCTATGAAGATCCTCCAATTATTCAGCGACTGGAAGTGGACAGGACCTGCGGAGCCGGTGGTGTCGCTCTGCGAGGTCATGAACGCCCAGGGGATTGACGTGACGCTTGCCTACAGGAAGACCCCCCTTGAGTTTCGCGAGAGGACCGTTGAGAAACAGGTAAAACAGAGGGCAATGCGCTATTACGACGGACTGAGGCTGAACAGGTATTTTTCCTTCAGGGACTGGTCTTACGACATGCAGCATTTAAAGGATTATGTGGGGAGGGAAAAGATCGATATCATCCATACGAACCTCTCCCACGACCACTACACCGCCGTTATTGCGATGCTCTTTGCAGGCATGAGGCCGTTGATAGTACGGACAGACCATAAGAGAGACGGTATGCCGGATAATCTTTTTATGTCCTGGGCGCTCCGCAGGACAGACGGGATCGTGACCTATAGTGAAAGGCTGCGGAGACAGGATGTAAAAAGATTCGATTTCCCCGACGAAAGGACATCCGTTATCACGCCGGCGATAAAGTTATATGACGGCCCTGTAAGGGACATGCGGGATGAACTCGGCATCAGGCCCGGTGAGAGGGTCATCGGGGTTATCGGGCGTCTCAAGCCCGACCGCGGATACGAGATCATACTCAGGGCGTTTAAAAAGGTGAAAGACCGTCAGGACGGGGTCAGGCTCCTTGTAATGGGCAGGAGCTCCCAGATAGAGAAGAGCATAAAGAGGCCGCTCGCTGAGCTTGGCATTGAGCAGGACGTGATCCTTGCAGGGTACAGGGTGGAGGACTATTTTTCCGTTATTGCGACCTTCGATATCTTTATCATAATGAGGGCGGGGAGTGACGGCTCGGCGAGGGCGCTGCGGGAGGTCATGGGCATGGGAAGACCTGCCATAGTCTCAGATGCGGGCATGCTCCCCGAGCTTGTTGATAACGGGAAAACCGGTTTTGTTACGACCTGGGATGAAAATGACCTTTCGAAGAAGATGGAGGCCCTGCTCCAGGATGAGGGCATGAGAAAGACCTTTGGGGCCAATGCAGCCAAAACGGCCAAGGAGAAATGGGATTACCGGGCACAGGCCGGACAGCTCAGAAATTTTTATGAAAGGCTTATGCGTATGGGGAAAAGAAAATAATTCTCCTGAATTGAATTAACACCATGAAGATAGGCATAGCGATCTATAATTTTAATCCGAAAAAAGGCGGCGCTGAACGGTACGCCTATGACATCGCCACGATCCTGAGCAGAAAGGGGCACGAGATCTTTCTCTTCTGCTCGCTGGGGGTAGAGGTGCCGGGGATCACCCTGGTGAGATTCAATACAATGCCGTTCCCGCGCTGGCTCAGAAACTTCTCCTTCGCGCTCAATCACAGGAAATACGTGAAGCTCTTTAACCTTGATATCATGCTCGGTTTCGGTAACACCTTTGATCTCGATGTATACCAGAGCCACGGCGGCGTGCAGCGTATCTGGATGGAGAGGGAGATCGCAAGCTACGACGATCAGAGGGAGCGTTCCGTGAAGGCGTTCCTCTTGCGCAGCAGCATCAACCAGATGATGCAGCGCTGGATCGAAGAATATCCTATCAGAACCGGGAGATATTCCAGGATCGTTGCCATCTCCGATATGATAAAAGGGCACATGACCGAGCATTATAACCTTACCGACGACAGCATAGACGTTGTGTACAATGGTGTGGATACGGAACGCTTCAGGCCGGCAGCAATGATGCCCGAGGGACCTCCGAGGATACTCTTTTCAGCAGGGAATTTCCGGCTTAAGGGCCTTTCTCCGTTGCTTTTTGCACTGGGTGAGGTTTCAAAAGAGACGAAGGACTTCCGCCTCATGGTCATGGGCAGGGGGAGAAAAGAAAGATATATGGAGATGGTAGATGCACTGAACATCGGGAACAACGTGACCTTTCTCGGGGAGTCTTCTTCGCCGGAGGACGTTTACCGCGACGCCCATATACTCGTGCACCCTACCTTCTACGATGCCTGTTCACTGACGACGATGGAGTCAATGGCATCGGGGCTTCCGACGATCACAACAAAGTGGAACGGCGCAGCGACCCTCATCTCTGAAAGGGAGGGCTATGTCATTGACGAGCCACGTAATGTCGCCAGCCTCGCATCGGCAATAAAGGCATTGCTCGACAGGGACCGTATGCGCTCCATGGGCAAGGCTGCCCGGGCGAAGCTTGAAGACTTCACTATCGAGAAGAACGCAGCAGCAATGGAAAGGATATGTAAAGAAGCGGCAGACTCAAAACAGGGTAAAGGCAGTCGATAGTCGATAGTGAATAGCAGAAAACCAGTCGATAGTCGATAGTATATCGTATATAGTGGACTGCAAAAGCAGCATCTAAGGCCTCTTTCGGTCTACGATATACGAATTACAATATACGATTTTCTACGAGCTATTATTTATCTGCCGATGGCTGACCGCTGTCAAAAATACGTCTTTATGAACTTTACGAGATAATCGATCCTGGACAGCTTGCCGGGCTTTGTCCTGATCCCTTTTATGTAGCACTCTCTGGCAAGTCCCTTGTCGCCTGACGCGTAGTACCTCCGGAAGAGCTCCATGTAGCGGTTGGCGATGAGGTCTTTGCGGAGGTAGTCGAGGGCGCCCTTATAATAAGGGTCGTCGACAACGGCCGTTACGAAGTCGATGCCCTGTCTCTTCAGTTGTTCGATATTGTGGCGGAGGCTGTCAGGGTGGCTGAAGGTGATGGCCGTGGGCGTGGCAAGGAAATAGCCCTTTCTCTGAAAAAAGACCTTGGTAAAATAGACAATATCCTCACCGTTCGATATGTGTGTGGGAAAAGAGAACCTCTTTGCGACAGCGGTGCGCATGAGGACCGCGCAGGTGGCAAAGGAGATGCGGCGACAAAGGAGGTCTTCGTATAACCTTTCCGAAAAAAAGCTCTGTCCCGTTTTATCATGGAGATACGGCGTCTCATCAGGGGTATGCTTGGAAAGGGTGGAGCTGATAACAAAGTCGGTGTCCTTATGTTCGGTAAGGATCCGGACACGCATCTCGATGGAATCCGTTGTCAGGGCATCGTCGGCATCGAGGAAGGTAATGAAGCTGCCTTGCGCCTCCTCAAGTCCTTTGTTCCTCGCCGACGAGACACCCCGGTTGTCCTGGTAGATATACCGAATCTTGTCGCGAAGCCCTTCAACGACCGCGCGGGTATTATCCGTTGAACCGTCGTCAACAACGATGATCTCGAGATTCCTGTATGTCTGTTCAAGGCACGACGTGATCGCCGTCAACAGATAGTTCGCATAGTTGTAGGTTGGGATGACGATCGATACGAGGGGATTATTCTCTGCTGCTTCCATAGTGTTTGACATGAGGTGATCTCAAGATATTAATGCGTTTATACCTCTCGTGTTGTCAAGGATTTTTTGGGATGGGCATCTGCGTCGATTATCGATCATCGTCTATATAGTGACGAGTATTCACTCTTGGCTCTCTGCTCTCAGCTCTCCGCTCTCCGCTGCCTTTCTCTATGGTCGGGATTGCTTTTGCGATTGACTGGCCGGGGTTCTCCTGTTATATTAGGAAAATTTGTATGTTACGGTATTCAGGTAAAGACGTCTATAGGGGTATTACGTGAACATATTGGGTCTTCATATATTCGGACACGACACCGGCGCTGCCATTATATCAAATGGCCGCATCTGGGCCATCGGCGAAGAGAGGCTCGACCGGAGAAAGCACTCCGGCTACTTCCCTCATCTCTCGGTGAAGTATCTCCTTCAGGCTGCCGGGCTTAAAAGCATCAACGAGATCGACCTTGTTGTCGGGGTCACACGATATAATAAGGAAGGAAGCAACGTCACCGTCGGTTCGATCAGGGAGGACCTCGGTTACACCGGCAGGGTCCATACGGTCTCCCACCACGATGCCCATGCGGCAAGCGCCTTCTGTGCATCGCCCTTTGACGAGGCGGCCATAATGGTCGTTGACGGGCTGGGGAGCAAGTCCGTTGAGATCGAGACCGGCAAGGAGCTTCCCTTCTCGCTCCGGGGATTGACGATCAAAGAGCAGAAAGACCGCGAAGAGGTCCAGTCGTTCTACAGGGCGCAGGGGAATGAGCTGACCCAGATACGGAAAGACTGTACGGTCCCGGGATACATGAACGGGCTGGGCCTTGTCTATATGGGGGCATCGGTGTTTCTGAATTTCGGTGATTTCGGCTCAGGGAAGGTGATGGGGCTTGCGCCCTACGGGGGGCGACCAGGCAAGACAATAGATCCGGGGTTCTTCGATGTTGTAGACGGTGTTGCGCTTACGAAAAGCGAAAAGAACTTTGTACGGCACAACGATCTTTTTCAGAGGCAGTTCTTTCCCGACCTGCCCCGCCGCGAAAACCAGAAGCTGCCCGATGATGTCTATACGGAGATCGCCTATGCAGTGCAGAAGACAACCGAAGAGGGCCTTATTGAGATAGCGCGATACCTATACCGGATAAGCCCGAGCAAAAACCTCTGCTACGCAGGCGGCGTCGGCCTGAACAGCGTGGCAAATAAAATGATACTCGACAATACGCCCTTTGAGAATATCTTTGTCCAGCCCGGCTCCTGCGACTCGGGCATTGCCCTTGGCTGCGCCCTCTACGGCGCCCATTTTGTTGAAAAGGAGGAACCGGGGAAGTACCGGTTCAGGAATGCGTACCTCGGCAGGACTTACAGCGAGGATGAGATCCTTGAGACATTGCGCGCTACACCGAACATCCGGTTTACAAAGGAACAGGATATTGTAAAAAGATCCGCCGGACTTCTGGCTGACGGGAAGATACTCGGCTGGCTGGAAGGCGGGAGCGAGATCGGTCCCCGTGCCCTGGGGCACAGGAGCATCATCTGCGATCCGAGAAAGCCGGAGATGAAGGACGTCCTGAACGCAAAGGTAAAGCACAGGGAAGGGTTCCGCCCCTTTGCGCCGTCGGTCCTCCTGGAGCACGTCTCCGAATACTTCGATCTCGATTGCGAGAGCCCCTATATGCTCCTCATCGCCGCGGTCAAAGAGGACAAACGGGCAATGGTCCCTGCGATCACCCACGTTGACGGCACCGCGCGGGTCCAGACAGTGACAAAGAACAACAACGGCAGGTATTACGACCTCATCAGGGAGTTCTACAATATTACCAACGTACCGGTTATACTCAACACCTCTTTTAATATCGCCGGTGAACCTATTGTAGAGACCCCGCAGGATGCCCTGAGATGTTTCATGTCCACCGAGATGGACTATCTGGTTATCGATGACTATCTTGTTGAAGCTGCCGGCCCCAAAGAACTTGTCAAGGGACCTGTTGCCGATGAAAACAAGCTGAAGGCGGTTGATATCAGAGGCGGCAGGGGTTTAAAGAGATGGCTCGCAGGTTTCAAGAAGCGATAGCGCGGACAGGGACCAATCCTCTTAAGAATCCTATGAAGAAGATCCTCTTTTTCACCCACAACATTTTTACGAAAGAGAACCCGCGGGGTTACAGGATCCACCAATACTTCCCGTACCTGGAGAAAAGCGGCTTCACGGTCACGCTGCTGACAACAAAGACGGGTCTCCCCAGGGTGCTCCGGGAGATCATGCAGTCAGACATAACCTATGTCCAGCGGGTGCTGCTCAATCCCTTCAAGCTGTCTCTTTTCAGGAGGCTTTCGAAAAGGATGGTCTACGATTTCGATGACGCGGTGATGTACGGAAGCCGGGGCGTGAGCACAACGCGGCAGAAGAGGTTTGAAGGCATGGTAAAGGCCTCGGACGTTGTGCTGTGCGGCAATAACTTTCTCGCAGATGAGGCAGGGAAATACAAAGCGACAGGCGTCCATTATATCCCTACGGTCGTCGATATCGGTGAATATCCGGTGAAACAACACGAGCCGAAGAGGCCCTTTGTCATCGGATGGATAGGGAGCAGCGCAACATTGAAATACCTCGCCGATATACGTGGGTTATTGGATTACTATGCTGACCAGGAAGGCGTGGAGTGCAAGGTGGTCGCCGACAAACCCCCTGAAGGGATGAAAAAGGGGATGCTCTTTGAACAATGGGATTACGACAGGGAGAAGCAGTCGATCCTGAGTTTCGATATGGGGATCATGCCGGTAAAGGACGATATCTGGTCCCTGGGGAAGTGCGGCCTCAAGCTGATCCAGTATATGGCCGCAGGGCTTCCCTCGGTTGCCCACCCTGTCGGCGTTGTGCAGGACATGATCGTAGACGGGTATAACGGGTTTTCCAGGAAGGACACTGAAGGCTGGAAGGACGCTATCGACAGGCTCCGGGGAGACGTTGACCTGCGGAGGGCCATGGGGACGGCCTCGAGGAAGATCGCCGAAGAACGTTATTCCCTGGATATATGGGGACCGAGGGTTGCAGAGGTCCTGGATGCACTTATAGATGGAACAACACGATGAAGGAATTCCGGATAAAAGGCATGAAGTGGTTCCTTGACGACGAAGGGCTCGCAGCCGTGCTTGAAAAACTGCCGGAGGTGACGGATGCGCGGAGGCATTATGTTGCAATGCCCTATAAAAAAGGAAGGGTCTTCATAAAGACCTTTGTCGAGAAAGGGGCCCTCGGCGCACTGAGGAACAGGACCGTTCCCAGGGGCAAGAAGGAATATATGACAGGGAAGCGGCTCGCCTCGATGGGGATCAGGACGCCGGGGTGCCTTGGATACGGGGTCGGCAGGAGGCGCTCCTGTGTGGTCCAGGATTGGATCGACGGGGATGGCTTCGTCCGTGTCTTTTTCCGGCACGGGTACCGCGAACGATTGATCCCTGCACTTGCAGGGCTTCTCAGGAGGTTGAAGGATAACGGTGTCTGTCATAATGACCTCCATCTCGACAATGTGCTTGTGTCCGGCGATCTCCTGTATCTTATTGACCTCCACAAGACAAAGATCAAAGACGCCTTGAACGATAAAGATGAGCTTTCCAACCTCACCCACGCCCTTACCATGATCTATGAAGACTTGAGCGAGAAAGAGAAGGAACTCTTTTTTGAGCTGTATGGAAATACGATGATACAAAAGGCGGTTGAAGGAGAGATCAAGAGGTTGTGGAGGAGGTGGATCGAGAGCAAGAAGAAAAGGGCATTCCAGGAGACCTCAAAGATCGTGCGCAGAGGGGAACGTCTCTATGTTGCGGGAATGGAAGATCGCGGGAAAGGCGCCTTTGTCCAGAGGCTGAAAAGTGACAAGAAGGTAAAGGTCGAGCGATACAGCGACCACGTCAGGAAGATATATAAAGGCAGGAGGCGCTTAGAGAAGGCATGGAGGAACCATATTGTCCTCCTGTACCTCAACATGGCGATCATCCCCCATGCGTATTATGTAAGATTGCCGTCGCTTTTTTCAGGGGGCTTTATCGCGATGGAGGACCTCGGGGGTAAAGGGAGAGAGCTCGACAGGCATCTCGACGGCATATACGATGGCCTGAATACTACTCAAAGGCACAGGTTCGTTAATGCCTTCTCCAATTTTATGAAAGGGGTGATCGGCCAGGGCGTCGTGCACAACGACGTGAAGGGCTGCAACATCTTTGTCGTCGATGATAATGTCTTTTTCTTTCTCGACGTTGAGGATATTGTCTTTGAGCATGTTGACGAGGCAATATTGACCAGGATGCTTGTACAGTTAAATACTACGATACCGAAAAGGATCTCCGTCAGCGACAGGCTGAGGTTCTTCGCAAGACTTACGCGGGCGCTGAACGTTGACAGAAAAGGGGTCCTCAAAAAGGTCGTCGAAGAGTCCCTCAAGGGTGAGATCGTCTATGAAGGGGTGTCGGGACTGAAGAGAGAACAGTGGAACCTATAATGAGGAAACACCTGTTCAACGTTCTATGTTCAACGTTCAAGGTTAAAAAACAGATACTCTATGATCGATAATCGACACTGACGGCTGTGTGCTGACTGCTGACGGCTTTTTGCCATTCACCACTCACTATTCACTGCCTTTATTCTGCCGATGCTCGTCCTTATGGAAGATCTGGATTTATTTTTATGGGATTGCGTCGAAGATGGTTCCTTCTGCCTGCCTTGGACCGTTGATCAGTGTGAAGGTCCCTATCGGCAAATCGGATTCTTCCCGCGAGATTGACAGGCCATGTTCTTCAAATCCCTTCATGTTGTCGCGCCTGTGACCGAGGAGGTGCGTGACGTCCCTTTTGTTGAGAATGACCGTGACGTCCCCCTTCATCGATTCGCGTTCGGCAACTGCCAGGACGGCACGATAGAACCCGAACGATTTTACTAAGTAACCGAAGGCGGGATGATAGTATCCGGCCACGATCCTCTCTTTCAGTATCTCGTTGTCCGTAAGCCCCATCTTGACGACCTTTATATCATGGCGCAGGGCATTGAGGTAGATATAGAGCGCCCTTTCAAGGACCTCTCTGAACTCGACGGGCACAAACCTCTTTTCCTGATAGAGGGTATGAAGGGGGGTTTCTTTCAAAACGGCGAGGGGATAGATCCTTATATAATGGGGTTTGAGACGGACCATATTCGCCCCCGTCTCCCTGATGTCGTCAAAGGTCTCGTCCGGCAAACCCACCATGAACTGGAGGGCAACCTGAAAACCTTTGTCCTTCAGGGTATGAAAGGCCAGGAGGAGATCTTCGGCAGTGTGTTTCCTGTTGAGCATTCTGAGAATGTCATTATTAAAGGACGGTATGCCGAGCTCGATAACGGTGACGCGCTGTTCCCGGAGGATGTCGATCAACTCCTCATTGAGCGGTACGGGCTTTGTGGAGATCCTGAAATTTGTGATATTCTCCCGGTAATCATCGAAATATCCGAATATCCCTTTGAGGACATCAGGGCTCAGGCCGAATATATTGCCGCCGAAGAGACCGACCTCATAGGTGCCTTCTTTTTGCGGGAGGGATCTTTCTATCAATCGCCGGATGTCAATATCGTTCCGGGCGGTAATGTATCCCTGATTGCAATAGATACATCGATCATGACAACCGAGATGCGTGAGAAAGACCGGGACGATCATGACGGACCGTTACTTCTGTTCTTTGTTGCTGAATTGATTCAGGAGCGCCCTTGCTGCATGCTGTTCCGCCTCTTTCTTGCTTTTCCCTGTTCCCTTTGCGCGGAACTCCTTCCCGATGCAGACGGATACGGCAAAGCCTTCCTTTGTTTTTCGTGTAAATTTGTACTTTGGGAGCAGCCCCCATTTTTTCTGGGAATATTCCTGAAGGACATTTTTCGGGTTCTTCTCCGTCAGTTTTTCTTCGTTGAAATAGGGCAGGAAGAACTCCTTGATTACCTTGGTTACCTTTCGCATACCGCCATCGAGGTAGATGGCGCCGATGAGTGATTCGAGCATATTCGACAAGACCTTGGACTCTTCCGGCACATTGTTTTCGCCGTTACCGTAGGCCATGTGTTTCCATAACTCGATCTTGTTCGCTATCTCTGTGAGGGTTTCACGTTTCACGAGGCTTGACCGCGCGTTGCTGAGAAACCCCTCGTCCCTTTTCCGGTATTTTTTATAAAGAAGTATGCTGATGACGCTGTTCAGTATTGCATCCCCGAGGTACTCGAGTTTTTCGTTTTGCGATTGCCGGGATTCCTTTTTTTCATTAAACCAGGAACTGTGGGTTATTGCCTCCTTGAGGAGTTCCTTGTTTTTGAATACGTAATGAACGGTCTTTTCTAAGGAGGTAGGGTACATAACATTCGGCTGAGAGCAGAGAGCTTAAGAGCAGAGAGGATGAATTTTTTCAGGCTCTCCGCTCCTCGCTCTTAGCTCTATTCTATATCTTAAATGCTTCTTCTCTTCCTGAGTACTGTTTTCTTAGTTTCGGCTTTTCTATTTTGCCCGTCGGGTTCCTGGGTACTTCGCCGAAGAAGACCTTTCTCGGCCTCTTGTATTTCGGAAGCCCTTCACAGAATTTCAGGACCTCTTCCTCGGTCAGTTTCTTGCCGGGTGCAACGTCAACGATAACGGCGACAATCTCGCCGAGCCGCTCATCAGGCAGCCCGATCGCGGCGATGTCTTTCACGTTCGGGTTCGTATGGAGGAAATCTTCGACCTCGACGGGGAATACGTTCTCGCCGCCGGTGATAATGACATCTTTCTTCCGGTCAACGAGCCAGATAAAGCCATCCTCATCCTCCCGCGCCATGTCACCGGTGTAAAGCCACCCGCCTACCAGTGTCTTTGCCGTTGCCTCAGGATTTCTGTAGTATTCCCTCATAACCCCGTCGCCGCGGACAATAAGCTCTCCCGGCTCGCCCTTCTTTACAACCTTGCCGTTTTCATCAACGATCTGCGTCTCCCAGTTAAATCCGGGTTTGCCGATGGAGCCTATCTTGTGCTCGTTGCCGATGCCGAGGTGTACGCAGCCCGGACCCGTCGACTCGCTGAGGCCGTAGTTCGTATCGTACTGCATGTTCGGGAAGTATTTTTTCCAATGCTTGATAAGCGCAGGCGGTACCGGCTGAGCCCCGATGTGCATGAGACGCCACTGGTCAAGCTTGTAGTTGGAGAGCTTCAGTTCCCCGCTGTCGATCTTCAGGAGGATGTCCTGGGCCCAGGGGACGAGCAGCCAGACGATGGTCCCGCCTTCCTCGCTCACTGCCTCCAGGGTCCACTCCGGCGAAACACCCTTCAGGAGCACGCCCTTTGCCCCCACGATGAAGCTCCCGAACCAGTGCATCTTTGCGCCCGTATGGTAGAGCGGCGGGATAAGGATGAAGACGTCGTTTTTCCTCTGCCAGTGGTGGGCGTTCTCCGTGATGCATGCGCTGACCATGTTCTTGTGGGTCAGCAGGATCGGCTTGGGCTGACCGGTTGTCCCGGACGTGAAATAGAGACCGCAGGGGTCTGCAAAGGTAATCTCCACATCAAGGGGCGTCGCCTTCGCGGCATCGACAAGCTTTCTGAATGATTCTGCATAGGCAGGGATGTTCTGCCCCACGCAGATGTAGTGTTTCACCGTCGGCAGCTGGTCCTTTATCGCTTCGATCCGTTTCGCAAATTCTTCATCGTAGACAACGACCGTTGGTTCTGCCACATCGCAGCAATATTTCACATCTTCCGCGGTAAAGCGGAAATTAAGGGGTACGACCCAGGCGCCTGTCCGTACGATCCCGAAGTACGCGACAAGCCAGTCAAAGGAATTCATCATAAAGTGAACGACCTTGTCGCCCCTTTTTACCCCTTTTGCCGTAAGGACATTGGCAAATTGATTCGCCTGGTCGTCAAACTGCTTCCAGGTAAACTCGACCCTTTTCTTTTCGGCGGGTATTCTCTCCACAAGCGCCACGTCGTTCGGAAACCTGCGGGCGTTTCTTGCGAGGATCTCGCCTATGTGTACATATACGTCACCCATAATTACTCCCTCCCCAATTATCCGGTAATTTTAATGTTGACAAACAACACTGTTCAATTTATCATGCTAAAAATCGTAAAGCAATATAAAAACAGTAACATAAACACAAAAGGAGGGTATTATGAATTTTGCAAGATTTTCGGGTCTCAATGCCAGTAAGTTCCCCAAAAGAGAGTTCATCATCGAGAGTTATCCGTCAAAAAAGATGCGACGATGTCTTACCTGGGAACAGTTTGATGAGCAGGCGAACAAGATCGCCAATTACCTGATGAAGGACTGTGGCGTCAAGAAGGGTGACATCGTTGTTCACCTTATGATGAACTCGATGGAATGGTATGCAAGCTATATAGCCGTACTCAAGACAGGTGCAACAGTAACGCCTCTCAATTTCCGTTTCGCAAGCGCGGACATCAAGTATGCAGCGGATGTCACAAAATGCAAGGCCTTCATGTTCGGAGAACAGTTTAACGCAAGAATGGAACCGATCATGAAAGATATGGACTATTGCAAACACTTCATCTGCCTCGGCAACACCATCCCCGCAGGTGTAAAATCCTACAACGAAATCCTCGAAAAAGGCGATGCGTCCGGGGTCTGTGTCGAAACGGGCGATGACGATATGGCAGAACTCATGTTCACCTCCGGCACGACAGGGGCGCCGAAACCCGTGTGCCACACCCACAATACACTCTTCTATATCGGCATAGGCAATGCCCTTACCTATAATGAAGGGTACAACAGTGTGTACCTCGCGCCGCATCCGTACTATCACAGCGGCACGCTCTTTCTTTCCTTCCCGTGTTATATAGCGGCAGGCAAGGTCCTTATGCCGATGGAGCTGCAGCCTGAATTTTATCTCCAGTCAATGGCAGAGGAGAAATGTACAGGCGGCTGGAATACGGTCCCTACATGGTCCGACGTGATAAACGCCATAAAGTCCGGCCAGGTAGACCTCAAAAAATATGACCTTTCTGCCCTTTTGCACATAGAGATCGGCGCTCAGCCGGTTCCTTACATCCTCCTTGAGGATTCAAAGAAGATCTTCCCCAAGCTCCCGATCGCAAACATATATGGTATCACGGAAGGCGGCGGCGGCGGTCTCACGAACTGTTATGACGAAGACATCATGAGAAAACCCGGTTCCATCGGAAAGGCGACAGCCTTTATGGAGGCCAAGGTCGTTGACAACGAGGGCAAAGAGCTTCCTGCCAGCGGTGTCGGCGAACTGCTTATCAAGGGACCGCGGCTCATGAAAGAATATGCCTTCAACCCCGAGATGACGGCCAAGACGATCAAGGACGGCTGGCTCTATACCGGCGACCTTGCATATAAAGACGATGAAGGCTTCATCTTCTTCGCTGACAGGGCAAAAGACCTGATCATCAGGGGCGGCGAGAACATCTTCCCGGCTGAGATCGAAGACGCCCTGAGGAAGCATCCCAAGATCCAGGACGTTGCCGTTCTCGGTTATCCTCACCCGAGGCTCGTTGAGATCGTTATGGCGATTATCCAGCCCAAGGAAGGCCAGACCATTGCCGACGAGGAGGTCATCAATTTCGTAAAGGAGAAGGGTCTCGCGAAATACAAATGGCCTGAAAAGATGGTATATACCGCCATCCCGAGAAACCCTGCAGGCAAGATCGAGAAGCCGAAACTGAGGGACATCTACGTAAAGCCTGCAAAAGAGGCAATGGAGAAGGAGTTCAAGAAACAGTCGTAATACGCGGAGGCAATAACCCTGAGCACCAAACGCCCGCCGGTTCGGCGGGCGTTTTCTTTTATCCCGGTTTTTTCATCAGGTTCAGCGCTTGTATCGGTATGTCCCCGCAAACACGCTGGATAAGGGCAGTGAATAGCAAAAAGCCGTCAGCAGTCAGCACACAGCCATCAGCAATAAGTAAGGTCTATCTGGTCTTGCTCGTCTTAACCTTGAACGTTGAACATGAACGTTGAACAGATTTTTGTTCACGACTTACGGGTTTTTCGATATACGATCTACACCCTGCCATGATCGGTCATCGGGGTCCGGCACCAGGGTCAATATATACAAAAGTAAATATTTTCCTTGACAACTATTTATTTATTGATACAATTTGATCTGTGGAAGTGGGAAATAAGATACGGCAGATCAGAAAGAAACAGAACATGAGCATGAAGGAGTTGGCGAAGCGGGTCGGGCTCAGCTATCTTACCATCCAGAGGATCGAGACGGGGGAGGTCAGTCCGTCGGTGGCTGTTCTGTCCGAGATCGCTTACTGCCTGAAATATCCCATCTCCGGTTTTTTTGACAAGGAAATAGGCATACAGCTTATAAAAAAGGCCGACCAGCCCGAGATAGAGTCTTCCACGCTGACGCTCAAGCTGCTTGTTCCCAAAGGTCTTATCAACGACAAGATATCCGTTAGTCTCGGAAAAACAAATATAGGTAAATGCGTAGATCTACATAAGAACCAAGGTCTCGAAATAACATATATTTTAAAGGGCAGATGTCGTAAAACCTACGACAATAAGGTCCTTGAACTGGAGGCCGGCGATATCGTCTGCTTCGACGCCGAGCGGCCTCACTCAGTAGAGGCGCTTGAACCCATGGAGTTTATAAACTTTTACTTGCGACAGGTCCCGTGACACAGGGATTTGGTTTACATAAAAACACATTATAAGGAGGGATTATGACAACATGGAAGGTATTACCTAAGATCGTGATATTGCTGGTTGCTTTTCTTTTCCTGTCGTCTCAGGCGGCCTTTGCGGCACCGGCAGAGAAGGGGAAGCCGATCGTCATCGGCGTTCCAAGTTCATTTAAATCGATAGAAGCGGCAGATGGATTGAAGGCTATCACGCTGGCGGTCGAGGAGATCAACGCAAAAGGCGGGGTCAAAGTAGGTAACGAAAAGAAAATGCTAAAGATCGAATCTATCGAAACAAGGGACATGGAGCCGGGCGTGCCGCTTGCCGATGCATTGCTGGCTAACGAGAAGCTTATTCTTGAAAAGAAACCAAACGTGATTATCCAGGGGCCGACGAGGTCCGAGGTGCTCCTTGCTGCTATGGATCTGTATGCACAGTACAAGATCCCGAGCATCAACAATGCCGTGGCGTCGAAGTTCGTGGACAAGTATCTCTCTAATCCTGAAAAGTACAGACACTGTTTCAGGATGTTCGACGGCAAGTATGTCGTTGCCGGACTCGGGGATGTGATGGCCAAGATGAACAAGGACTATGGATTCAAGAAGGCATATATAGTAGTGCAGGATGCCATCTGGGCGGTTGGGATCGCCAACGGCATGAATGCGTGGTATAAGAACAACGGCTGGGAAGTGGTAGGATTCGACAAGTATCCTACGGGCGCCTCGGACTTTTCCAGCACCCTTATAAAGGCAAAACAGGCAGGAGTCCAGGTCATCTTCTGCATCTTTGACATGCCTCAAAGCGGTATTCTCGTACAACAATGGAAAGACATGAAGATACCGGCGGTCTTTGCCGGATTTATCTCACCGCTTATGGGATCAAAGGCCTGGACGACCTTCGGAGATAAGATCGAAGGTGTCATCAATATCTGCTTTGACGGGGGTAACCTGCCGCTGGAAAAATATCCCCCTGCAAAAAAGTTCTATGAGGCCTACAAAAAGAGATGGGGAGAGATGCAGGTCGGGCATAAGCCTGCCGTTGACTACGATGGTGTATACGCTATGGTGGGCGCAATCGAGAGGGCAGGGTCCCTTGACCCTGACAAGATCGCCAAAGAGCTTGAAAAAACAAATATGGTAGGATGTACCGGCAGGATCCATTTCAAAGACCACCAGTATGTATTCGGCGTAGACCCGAAGATTGACGCAATCTCCGCTGTATACCAGTGGAAGAAAGGCGGGAAAAGGGTCCCCATATTTCCTGACAGCATCGCAGAGGGAGTTATCGAAAAACCTGCTTCAATGAAATAGGAGGGGGCGTGCTCGTCTACGGATTTATCAACAGCGTGATCCTGATGATGATTGCACTTGGGTTCAGCATAACGTTCGGAATCAGCAGGGTTGCCAATTTTTCCCACGGTGGGTTCTATATATTGGGAGGAATTCTTACGTGGTACGGCCTTATCAAACTGGGCCTGCCTTATTTCCTCTCGGCAGGCCTTTCAATAATTATCGTCGGAATTATCGGGGCCGTTATGTACCGGGTTGTCCTCGTTCGCCTGAGGGGCCTTGAGCTTTCCGAGGTCATCGCAACCTTTTCTCTGGGGATTGTGATCCTTGAGCTTCTGAGGGGACTCGGGGTGTTTGGTTATGAATTCAGAAACCCAGTGTTCATAGACGGCTCTGTCGAGATCTTTGGTGTCGGCGTTGGCATACAGAGGATTATCATCGTCTGCGCCGGCGCTGTCCTCCTCCTGATCCTCCATGTCTTTGTCCACCACACGAAGATGGGGCTCGCGTTCAGGGGCGTGGCCCAGCAGGAGCACACTGCCTTATCGGTCGGCATTAATCCCGACCAGGTCTCCATGCTGAGCCTGGCCATGGGTTCGATCATGTGCGCCCTTGCCGCAGTTCTCATCTTGCCACTCGGCGTTATCTCGGTGGACGAGGGATATGACATACTCATAAAGGCATTGGCGGTCTGTATTATCGGAGGGCTCGAAAGCACGCTCGGGGTACTCGTGGCCGCCTTCATAATCGGCTATATTGAGGTGCTTACTTCCATGTACATCTCCTCGTCGCTCACGTCCGTTATCCCCCTGGCATGCATGCTTGTGATTCTCCTGATCAGACCTTCGGGAATATTCGGTAAATCCAAAGAGATTGAGGAGCGGGTATGAGCACAGAGCGCAGAAGGGAAAGGATCGACAGACCTATCAAGGCAGTAACGGATGACATCTTCTGCCTTTCGTCGATGCGCGAGATCGCATATCTCGTCATACCGCGCATCCTGCCCATTGTAGGTCTCCTGCTTCTTGGATTCCTCGTCCCCACTTATTGGAGAAAAGTGATTGTCATAACCTTCATAATGGGAATGATGGCCCTTAGCTGGGACTTTATGGCCTCCTGCGGGCTCACATCGCTTGGCCAGGCCCTCTTTTTTGCGATTGGGGCATACAGCTCAGCGGCGGTGAATCACTATCTCGGGCTACCCATATATCTTTCCATCCCGCTGGGAACCCTTATCGGCGCGATCATCTCCACGGCCTGTATCTATCCTGCCCTCGGGCTTAGAGGCATATACTTCTCAATGGTGACCCTCATCATACCCCTCATGCTCATGCGTGTCGTGGAGACAACGGGTATCCTCGGAGGGACTGAAGGCATCACGGGCCTGACCCATTTCCCCGGCATGTTTATTACTACAACGATCAGTATGGCTGCCCTGTGGGCTACGTTCTTCGGCCTGAGACGACTCATCGATTCCGATTACGGGCATATCTTCGTTGCATTGAAAGATAACGACAGGGCCGTCGAGGCATCAGGCTTAAGCATCCGGTGGTTCAAGGTCCAGGCCATTTTCATAGGAAGCGCCATATGCTGTTTCTGCGGCGCCTTCATGACCCACTACTACATGAGTGTCGGCATGTCCGCCTTTGCCGTGGACCTGTCTATATTTCCTATTGCAGCGAGCGTAGTGGGAGGGATGGGAACACTTGCAGGACCATTGCTTGGAGCGATCATCCTCGGTCCTCTTTCAGAGGCGCTCAGGACCTTTGGTTCTTTCAGGGTTGTTATCTATGCCGCGCTTCTCGGCACGTTCATCGTCACGCTCCCCGAAGGTCTGTTCCCTTACTTGGCCAGAAAGTATCAACAAATAGAGAGATGGGTGGAGGCCCCCGGTGGAATATCTGAAGATTGAGAACCTCAGGAAGACATTCGGCGGTGTAGTAGCTGTCGATAACGTCAGTTTCGATGTTGAACAGGGTACCCTCCTCGGAATAATCGGACCGAACGGGTCAGGCAAGACCACAACGGTGAACCTGATCACGGGATTTCTCAAGCCCGATTCCGGCAAGGTGTTGTTCAAGGGACGGGATATCGCAGGCCTTCGGGCATCGAAGATCACAAACCTCGGCATCGGAAGGACATTCCAGATGGTAAAGCCCTTTTACCGTTTGCCCGCCTTCAAAAACCTTGTCGTGCCGCTTTTCTCTCCACGGGTAAAAAGGATGGGCGGCCACTATGGCGAAAAAGACACACTGGCCCTCGATATCCTTGAGGACATAGGTTTTGAGAGGGATTCTGCCGTGCCTTACAAACCGGCCAGCATACTTCCCCATGGATATCTGAAACGACTCGAGATGGCGAGGGTGATTGCCCTTCAAAGCGAGCTCATCGTCTTTGACGAGCTTTATTCGGGACTGACCCTGGCGGAAGTGGCGAGCATATCGCCCATGATAGAGAAGCTGATCGAAACCGGTAAGACGATCATTATGGTGGAGCATCGCCTGAAAGAGCTTTTCAAGATTGCCCATAAGATAGTAGTTCTGGATCAGGGCAAAAAGATCGCGGAAGGCAGTCCCAGGGAGATCATGAAACAGCCGAGCGTTAAAAAGGCCTACCTCGGGGTGGAATTATGAGTATGTTGTCCGTAAAAAACCTTACCGTATTTTATGAAAACGCAATCGCCATAAACAAACTGTCCATCTCTGTCAATAAGGATGAGATCGTGGGTGTCATCGGGCCCAACAGCGCAGGCAAGACCACGCTGATGAACACGATCTCCGGTCTGATGCTTGACACGAAACTAAAGGAAGACCGGAGGGGCGGCATACGGATCAGCATCTTCGGTTCGGTTGAATACCTCGATGAAAATATCACCAACCTGTGGCCGGACAAGAGGGTAAGAAAGGGTATTGCCCTGTGCAGGGAAAGACATCCTGTGTTCGGGGAGAGCGACGTTGAGGAGAACCTCAAGATCTCGGGATACCTCAGTTCAAAGGAACAGGTGAAAGAATCCCTGTCCCTTGTATATGATACATTTCCCAAGCTTCTTACGATGAGACGAAGAAAGGCAGGGCTCATGAGCGGCGGGGAACAGCAGATGCTTGCCATAGGGATTGCCCTTATGGCAAGGCCACGGCTTTTACTTCTTGACGAACCGCTGCTGGGCTTAAGTCCCAACATCCAGGCCCAGCTTGTAGAGGCGATTCAGAAGATCAAGCAGCAGACAAATATGACGATCCTTATCACCGAGCAGTTCGCGAGACCGCTCATCCCGATTATTGATCGCGGGTATGTCATCGAAAACGGCATGTTCGCGTTCGGGGGCAGTAAAGACGAGCTTTATGACAACCCCGATGTACGAAAAGCCTATTTCGGAGTGGACTACGATGAGGAATGAGTGTATATATGAAGCCTTTTTGAGAACGGTTGCAAAATACACAAGCAAGGTTGCCCTCGTATATCTTGGGGACAAATATTCTTTTACAAAATTGAAGAAGCTGGCGGAACGGGTCGGCACCGGTTTCTACAAACTCGGAGTTCGTCCGGGAGACAGGGTGATGCTTTACATCCCGAACTCCCCTCAATGGATCCTGGCCTGGCTTGGTCTCCAGTATATCGGCGCAGTTGCCGTACCGGTAAGCCCCATCTACACGGCCCACGACATGGGATACATTGCCCGTGATTCCGGAGCGCGGGTGATACTCTGTAGCGACACGAATTTCGGTTATGTGAAGCGGGTAAAGGCTGAAGGGGTTCCCCTCGATACGGTGATCGTAACAAACATAGCAGACATGCTCCCCTGGTGGAAACGGTATATCGGGTTTGCTTTCGATAAGATCCCGGATGGAAAGGTTGATGCGAACGATATATACACGTGGGACAAACTTTTAAGGACCGAGGCCGATCCGTCGTGCATGGTAACTTCAAAACCTGACGATATCATGCAGATCCTGTACACGGGAGGCACGACAAAATTTCCCAAGGGCGTTCCCTTTACCCACACGGTCTTTATTGATGGTCTTATGGCCCAGCTCAAGGTCAGCGAGCCTATCATACCGCTGGATCAGAACAGGATTGTCCAGGGTGCTCCGCTCTTTCATATCCAGGGCGAGATATTCAGCCTGGGCCCCATCTGTCTTACCGGTTCAACGGTTATTCTTATGCCGAGGGTGAACCTCGACGCTATTTTCCTTTACGTGAAAAGATACCATGCAACAACACTGTTCGGTGTCCCTGCCCTTTACAGGATGTTTCTTGACCACGACAGGATTGATTACTACGACCTCTCGTCGCTGAAATACTGCTTTACCGGTGGCGATGTGATCCCCACCGAGGTGATGAGGAGGTGGAAACAGAAATTCGGCGTACCCATCTCTCAGGGTTACGGCACCACGGAGACCGTAGGCGGCGTGACCATGGTGCCCGTTGGGGGAGATTGGCCTGAAGATTCGATCGGCCCTGTCCTCTCTATCAAGAAGGTAAAGATCGTTGATCCCGATACGCTCGAGGAGGTGCCTGTAGGCCAGCCCGGCGAGATACTCGTCCATTCCGATCCGATGATCGACCGTTATTGGAATAAGGAAGAGGAGACGCGCGAGTGCTTCGTGAATATAGACGGTCTGTTGTGGTACCGTACCGGGGATATCGTTCGGGCTGACGACAAGGGGTACCTCTACTTTGTCGACCGGACCGCGGATATCATCAAGCATAAGGGCTACCGCGTATCCGCCTCGGAAATAGAGGCCGTTCTGAAGGACCATAGCGCCGTTATCGCCGCTATTGCGGTAGGCGTCCCTGACAGGCGCGTAGGCGAAAGGATAAAGGCCTTCGTTGTCCTGAAAGAAGACGTCGAGGGTGTGACGGGATATGAACTGATCCGGTGGTGTAAGGACAGGCTGACGTCATACAAGGTGCCGGAATATATCGAATTCAGGGACATGCTCCCGAAATCGAAAGTCGGCAAGTATCTGCGCAGGGAGCTAAGACAACAGGAACGCAAGAACTAAGATCAAGACAGATACGCCGGATAAGGCAGTAGATAGTCAATAGCGAGAAGCATAAACCCCGTAAGTCGTGAGGCGTAAGGCGTGAGGCGATTTAACCCTTTACGACTTACGCCTTACGATTTACGGATGTTCCGGGTTCTTTTACAGTTCGCTATATACGATATACTATTCACTTCTTTTTCCGCCGAATGTTCTTTTGGGAATCTCGATATACGAACTACGATATACGGTTTGTTGCAGTAGTCCCCTCACGACTTACGATTTACGACTTACGGGTGTGTCGCTATGAGTTGCCTTTCCGTGAAAAACGGAGAATTTGGGGCTTGACTTTGATCATCGTATCTGGCCTATATATCTTACCAGATCTTCTCAGGACACGTGTCGAGTGTGAGAATGGACAGTGCGAAGACCGATCATAACCCCATGGAATGCCTTTCCCCGACCTTTTTCATTGATAGCGACAACCCGGCGATAAGGGATGTAGCCGGGAAACTGACGTCAGAACATATGGGGGATGTCGAGAAGGCGGTCAGGCTTTTTTATTTCGTCCGCGATCAGATCCGCTACAACCCGTATACCCCGCGGTTCCTCCCGGAGCATTTCAGGGCGAGTGAAACATTGGCGCGGGGCGAGGGGTTCTGCGTACAGAAGGCCACGCTCCTTGCAGCCCTTTCAAGGGCGGTAAAGATCCCTGCAAGGCTCGGCTTTGCAGTTCTCCGCAACCATTGTCTCCCCGAACGGCTGTCGGCGCTCCTCATCAACGATGAGATCCCCGACCACGGGTATGCCGAGCTTTTCTTGGAAGGCAAATGGATAAAGGCCACACCTGCCTTTGACGGGTATACGTCCGGCAGGAACAGGATGGTACCCGTGGAATTCGACGGCATCCATCACGCATTGCTTCCGTCGCTCACTGTCGAGGGTAAACTCCATATCGAATATCTCTCCTTCCGGGGGGAGTATGACGATATCCCCTTTGAGCTGCTCACAGAATGGCTTTCTTCCTCGCTCACCCCTTTGGGGAGGAAGGTTATCCTTGAGGACCATGGCTGATCGTGGGGACCGGATGACCGGTCCCTGATCTTTGGATCCGGGACAGAAAGTAATCAGAACAATTCGCATCATCACCCTTCATTACCCTGACCGAACACGCAAGTAACGTAAAATTCTTAAGGAAAAGTTTTTTAGGTCGATAATCAGGTTTAAACAAGGGCATGATTGATTTTTACATGCCATAAATCCACGAGGAGGCTCATAATGTACAAGATTGAGAAAAAGGATTACGGTTTCTTTATCACTTTCTCCGGTTTCGTAAAGGCTGATGAAATGAAGCAGTGGGTTGCAGAGTCCGGGAAGGCCTTGGCGGGCCAGCCCAAAGGATTTGGTATATTTGCAGATTTGCGTGAACTGAAGCCATTGCCCTCGGATGCTCAGCAACTGATGGAGGAGGGACAGAAGCTTTACAAACAGAAGGGAATGGTGCGTTCCGTTGTAGCCCTGAACAGCGCTACCATGACAATGCAGTTCCAGAGAATTGCAAAAGAGACCGGTATCTACGAATGGGAAAGGTACGTCGATGCCTCCAGGATACAGAATTGGCAGCAAGTGGGTGTTGACTGGATCAAGAACGGCATAGACCCCGACAAAAATTGATCATCACAGATTCCCACGGGCAAGCCCCGGTAAAATAAGGAAGCAGAGAGCATGGAGCAGAGAGCTGAGAGTAAAATACCAGCGAGTTCACGAGCGAGAGGGGGAGGCTCCACGGACCGGGGCACCCACCCGGTGGGTGGGTCGCGTGGAGGGGGCGACGCAAGCCCCGGGATTATGTGTGTTTTCTCCGGCTGCAAAAGGGTATAATAAAGATCTTGTTGAGATGACACACGAATTTGACGGGAAGAAGTATGAAGAGGCGTCTGCCCACCAGAAGGAATGGGGCTCGGCCCTCATAGGGGAACTCGATCTCCAGGGGGATGAGCGCGTTCTTGACCTTGGGTGCGGGGATGGCGTTTTGACCGCACAGATTGCCGGCCTTGTACCCAACGGACGGGTCACAGGTATCGACGCCTCGCAAGGCATGATCGAGGCAGCCCTGCCAAGGACGCGCGATAACCTCCGGTTTATCCTGATGGACATCAACGCTATCGGCTTCCACGAGGAGTTTGACGTCGTTTTTTCAAACGCGACACTGCACTGGATCAAAGACCACAGGCGGCTTCTCCGGCACGTACGACGCTCCCTGCGCGACATGGGGAGGGTCCGCTTCAACTTTGCAGGAGAAGGCAACTGCCTTTACTTCTTCAGGGTGATCCGGGAGGCGATGTCGCTGGAGAAATACTCCCCGTACTTTGCCGGCTTCCAATGGCCGTGGTACATGCCTCCCCTTGACGAATACAGGGAACTCGTTAAAGAGGCCGGTTTTCATGAAGCCAGGGTCTGGGGAGAGAACGCCGACAGGTACTTCCCGGACACGGACACAATGGTCCGCTGGGTCGACCAACCAAACCTTGTGCCTTTTCTGCCGTGCATCCCGGAGGAGCAGAGGGCCGGGTTCCGGGAATGGGTTGTCAAAAGAATGATAGAAGAGACACAACAGCAGGACGGAAGATGCTTCGAGACCTTCCGCCGGATCAACGTCTCGGCAAGAAAACAGGTACGATGAGCAATCCGATACGGCGGAAGGCCCTCCACGATGTAGTCATCTCATCAGCCGCCGCATCGAATAATTGTAAGCGACAATCTGCCAGACGATCAACACGAGGATGACCGTTGTGCCGGAGACAGGCAGGCCCCTGTAAGAGAATATGTCCTGTTTTTGGATCCTCTCTTTCGGTCTGTCCTGTTCGCCGTTCTTCAGCAGGTCGAAGCCCAAGCCCAATGTAATGAACCCTGTTTTGCCGTTAACGGCATTTTCCGGCGGCACTTTATAGATGGAGACATGGAAACAGGAGAGGCAAAAGAGGAGGATCAGGAGGGCAAGAGAGGTCAGCATTGCCGTCTTGGCAGCCTTTCCCGTTAATATGGCTTCGCGTTCGTCACGTTCCCGTATAAATGTAATCTTTGCTATGACCTGATCCCGAAAGGGTCCGGAAACCACCAACCGGACACAGAGATACATGGAAAGCACCATCCACAGCGCGAAAACGAGTCCCATGAAATTGTTCATGAGCCTGCCGAAGCCGGCGTGATGGCTTACGGCCCCGGCACCGTAAAGGTAAGAAAGGCCTGCAAGTACGGCGATTACGGGAATCCCGCACAAAAAAACCTTCAATAGTATTGAGTCGACCCTCTTCATTGTACCTCCTCCTCAACCGAAAAGATTGTATGTATGTCTGTTTTAAAGTAACGGGCAATGCGGAACGCCAGCTCAAGTGAAGGGTTGTAGCCGCCCCCTTCGATCGCAATGATCGTCGCCCGCGTCACCCCCACTTCTTTTGCGAGCTGTTCCTGGGTTATCCGCTGTTCCGCCCTGAGGACGTGCAGGCGATTGACTATCTTGAGTTGCAGCAGGGACTTGGACATTTTTTACACCCTCTGTTTTATTGTTGGCTCAATTGTATACTTTAAATGACATAATGTCAAGTTTATTTTTCTTTTATACGAAAAAAACATATACCTGCACGTTATCCTTGACAGAAATGATGCAATGATATAAACAGACAGAAAACCCCTTCAGGAGAACGACATACATGCAACGTCAAATCACAGTTAACCTTGGTAATCTTGTTCTCTCGCTTTCTGATGCGATGGATCTGGCCAGTCCCTTGTTAACCCAGCATCAGCAAAGGACGGCATTTGTTGTGTGGGAGATGGGAAAGGCCGCAGGCATCCCGAATGGAAGGCTGGAAACGACCTTCATAGCTGCGTTGCTTCACGACATCGGTGCCTTTTCGCTGGAGGAGAAGATCACCCTGCGAAACTTTGAAGTCGAAAATGTCGAGACCCATTGTATGCGCGGTGAAATCTTACTCAGCAACATACCGTGGCTGAAGGACTCGTCAAAGATAATCAGGTTTCATCACAAGGAGTGGCAGGACTGGGAAGAATCGATTGAAAACCCTCTTGTCTTTGAATCGCAGTTATTATTTCTCGCCGACTTTCTCGAGCGTCAGGTAAAACGGGATCACTATATCCTTCATCAGCATGAAGATATCATCTCGCAAATAAAGTCTTCATCGGGTTCGTTATTTCACCCTCAGGTTGTAGACCTTTTCCTCGCAGTCTCCGGCAGTGAAGAATTCTGGCTGGACTTGGTTTCTCACAGGTTATATTCCCTCCTTCTTAACGAGGGCCCTTTCAGGAAGATAGAGATAGAGCTTTCGGATATATCCCTCATATCCGAATTGTTCAGGAATATAATCGACTTCCGTTCACGGTTTACCTCAACGCACTCTTCAGGCGTTGCCGCATCCGCTTCTATGCTGGCAAGACTTTTTGGCCTTGCCGAAACAGAGGTAAGGCTCATGGAGGTTGCCGGCAACCTCCATGATATAGGCAAGCTGGCAGTACCCAACAGCATCCTGGAAAAACCGGCCAGCCTGACCACGGAAGAGATGGCTATCATGAAATCACACACATACTATACGTATTTTGTTGTCGATACCATCGGCGGCCTCCAGCAGATTGCCGAATGGGCCGCCTATCATCACGAGAGGCTTGACGGTTCCGGATACCCCTTCCATTGTACGGCAAAGGAATTGAACACCGGCGCACGCATAATGATGGTCGCAGATATGTTTACCGCACTGGCTGAAGACAGGCCGTACAGAAAGGGCATGAACAAAGAGGAGATCATCCGTATCCTTAAGCAGTTTTCCGACCGTCACCTTCTGGACGACCGGATAGTGAAGCTTCTCTTTGAGAATTATGAGATTATTTTACCCCAGGCAATGGAAAAACAGGCTGCTGCAAGGGAATTCTACGAAAAGCAATTTCCCGCTATTAAATAATATAACCTGTAAGTCGTGAGCGAAAAGCTGTTCAACGTTCAAGGTTCTACGTTCAACGTTTTTTAAATTCATACCTTCCACTGTTCTGCCTGGCCCATTCAATCTCTCTGTTTTGTGTTAACATTGAACGTTGAACATAGAACATTGAACGGGTGTTATTTTTCTACGCCTTACGGAGTTATAGTCTTCAGACATGCCTGAAGGCGTTCTTGACGGTCTCTTCCCTGACCGGTCTGGTAACAAGGGAAACAACGATAAACACGATAAATGAGATTGGCAGGGCGATGATCTGTGGGTCGATCATGTTCCAGGGGTGGCCCGCGAGGGTATCCGATCTGAAGAAGAACCTGCACATGCCGAATGCCTGCGACTCCTGTTCGTGGAAAAAGAGCATCCAGAAGAGGGACACGAAAAACCCGCATAGGATGCTTGCCTTTGCCGCAGCCTTTGTCCCATTCCTCCAGTAGAGCCCGAATAGGTACGCGGGTATGAATGTGGCGCCGCAGAGACTGAAGAAGAAGGCGGTGGCAACGGCGATGATGCTTTCCGGAAGGATCAATCCTATGAAGAGCGTTGAGAATATACTGAACACGATCCCGACGCGCGTCACGATCGTGATCTCTGCAACGGATTTGCCCCTGAGCAGGGCCTGTTCGAAGATGTCCCGCGAGAGCGATGTGCCGAGGGTATGGAACTGGCTGCTGTTGGCACTCATGGCAGCGGACATGAGGGTGACGAGAAAAAGCGCGACGAACCACCGGGGATAGAAGCGGTCGATATAAAGCGGTATGATCTTATCGATGTTCCCCTGCACGGCCGTGATCGGCAGTTCGGTATAATTGTTGTAGAAGATCACGTTCGTCAGTGCCCCCACAGCAAAGGCAATGCCGGTGGTGAGTAATACAAAGATTGCCGCAAAGGGGATAGACCTGTTGATTTCCCTGTCTGACTTGAGGGTCATGAAACGGATATTCAGTTGCGGCTGGCCTATGACGCCGATCCCGACACCCATGATCATCGTTGTGATGACGTACCACCAGACCGGTGACGCTGCTGCTGGCATGGACGTGAACCCCCTGTGTCCCGCTTCTTTCAGGTATTGAGGGATAAGAGGCGTCAGCTTTGTGAGGGCCTCATGGGCGTTCACGATCCCCCCTGCTGCATGGTAGGTATAGATGCCGACGGCGGCCATAACGACGACCATGATAATGCCCTGAAACACAGAGGTATAGAGGACGCCTTTTAACCCGCCCCATATGACGTAGCAGGCCGTGATAAGCAGGAAGGCGAGATAGGCCGTTGAAAAGGGGACATTCAGATAGACCTCGATAAAACGTGAGATACCGATGAGGACTGCTGCTGTGTAAACGGGCATGAAGATGAGAACCACGAGACCTGAAAACCCCTGCACGAACCGCGATTCGTATCGCCTGCCGAGAAGCTCCGGGAAGGTATGTGCATCGAGCGCCTTGCCCATCTTGCGCGTCCTCTTCCCGAAAACCACAAAGGCAATCCAGATGCCGATCATTATATTGAGAACGGTCAGCCACGAGAGGCTAAAACCGTATAGCGCGCTTACGCCGCCAAACCCGATGATCGCCGATGTACTTATATGTGTGGCGCCGTAGCTTAAGCCCATCGTGACAGGGTGTACCTGCCTGCCGGCGAGCATATAATCGGATACGGTTGTGGTGCGGCGGTACCCGAGGTAGCTCAGGTAAACCGTTATGACGAGATATACAAGGGTAAACGTTATGAGGTAGAACATAATCTCAAGGGAGCTTCTCTATCAGTTCGATCTCTTCTTTTTCCCAGCGTATCTCTTCTTTGTAGTCCCCATCCTTTTCCATCGACCCTTTGTGCCAGTTTATGATCCCGTATATGACGCAGAAAATGGCTGAAACAAAGGTGAGGATAAATCCTGTAAAAATCCAGATGTCCTGAAAACCCAGCATGGTATTATTTCATTAGCATGGAGATTTTTGAACTGTCAAGAACAATTACTGGGGCTCACGTCGCCCCCTCCACGAACAAGGTCCGTGGAGCCTCCCCCTCGCGCTCAAGAATTCGCTACAAAATATATACCTGGTACCCGGTCGCCCCCTCCACGCGACCCACCCACCGGGTGGGTACCCCGGTCCGTGGAGCCTCCCGCACCCACTTCGTGGGTACCCGGCTCAAGAATTCGCTACAAATATTATTTACCGGGACACCTGCGGTCAGCAGTCAGCATACAGCTATCAGCTAAAACAAAAAAGGCTTTAAGCTGAGAGCTGATGGCTGATAGCTGAAAGCTGGTGGCCAAAGAAGTCGTCAACGTCGAATATCGATAATAGATCATCGGGTATCGAGTTTGCGCGTCAAATTCCGGTTGACTTCATGAACATCGTTGGATATTCTTATTATATATAAGGCAAACCTGATGGGTTTAGGAACGCGCCGTGCGTTTCTAAAGGTATTGTAAAAGGATGGTCGGGCCGCCACCTGGAGAAGAATCCGGGTGGCGTTTTTATTTTGTTGCAATAATAAAAAGGGAGGTCAATATGACAAAACAAGTAATGTATCTGTTCGCAGCAATCGTATTACTCCAGGCGATGTTTTTGACGGGGATGGGCTATGGGTTCAACGCCGCAGACCTTCAGAAAGTCAACAGCACAAACAAGTGTGAAAAGTGCGACCTGTCGAACGCGGACTTTTCCAATATAGATATGTATGGAGCATACCTGGTAGAAACAAACCTCACAGGGGCCAACCTTTCCGATGCAAGCTTCAATGACGCCAACCTCACGGGGGCAAACCTGAAAGGGGCAAACATCAAAGGGGCAAATTTTTCAGGCGCGAAGCTGTCTAACGCCATATGGGTTGACGGCAGAAAGTGCCAATCGGGATCGGTAGGCAAATGTAAATAGCCCTTTCTCTCTGTACCTATAGGTGATTGATCCCATCCCCTTTATTGTCTTCTTTCATCTTCTTTTCGAGATATCCCTTGGCGATGTCTTTTCCTCCCAGGCCGCAGGCTATAGCGAGGGCGAGGATGACCCCTCCAAAGGTTATGGCAAAGGCGATAAGAATGGTCTCCCTCCCTATCCCGAGCTGCTCCAACGCCATTGTGCATGATAATATGAAGACCGTGAATTTCACAAATTTACTGAGCAATCCGGAGTATTTAATGCCGGCATTCACCGACGCGATAAGCACGGCACGCCTGAAGAAGTTGCTCAGGAGATAGCCTATTATCAAGATGAAGGCCGCAATAAACATATTGGGGATATAGAGAAAGAATCTTTCCAGCAATTGTTCTACGGTGGGTATCCTGAGGTTTTGCATGGATACTATCAGAAAGGTAAGGACAATGATCCACCCAATTATCTTGGAGATGAGGACCGAGAGGGACTCCCTGATTCCGCTCCTGGAGAGGGCTTCGACGATACCTGACCTTTCCAGAAATTTATCAAGTTTTATGGTCCTGAAAAATTTCTGGAAGATCATCCTGATGATAACGGCAAGGAATATCCCGATAACCAGGAGGAGGATCGATGCGAAAAGATTCGGCAGAAAGTAGAGCAGTTTTTCATAGCATTTTTCAAAAGGCTCAACGATAATTCTCTGAAAAATATTCATGTTCCATACCCCCTTTTATTCATCCCAATTCCTGATGAGGAAGTCTTTCTTTGCTTCGAACGTCGAACGGAGATTTTCGATCTTTTCCTCAACCTCCCGTGCGCCGCTGTCCAGTGTTTCCATAACGAACGAGGCCGTCCTGCCTATGTAGAGCGGGGTCAGGGATTTTAGAAGATGCTCCCTGTTCATTACCCTTCTGTGTGCTGCAAGGATAAAGCTGTAGATCGTCTCGACCCAGATCTCGTCCGGTATCCTGAATGTCTTTTTTCTGCTGCCCGTCAGTTTAGTAAAAAAATTGTACAGCTCTTTTGACATAAATTCCTTCCAGAAAACACCCAGTTCTTTGATGCCGAGCGAAAAGCGGTCTATCATCCTTTCCAGATTTACATTGACCGGCTCAAGGCCGACATCGTACTGAAATCCAAGCGTAGGGACAGGCTTGGACGATCTGACGGGTTTCCATACTGCAGAATAGGTCTCCATAAGATCGAGCGCCGCGCTCACCACCTGGTACAGCATTGCGCTCAAATCCGCGCCGGGGTCCTTTGCGTCGTGGATCTTTGCCCCGAGATATGACTGGCATATCGGGAAATTGTTCGCAATGGCAGTGGTCGTCATCCATATATCTATGCCGTATCGCGCGACATCCGTTTCCCACACCTCCTTGGCCAGATAAAAGCCGGCCAGTTTTCCTGAAAAACCGAAATCGCCGCCGATGGGTTGCCTGACACGCTCACCGTAAAGGGCGCTTGTTAAAGGATAGACTATGCTGTTTGTAATGGTGCCGTCATATTTGTGCCTCTGGTAAAGAGGGGCAACGTAATCAAAACCCCCTTCGAGGACGGGCTTGACGAGAAGCTCGATCCATTCAGGGGTGATGCTTCTCAGGTCCGAGTCAACAACGGCGCAGGCCTTTACCTTAAGGGTGTTGGCGATCTCAAAGATTGCCCTGAATGCGCTCCCCTTGCCGGGAATCCCCTGGTATGGGGTCACGATCTTAAAAAAGGGGGCCGCCTTCCGCGTTATAAGGATTGTTTGAAAGTCATCAACCGTTGTATCCCGGACGATCTCCTTTGTCCCGTCGGTTGAGCCTCCGTCTGAATTAACGAGAAGCGTCTTTTGCTCGGGGAAATATTTTGCAAGACCTGCCTGTACGGCCCTCACTACGTGGCCTATCGTGTGGGCGTTGTTATAGCTCGGGATCCCTACGAGGATATCGGCCTCCCCGATCCCTTTGGCCTGTTCATCAAGAGGGTTGTTTTCCGTGATGTTGTCCATCTCATCCTTCGCCATCACTTCACCTTGTCAAGGAGGGCAACCGGGTAATTTGCAAGGACCTCCCCGATGTATAAGACATTGGATTGTTCGTGAGTGCGCACCTGCACGATCTCATCGGTAAAGACATTACGATACTCTGCCCCTTCCTTCTCAAAGGGCACTGCAACAAAGGTGTTGTCCCACACGGCGCTGCCAAGCGGGAGATCGGTGTGGCGGGGTATGATCCTTGAAAAAAATCTTGGCGCCACGGTTATTGCTATTGCATCAGCCTTTTTTCTTGCGAATGCGCATATATTTTCCCACTTCCCGCCATCGGTTATCAACGGAATATACCTGCCGGTATCGAAGAGGTACCCGTTTTGTCTCCGGTAGTGGAGGGCCTTGTATATGAGGTACATCTTTATCATACCGTCATGCCTTGAATCGGTTAAGCGATGCGCAAGGGTCGCAGCGTCCCCGTCCTTTTCATATTCTTTTAATTGTTCAAAGGTCTTGATCCTTTTCCCGTAATCCACCGGTCTTCTGTTGTCAGGGTCAACAAGCGCAAAATTCCATAATTCGGTACCCTGGTAAAAATCGGCAACACCGGGCGATGTTATCTTGAGGAGTGTCTGCGAGAGAGAGTTATAGATGCCGTAATCGGAGACCATGTGTTGGAATACAAGGAAGTCCTCGAGGAACATATTATCCTCGGAACCCGTCATGACGGCATCAATGAAAACGTTCATAGCATCTTCGTAGACGGCGTCCGGGTTGATCCAGCTCGTATGTTCCTTTGCCTCCCTCGAGGCCTTCTGCATATAATCTTTGATCCTCTGTGTAAACACCGCATATTCTTCTGTGTCGACAGGTCCCCCGATGGGCCACACGCCCAGCAGGGTCTGATACAACAGATATTCTTCGTTCTGATCCGGCACCGGACGATTATCCACGATGATCTTCTTTTTTACGTTATACCTGGCCCACTTCGTAAGGCATCCGTTCCATATATCGGGGAGCTCGGAGAGGACATTGATACGTGCGCGCACATCCTCGCTCCTCTTGCAGTCATGCGTTGACGTTGTTATCAGCGCATGAGGCCATGATTTAATGCGCTCTATGTTCTGACCGTGAAATGTCTTGAGCGACGTACCGAACCTGTCGGGACTTCCCCCGACCTCGTTGAGGGAGGTGAGGCGATTGTAGATGTAAAATGCCGTATCCTCAACGCCTTTGGCCGTTACGGGGCCGGTGATCTGTTGGAACCTCATTGTGAAGTCGAGCCATTCGGACCTGTCGTCCTCACTGAAACCGTCAGGGAACCTCAATAGCAGGACGTCCCGGATAAAATCGAAGATGGACTGGTTCAGGGCAGGGTTCCTTTTTTTTGCCTTTGATATCGCGAGGTCTATGTAGTGGGAGTCCCGTTCGTTTATCTTCCACGTGGTGATATACGTCCTGTATACCGGAAAATAGGCGATGATCTCGATAAGGGCCTTTATGAGGCTGTTTAATGTAAAATCCCTTGTATGCCTGTTTTTCTCAGAGAGCCTGTTGAGATAATGGCCGATCATGTTGACCTCGCCGGACATGGCAACCTGCATTACCAGTTTTTTCTTTTCATACATGATGTCCTGAAAACCCGTACTGGTCTTTGTAAATCTCCTGTATATCCTTTCAAAGGCCTTTCCGCTGTTCGTGTCGACGAATATCCCGCTGACGGAGTTAAGGAATACGTACCCCGTTGTGCTGAAGATCGGCCATTCCTCGGGCATGATCTCGCCTTTGGTGAGTATCTTTTCGCCGATGATATAGAACGGCTTGTAATCAGGGTCTGCATTGAGCATCTCCTTATACCTGTTGACGATCTCCTCGTCCGCTTCGGCGTTGAGGTAATCAATAGGGAGCTGCGCCTCTTTCTTTACCCTTTCGATATATGCCCGCCTCAATTGTACGAAGCATTCTTTCTGAAGACGATGAAAATATTCCGAAGGGTTGTACAGCCCGTCAGGATGATCGACCCGCAAGCCCGTTACCTTGCCCTCTTTGATGAGTTCGAAGATAAGTTTATGCGTCTCCCTGAATACGTCTTCCTTCTGCATATGCAGGGCGCCGAGGCCGTTTATATCGAAAAACCTCTTGTAGTTTATCTCTTCGGCGGCGACGCGCCAGTGTGAGAAGCGGTATATCTGCTCTCGTAAAAGGTTATCGAGAAGGTCAAAACTTTTCGGCTCCCCCTTGACGCCGTTAAACGTCCTCACGTTTTCGTCGATAAAATCTCTGATCTCATTGCATTCCCCGTAAAGCTGCCGGAGGCGCCTTTTGATGATCTCCTTCTCCCTGCGCCTCTCCTGAACCTTCTCCGGACGGCTTTCAGTATAGGAAGGGAGGTGGTTAAGGGCGGTAATGATACTCAGCAGTTCCGTATAATGGGGATTGTTTTTGTGAAGTGCGCGTCGTAGCGCATCAATATTGTGGTTGAGGATGTGGGTATAGGTTTTGGGCATCACCGGGAATTTAAAGTCATAGTAGTGTATGAAAAAGGAACCCTCTGAAAACGACACGGTCAGCTCCTGGTTTTCCAGGACCTTTCCATATTGCTCCCCGAGAAAAGGGAGAAGGATCTTGTCGGTAAGCTCCTTCTTCACGGGGTTCCAGTCGATGTCAAAAAAATGCGCGTACGGCGAACTCGGCCCGTTTTCCAGGACATCCGTCCACCAGGTGTTCTCAAAGCTCGCTATGCACATGTGGTTGGGGACAATATCGAGTATCTGTCCCATGTCCCTGCTCTTAAGCTCTGTAATGAGTCCCTCGTACTCCCCTTCTGTGCCGACCTCGGGGTTGAGGGCGTGCGGGTCGACGACATCATATCCATGGAGACTCTCCCTGGATGCCTTTAAATACGGAGAGGAGTATATATCGCTGATCCCCAGATCATAGAGGTATTGTACGATCTTTGCGGCGTCGTTGAACGTAAAGGAGGCGTTAAACTGTAATCGATACGTTGATGCTGGGATTCTTGGGGTGAGGAGTTTCTCTTTCTTCATTTTAACCCTCAGAGCCTTTATGGAGCACCGCGTCAACGTTGAAATATATCAACTCGCCCAGTTGCCTGAAATGCTCCACCCAGGCCTCTGCTCCCTTATCGCCATTCGCTGCCCGGGGGGAAAGATCCCCGAGGGAGCCCTTTGCGATCCTGTAATATATATTCTGTATTGTCCAGTAGTCTATGTCAACGGGGATCGACTTAAGCAGCGCAATGATGCCCTGGACCCTCATAAGGAGCGGGAGATTTGCATGGTCGCCGGCAAGTTCCGTCATAAAGCCTTCGAGCCTGCGTCTCACAATAGACTCGGCATCGGCAGGATCGAGGGATACCTTCCATTTTTTTATCTCCTTTACTATGGCGCCTATCCGCTCGAGGTCAATATCGTCTTTCTGGAATTCGTTCTTGATGGATGAAAGGAGGGCGTGCTCTGCGGCGGCGATAAAGATCTTCGGGACAGGCAGCCCGGCCTCCTGCAAAAAACCCATCAATATGCGGTCGCTATCAAAGATCTTCTGATAGACCCTCTCATAATTTTCGATCGTCTCTCGCAGTATCACCCGCAGCACCTCCCTCTGCTTATCGAGGAAGAGGTGCGCAAGGGAATAGTTGTGCATCCCGAAGTGGGTATCCATGAGGTGAATGATGCTCGCAACGTCGCCCTGTTCAAAGGCGCTCGCTATGTCACGCTTCATTGCGCTGTATGGTTGATCGCCGAGAAACGATCGTACGCCGCCGTTGAAGATATGGCCTCCGAGATAGAGCATGCAGTAGCTGATATCCTCCGCGTCGCCCGTTATCTTTGAGGCAACGGTTATCTTTCCGACATCGAGCCTTTTCCCGCCGGAACTGATTGACTGCCGGTCCTTCCTCTGCACGTTATAGCTGAACACGTCGGCATCCTCGGGATATTCCTCGATCACCGAGCTGACCGCATAGTGCGCCGCCACCTTCTTCAGGTCAACCATGGCAGGCTTGACAAACCTTTCATATATTGCAGCCCCGTCGCCGTATTCCTGAATATTGCTCTTTGCCCTTCCCAGTTTTTCCAGGAAGGCCGGTTCTATATTGTCCTCGGATAGTTCCACGGCAAGCTGTATTGCCCTGACGGCATACTTGAGCACCTGTATCGTCTCGATCCCGGAAAGCTCGTCAAAGAACCAGCCGCAGCTTGTGTACATCAGCATGGCGTGTCTCTGCATCTCGAGCAGCTTGATGACGGTTATTTCATCGTCGCGGTTCAGGTCTCCTGTTCTGTGCATTTGAATAAATTCATCAAAACGGCTGCGGGAGCGGTCAAGGATTATCTCGATGTAGTCATTTCTCGCCTGCCATGGATACTTCAGGTATCTTCCCGCGTTCTTTTCATAGATAACGAAAAGGTTATCCCTTAACCAGTCAAATGCCTCGCGCAACGGTGCCCTCCAGGACTGATTCCATCCGGGATGCCCGCCCGAGCTGCACCCGCAATCGCTTCTCCATCGCTCTATACCGTGGTAGCAACTCCACGAGGTGTTCTCGAAGATCTGTACCTCGTGGGAAGGCGGGTATTTTGCAAGGTACTCCCCGTAGTTCGTAAGTTGTGCAAGTCCTTCACGCTCTATGAAATCGAGGGCGTACGCGAGGGCCATCTCGCCGAACCTGCGATGATGTCCGTAGGTCTCGCCGTCTGTAGCGATGTTGAGAAACTGCGGCCACTTCCTGGCATCGGAAAAGCCGGTGAGCAGGCGTTTTGCAAAATCCTCTCCCCTGTCGAGTATCTTTTCGAAGGCAACCGCACCGGATATGGGTCCGTCATAGAAGAATATATTGATCTTGCGGCCTGAGGCAAGCCTCAGGAGGTATGCCCTCGCCGGGTCGATCCTCGCATTACTCACGTCCTTCCATCTCCCCGTTCCTATCTTCCGCACCCTGGAGGCCTGGCCGGGGGCAAGGATGACAAAGAGTATCCCCAGTTCCGCGAGCATATCAAGCGTCTCCAGGTCAACTGCCGTCTCCGGCAGCCACATGCCTTCCGGCAGCCGCCTGAACCTGTATTCGAAATCCTTTATCCCCCATATTGCCTGGGTCCTTTTGTCCCGCTCATGGGCTAAGGGCATTATAATGTGATTGTACGACTGGGCAATTGCATTTCCGTGGCCCGACCTTTTTTTAATGCCTTCCCTGTCCGATTCAAGTATTGCCTTATATACCTCAGGCGAGTTGTGCTCCATCCACGACAGGAGAGTGGGGCCGAAATTAAAACTTATTTTTGAATAATTGCTGACTATCTCCATGATACGGTTGTCGCCGTCAAGGATGCGGGATGCGGAGTTCGGCGCATAACATTCGGCGTTTATTCTCGCGTTCCAGTCGTGGTATGGATAGGCGGAGTCCTGCACTTCAACGGCCTCAAGCCAGGGGTTCTCCCGCGGAGGCTGATAGAAATGGCCGTGAATACATATATACCGATCCATAACCCTCCCGGTCTTTTATGCCCTTCGGTAGATGACCGCGCTCGATGGGCTCAGTGAAACAGGGGTCCTGCCATGACAGGATGTTATAACGCGATCCGCTGTCCCCTGGCCCATGCCTCCCCATTCTGCGGAGGAAGAGTCGAGCACCCTTTCCCATGTGCCTTTTTTGATTGCAGGTGAAACAGATACAGACCTGTCATTGAAATTATAAAAACAGAGTATCTCTTCATCCTTATGCCATCTTCTCACGAAAAGGACCTTGTCTTCCGTAAACCCCTTTACCTCCATCGCTTTTTTTGAGAGATTTTTCAGGGAAGGAATGGTCTTCCGCAGGTCGATCAGGTGTTTGTAAAATTCATAGAGCATCCTGTGAGTTCCCTGTGAACAAAGGCCGATGTTCAACATAGAGGCGAGGAAGGTGCCTTCGGCCTGGGGGTCGGCCATCGGGCCGTCCCATCCGAAGGAAGAAAATTCTTCGCTTCTCCCCTTTTTTACTGCTTCGATGAGGGCCGCATCCGAGTGGTGTATAAAATAATTGAAGGGCGCCGTTTCCCCGTATTCTTCCCCCATAAACAGAAGAGGAAGAAAAGGCGACAGGATCACTGCGGCAGCGGCAAGCTTGAGCCTTTCCTGCGAATGCTTCGGACTGAGCCTGTCGCCGTGCCTCCGGTTGCCCACCTGATCGTGGTTCTGCGAGAATACGATGAACTGTTCCGCCGGTCTCCTCCTTGAAGAATTTCCGTGTCTCCGCTTTCTGTAGACGGAATACTCGCCGGAATAGACAAAGCCCTCGCGATATGCCTTGACTAAGTGTGACAGTTTCCCGAAGTCCCGGTAATAACCGTCCGATTCGCCTGTTATGAGCGTATGCAGGGCATGATGGAAGTCGTCGTTCCACAGGGCGTTGATACCATATCCGCCGTTTTTATGAGGTTCTATGACCCTTGCATCGTTGAGATCGCTCTCCGTAATGACGTAGACGTTCCTTCCCAGTTCTTGCGAAAGCACGTGAACCGATTCCGCAAGCTCCTGCAAAAAATGTCTTGCGCTGAAATCGAAGATGCCGTGTATCGCGTCGATCCTGAGGGCGTCGATGTGGTATCGCGAGATCCAGTGCAGCGCGTTGCTGATGAAATAATGCCGTACCTCGTCGCTGTATGGCCCGTCAAAATTTATCGCGTCTCCCCAGGGCGTCCTGTACCGATCGGTGAAATAGGGCCCGAAATCGCCGAGATAATTTCCCTCAGGCCCAAGGTGGTTGTAAACAACGTCGAGTATGACCGCAATGCCCGCCTTATGGCATGCGTTGACAAGAAGTTTAAGGCCATCGGGCCCGCCGTAAGAATTTTGCGGCGCAAAGGGATATGTCCCGTCGTATCCCCAGTTCCTTTCACCGGGACATTGCGCGACGGGCATCAGTTCTATGGCGGTGATGCCGAGGTCCGTCAGATAGGGCAGGCGGGATATTATCCCTTCGAAGGTGCCTTCGGGCGTGAAGGCGCCCACGTGCAGCTCGTATATTACGTAATCCGGGAGCAATATGCCCTTCCAGTGAGCGTCCTCCCAGAGGAACGACCCGTGGTCGACTATCCGGGATGGGCCGTGGACGCCATGAGGTTGAAAGTGAGACACCGGATCGGGCCTGTCGAGTTCATTATTAAGTCGATAAAGATAGAGCGTCCCGGGGAATGCGTCTTCCACAAAGGTTTTCCAGTATCCCTTTGGGTCCTTTTCCATGGGTATCAGCCGTGCCCCGGCATCGTCCGTCTTCACGGAGACCTCATGCGCAAAGGGGGCCCAGACAGTAAAAACGCTCTTACCGTGTCCCTGATAATGAGAACCGATCATGTTCCGGCACCACAGGGTTTTTATTTAAATCTTGTTTTAACGTTGTCCAGCGTGGTTTTCAGGTCTTCCCAGATCTTTTCAATGCCGGTCGCAACGTCTTCCCATGCGCCCTCGCCCTTATTCTTCAGTTCCTCTAATCTTTGTGCGGCCGTCTCCTTTTTCTGATTCAGCGTCTCAATCTGCTTAGCATACTCGTTCCTGGTATCGGCCTTGACCTTTTCTTTTTTTGCAATAAGTGCATCGATCTGTGAGTTCCATTCCTTCAATTGGCCCGTGAGTTTTTCGATATACATTTCCCTTTTATTCATTGGTCACCCCCTGATTGTTAATTGGTTATTACATTATACATGAAAGCCTACCAGAAAAACAAATCCCGTAGCCGTAGCGTAAGGGACAGTGAATAGTATATAGTATATCATATATAGCGAACCGCAAGAAGAACCAATGCCCGATACTGAATACTATAGCATAGCGCAAAGCGCAGGGCGCATAGCGGAACACCCGTAAGGCGTAAGGGAAAAGCCGTTCAACGTTACAACAAACAAAATAGACAGAGCCGGTTTCTTGTGTCTTTCAACTATCTACTATTCACTATCGACTATCGACTGCCTCTATGAGATCTTAAGGTTGTTAATAACAGATCCGTCCTGGAAGGACAGGGCGTTGAAGTCGGTCTTAGCGGCCGTGGGGTACACGATGCAGTTCGTGCCTATCTGTGTTTGATCGGGGATCTCGGCCCATTTTCCGATGAGGGTTATACCGGAATTGAGCTGTTCCGGAAATTCGGTATTCACGTTTTCAGGATTGCCGATACCGAGGGTGCAATTCCTGCCGATCACCACGCGCTTATCAACGATACACCTGTTAACGGAGGCACCCGATTTTACAACGGTATCATGCATAATGACAGAATCTTGGATAAATGCACCTTTTTCCACGATCACACCGGGAGAGAGTACCGAGCGCCGGACCCGACCCTTGATAACACAACCGGGTGAGATTGCCGAATTGAATACCTCTGCTTCATCGGTAATGCGGATGGGCGGACGGTCGTAAGAGGGGCCTTCGGCGATAACGTTCGTCTTGGTTTTCCACGCTTCAGGATTGAGGCGCGATCGCGGGTCCAGGAGGTCCATGTTGGCGTCCCAGTAAGCCTGGATGGTTCCCACATCCTTCCAGTAACCTTTAAAAGGATACGCGTATACATTCCCTTCACGCATGGCCTTCGGGATTATGTGGTGTCCGAAATCGATCTTGTCTGTTTTTTTCAGCATAGCAACGAGGTAGTCCCTGTCAAAGACGTATATCCCCATGGATGCAAGGGTTGAGCGCGCCCGCTTTGGTTTTTCCTCCCAGTCGATGATCCTGTGCTTGCCGTCAATAATGCCGATACCGAAATTGTGTGTCTCTGCCTCGGGGACCTGGATCATGCCTATTGTTACCTTTGCATTGTGATCGCGATGGAACCCGACAAGCGAACCGTAGTCCATTGCGTAGATGTGATCGCCGGAGAGGATCAGTACGTTACTGTAATCCCTGGCGGAGGTGATAAAGTCCAGGTTCTGCCTCACGGCGTCTGCTGTTCCTTTATACCAATCCCAATCCTTTTCGCCTGTCTTGGGCGGCAGTATCTTGATGCTTCTCGTGCGGCCCGACAGGTCCCACGCAGAACCGTCGCCGATATGATCCATCAATGAAAGGGGCTTGTATTGTGTAAGAACGGCTACCTTGGTGAGACCCGAATTTGCTATATTGCTCAATGTGAAGTCGATGATCCGGTATATGCCCCCAAAGGGAACTGCCGGTTTTGCCCTGAGGCGCACCAGGATATTTAATCTGCTGCCGATACCGCCGGCCAGGAGAATGGTAAGGGTCTTCCTCATTGGATGGTATCCCCCGGTGCAAAGTGACTTTTCTTGAAATGCTCCGGGCCGAGGTTCGGGAATATCGTTACCCCGTGAGATATCGTAATGCCTTCCGGTATGTCCGTGCCGCGTCCGATAATGCAGAGCTTGCCGGCATCATGGGCTTCACCTACTCTGGCGTTCCTCCCTGCACGGACCTTGTTGTCGGCGATTGTCCTCGTGATCCTGGCGTTCCTCCCTATCTTTGTGTCGAAAAAGAGTATTGAATCCTTTACCACCGCACCACTATCTATCTCAACCCCGGAGAAGAGTATCGAGTTTATTACCGTACCCTTTATACGGCATCCTGAGTAAAGGAGGGAGTTTTTTATTATCGCAGAAGACCCTACGAATGCAGGTTGCCTGTCCTGGATGTCCCAGTGGGCCAGATTTGTAACCACGTCCCAGGTATCTATAGCTAATCCCGGGTTATTACCCAGCAGGTCCATGCTCGTCTCCCAGTATTCCTGAGGTGTGCGGGTATATCCCCAATACCCGGAATGCTTGAAGCCGTAAACCCTGTACCGTTTGAGGAGTGCAGGGATAATGTCTCTGCCGAATTCATGAGAGCTTGCCCGTGCATTTGCCTCGAGGGCCTCAACGAGGACCTCGGGCCTGAAGACATATATGGTAAGGGATGCCCAGTCAAAGGCAGGCCGGTCGGGCTTTTCGATATATTTCAGCAACCTCCCGCCGCGGGCATCTTCGTCCTGAATCAGGCCGAGACCAAACCGGTGAGCGCCTTCGCGGGGGACCTTCGTGAAGGCCACGGTGAGATCGGCCCTTTTTTCACGGTGAAATTCGATTATATCCCGGTAGTCCATCCTGTATACATGGTCTCCGGATAGTATGAGAATAAGATCGGGTTGATTAAGCCTTATGAAATCGAGATTCTGGTAAACGGCATCAGCAGTCCCCTTGTACCAGTCAGACTCGCCCAGCCCCTTGAAAGGGGGCAGGATCGTTGCAAAGCGCTTCCTCCCTATCATGCCCCAGGGCGCTCCGTTTGAGATGTGCTCCATTAGATGAAACGGTCTGTATTGGGAGAATATCCCCACGCGTCCTATGCCGGAATGCATGAGGTTGCTCATGGGGAAATCGATAATCCGGTAAAGCCCGCCGAAAGGCAAGATGGACTTGGGCCTGAAGAAGGTGAGCACGCCCAGATCATCTACCCTGCCGCCGGCCAAGATCAATGCGAGGACGTCTTTCATGGGAGAAACCTCTCAACGTTCTGCGGCAATGAACAATGTGCCCGTATCACGGCCGATATTTATACTATATCATGCCGAAGCCCTGTTTTTCCAGAAATAGACCATATTATCCTTCATCGTACACCATATTTCGCTATCGTACCCATACGTAGTCCTTGTGGATCCACCCGGTATCCTTATCTTCATCGATTATCTTGATCCATGATCCCTTCCTCTTGAGTACCCTGGCTGAATAATATTTTTCCATGGGCTTATCGAACCGTTTCTCGTAATGCAGGCCCGGCCCTGTCCGCACGTTCACCCCTTCTGTATTTACAACAACACAACGGTATTTGCTTGTTAAAAGATTCCTGTATACCCAGAGGACCGTATTGTCCACGTCCTTAACCGCATACCAGTTGCCCGACAGGGATACACCGACCTTTTCAAAGGGCATATACCTGTACACTGTCCAGCCTATTTCATAGTTTGTACCAGGACCTGTCCGGAGGTTTGCCTCTTTCACTTTTACGCAGAGCGCATCAAGGGTGCTGCTGCACACTATGAATAAGAAACATACAAAGATAAGGGTACGGCCTGTTTTCATGATGCCCTCCTTCGGATTTATTGTGATGTATTTCAAAGTTCTATGATGCTTTTGCCCTTGTTCTCTATTGCGTACCACACAGAAAGGTAATCACGTACCTGCCTTGTGATGAGGAAGTTCTTCCTTACAAATTCTCTGGCCCTTTCCCCCATTGTCTTTGCCATTTCGGGTGCGTTGAGTAGTTGCCTGATCCTGAAGGCAGTTCCTTCAATGGAGTGGACGAGAAACCCTGTGACGCCATGGGCAATCTGCAACGGGATGCCCCCCACGGCCCCGCCGATCACCGGTTTGCCCTTCCACATCGCCTCTGCCACAGTAAGACCGAACCCCTCCTTCAGTGATTTCTGGAGGACCACGCCGGCAACCCTTTGTAAGGCGTTAATGTCCCGGTCACTGAACGGGGGTAAAAGCAGGATAATGATATCGGGGTCATCGGCTGCGAATTCTTTCACCTCTTTCAACATCATTGACCCTTCAGGGTCATCGGTTGCAGGGCTTCCCGCGAGGACCAGGACGCAGTCATTATACTTTTTAACCATCCTGTATGCCTTTATAACACCAAGGGGGTCCTTGAATTTGTCAAATCTCGATACCTGGAGTATTATGGGCCTGTCGAGGGGTATGCCCAACCTTTCGACGGTCTCATTTATCTCTTCACCCGTAAGTTCCCTGTTTTTTTCGCTTAAAGGGTCAATTGACGGGGAAATGATGAATTCGTCCATGTTCATTGCCCGCGCAAACTTTGCCACGGAAAATATCACGGCATCGTATTTCAATGCATACCGCCCAAGTGCGTTATATACATCTTTGAACGGGTTTGATACATCGATATGGCACCGCCAGATCCAGGAGCCTTTTTTCCTGAATTCCACAAGGGGACCTGGCTGCGGGTCATGGATCAGCACCGCATCTGCATCGAGGTCGATGTTGGCGGCATTCTGTCTGTTCACTTCAAAATGGTGTTGCCACATCTCCTCCGTGATGATCTCCTTGTTCCCCTGAAGTGCGTTATGGATCTTCTTGGTTATCTCAAAAAATACCTCGTCGCCCTTGATTACCTCCCATCGTGCGTCAATACCGAGGCTCCGGAGGATAGGGATCATCCTCTGCAATATTTCCGCTACCCCGCCTCCTTCACGCGTGGAATTGACATGGAGGAAGGACCGTCCATGGAAGACGCCGGCAAGTCTCTGGAGGAGCAACAGATCGCCCTTGGGCGATGTACCTGTATATTGGTTGATCATTCTTCTACCCCCATGGCTTCCATGTCGCCTCTCAATTCTTCCTCTATTTGTTCTTCAATGTGTTTCCTTATGTTTTCTATATTATGCATAAAGGGGTCTATTGCCCGGATCCTTTCCGCCAATCCCTTTTTCCCCAGGGATTCTTCAATCCATTTTGAAAAATCGTCTATCCCGCCGCCGACACGCATCCTTGCCTCATAGAAATGATAGTAAATGGACCCGATGTCCACATATTTTATAGCCATGAGAAATTCGGCAAGGTTCTTTGCCTTTAATCCTATGGGAAATACGAGGGTTACCGTCTCGTTAAAAAAGAATTCATCCCCGCGCATGGCTTCTCTGGGTTCCGGAAATCTCTCAAGGTAGTCGTCAACGACATATAACAGTTCTTTACGGAGGCCCTTGATATTATCGAATTCGTAAGGGTCTATGCTGGACAACTGCTCTGCCAGGGATCGTTCCTCGAGGCTCTCACCGGCCCAATGGGCGAAATCGTTTGTATACTCAAGGATGTGTTCTTTCAGGAAATACTGATAGGTGTGGTGGAATATGCAATCGTCGGAAACGCGGGCTATCATATCTCTCAGCGTATGGAGGTTCCCCGCCTTTTTCCCCGTTGATTTCAGTATGCTCGTGCACTGTTTGAATTCGAATCCTTCGATCATTTTTCCCAACCTTTTTCCTCCCTGAGGTAGACCGTTCTGTGGGGAAAGGGTATCTCAATGCCTTCTTCTCCGAATCGTTTAAAGATCTTTTTTCTTAATTCGTGCTGCGCGAGGTATTGATCGGTGAACTCCTGTACCTGGCATATGAGGGTGAAATCGAGGGAGCTGCTGCCGAAGCCCGGTATAAACCTTACAAAGGGTGCGGGGTCCCCAAGCAGTCCCGGTATGTTCCCGACAGCCTTTTCCACCTCTTCGATGAGTACCTTTTCCACCTTTTCCGGGTCAGAGGAATAGCTGACAGAAACAGGTATCAAAAGCGACATCCTTTTTTCCGGAAGGTAATAGTTCGTTACGATGCTTTTGGCGAGCTTACTGTTCGGGATTATCACCATGTTATTGGGCAGCATCCTTATCCTCGTTACCCGCCATGTGATGTCTTCGATGTATCCTTCTTCACCGGTCTCGAGCTTCACGAAATCCCCGATCCGGATGGATCTCTCGAGGAGTATGTGGATCCCGGCAAAGAGGTTGGCAAGGGTATCCTGCAGGGCAAGGGCTACCGCAAGACCTCCTACCCCCAGGGCCGTCAGAATGGGGGTTATGGAGACCCCCAGTGAGTTGAGCATAACCAGCAGACCTATGATGACGATCGTTCCCTTGATGATGCTGTAAACAAGGCCCGTTGTCGGTATGGGCAGGTTCGAATCTTCAATGTAGTTGCGGAAGACCCTGCCGGAAAGGCTTGCCGCGGCAAAGGTTATGGAAAGGATCACTATGACGTCGATGCTCTTATTCAGATAGTGAACATATTTTGCCGGCATTTCCGATACGGCGATACCGATGTATATCCCAATCGCGATGCACCAGTATAAGGACGGCAGGCTCAGGGAGTTGACGACCATATTGTCGAGCTTTGTTTTCGTCCTGTGGGTCCACCTGCGCAGGGCCTTTAAGAGCACCAGCCTGATGCCGAACAGCACCAGTATCGAAAAGAGCGTTACTGCCGAAGGGATTAGTATCTGTTTCAGATATGTTTCCATTTAAAGGTCCTTTTTTGCATATACCGGAGCCGAGACGGGTATGGAGGCGAGATCCCGGTTCATCTTCCGTGTGACGTCCATAAACTCAGCCATCCGCTTTTCAGGAATGGTCTTTTCATAAGGTTGTTTCAAGCCGAGGGGGTTCACGTACCCGCCCCTTACCCTCATTTCGTAATGAAGGTGAGGCCCCGTGGCAAGGCCCGTTTTCCCCACGTAACCGACAAGCTGCCCCTGGTCGATGCCCACTTCCCTTCTCACCCCTTTCGCTATCCGCGACAGATGCCCGTAATAGGTTCTGTAGCCGTTCTTGTGTTTGAGGATCACGAGTTTGCCGTAAGCCCCCCTGCGGCCTGCGAATACAACGGTTCCCTTGCCGGTTGCAGAGACGGGGGTTCCGCGGGGCGCGGCATAATCAACACCGTGATGGGGTCTGTGTCTTTTTAATATGGGATGAAAGCGGTTTTTTGAAAAATACGAGCTTATCCTCTTGAAGTTGAGGGGCGCCTTCAGAAAGGCCCTCCTGACCGATCTCCCGAGGGGGTCGTAATAATCAGCTTCTCCGCCGTTCTCAAATCTGTATGCACGATACAATTCCCCGTTATTTACAAACTCTACAGACAATATATCGCCGTATTTTTTGAATTCCCCGTTTAAGTACATGCCCTCTGCTATGATCCTGAAGGTGTCCCCCTCCCGTATATCGGTGGTAAAGTCAATGTCCCACGAGAATATATCCGAGACCTCCATGGCCAGCAGGGTGTCTTCCCTGTCTTCCCCTATGGACGAGATAAGGTTGTCTTTTATTGTGCCGCCGATATGGCGGATGCGCACCTCATAATCGATGGCCACCTTTTCCGTATGAAAACCTGACCCGGAACGGACAACGTTGAGAAAGCTGTCATCGTCAACAAAATAGACAAAAGAATTTACCCGGTTATTCCCGTCGATCGTCATCCTGTACGGGCGTCCGGCGCACAGCTTGCTCAGGTCATGGATCCCCGCAGACGAATCCCTGATCTCAAAAAGCTCATTCAGTTCAAGTTTGTACTTTTTGAAAATGGTAAAGAGGGTATCCCCATCCCTGATCGTGCCTCTTATCTGTTTATACGAATTTTGTTCACGGTTGTCTTCCTTGTGCTGTGTACCTGTCTTCAGGCTTAGTCCCAGGGCCACTACGAGGACCGACAGGACGACGATCAGTATGAGCGTTTTTTTCATGTAGCAGCTCCCCTGTTATCTTCTTTTGTTGTGCTCCCCGTGCGGGTCTGTTTCTTCTTTGACGCCCGGATGGAGAAGACGATGATGCCGCCTATAATAATGCCGAGCAGTACGGAAAGAAATATCACTATAGCGAGAGACGCCTCGAATCTCCAGAAGATGAATGAAATAGTGACCGGCGCAGCGTTCTGAACCGAAAATATGGTAACGATCGCCAGAAGGATTATTACCAGGATCAATGCACCCATTAATCCCTCCCCGGGCTGTTGAACGATCCGGCCGCTAAGGCATAGGCGGTATCAGGAAAGGAATTTACCGTATCATTCTTGCCCTTGAAAAGAAAAATCAGATTCTCGACGGTATTATGGACAATGCGCAGGTCATCGCTGTTTTCTCTGCACCTGTTGATCGAATACTGGAGCAGGCCAACCCCGCCATAAACGGCAAAATTGTCGGAGATGCCGGCGGGGAACTGTGCCGCAAGGATACGCCGCATATCCTTTGAGTAAAAATCACCGGTCAATACGATATCACCGGGAACTGCTTCTTCGGTGTAATGGAGATTGTCGGACAGCCCGGCCCTGTCGAAACAATCCGTCAGTGCATCAAAGGGTTTATCCACTATCTTTTCAAGGGTTGCGAGCGACAGAAGCGCGGTAATGTTCTCGGGGTAATTGAGAACACGCATTGACTCTGTGTAGAAATATGACCATAACCGTATGTATTCATGATCGGGCAGGGACGGTGTTGACGGGGAAACGTTTACGGATATCCTTCCGTTTGAATCGAAAACCAGTCTGTACGACAACAGATGTCTTCGTCGCAGCAAAATATCTATGAAGCCCATAATATTATCTCCCTATAAATATATTATAGCTTATGATAATATTTAGCCGGTAAAGCTTTTATTAAACAGCTTACATTGAGTAATATTTAATGCCCGGCGCTTGTACCGCAGCGCTGTCTCAAGCGAAATATTATTAATACATTTGATGTACGGCACCCCATGCACAGTATGGGTGACGAGAAGATATACAAAGATTATGGAGACCGTTATGAAAGACACTGCAAGCATATCTATTGTAAGGCCCCTAAGGTTTTGTCCAGTTCATACCAGAGAAGGTTGATCATGTTGTTCGCTCCAAGGAGGCTCACGTCCAGTTCGGATTTTGTATTCTCGACTATGGCCTTGAGATCGTCGAAGGCCTTTTTGTCTGTATCATCGACAGCGTCTTTCACCTTCTGAAGCTCCTCGGAGATGACCTGGAGCTCTGCCTTGACGTTCCCGATATTTTTAGAGGCCAGTTCGGTCTTGGCCCCGACGATGTGTGTCTTGATGTTTATTACGAGTGAGTTTAAATAGATCTTTTTCCAGATACCCGTAAATTCTTCGTAGAGTGCGTTGATCGCCTCGGATTGTTGTTTGAGGGAATCCGCATGGGCAAGGTTTTGTTTTTCCAGTTCGCTGTTGATCGAAGCGATACGTTTATTGAGACCATCCTCGAGGTTTGCGATTTTCAAAGAGAGGCTGTTGACGCTTCTGATAACCTTCTGAAAATCGGCATCAGGTTTCAAGCCGTTTAGTTTCCACGCGTCCTCCTGTCTTTGTTTGAACTTTTCCAATGTCTGTATCCTCGCCTGGAGGTCCTGAACCTCCGACCTGAGCCTGGCGGTCTCTTTTCCTATGATAGAAGGCATGCCCAGGAAGACAAAGCCCATAAATAAAAAGACAACAACAACCAATGCTATAAGTGTTTTCATCTATCCTTCCGTCCTCACTGTTGCACGGGCCTTTGTTGCATTCTTTAAAGAATCCTTGCCGCAGTGCGCTGAATTACTTCTTTTCAGGTTTTGAAGAGATTGTGCTGTCAACCATCTCCTTTTTACTCTTTATCTCCTCTCTGATCGCGTTTAAATCATCATAGGCCTGTTTTGCCTGACGGTTCTGCAGCTTTTCTTTTATATTGACGAGATCGATCTCCCATTTTCCTATTAATCCCTCGACGCCCTCACTGGCGGCAAAGACCTTCTTCTTTATAGCCTTGGCGGCCAATGTTTTAAATTCGACGAGAGATTTCTCTACCTCCTTGAGTACCAGTTCCGCCTCTTTTTTTATTTTTCTCTTGCCTGGCTCCACCATTTTTATTGCCTGTTGGGCAAATTGAACGGTCTCTTCGGCTGCCTTTTTTGCCTCCTTGTATTGCTTGTTGACAACGAGGCCTTTTGCGTTCTTAAGGGATTCCTCTGCCTTTTTGTAAATATCGGGTGCGTAGAGATGCGCCTCTTTTAGTTTCGCCTCCTCAAGGGCCTTCTCCGCCTTCGCTATCTCCTGCGTGGGAGGTTTTGTGCAACCGGCAATTAACAGAACAAACAGGACAAAGGCCGTTATTGAGATTTTATACGATACGGTTTTTGCACTCATGCCGATCCTCCTTGGTCAGGGTATCTATGGAACCCGCGCGGCGTTCCCATGCCGGTATCGCTATGCATTGTCTTCCTCCACTGCCTCTTTGATCTTGTCGGGGATGTCGGGTATCGCCGCGGTAACCCTGTCCCAGCTTGCGATCAGCGGGACGCCGAGAGGGTCTTTCATGATGACCTCTGCGGCCTTTCTGATGCCGTGCGTGAAGGTGTCCACGGCGAGGCTTTCCTGGTGCCTGTCAAAGTAAAGACCGTTAATGGATGCGTCGTCCTCGTATCTCTTCAGCATATCCTGGGCAGTACGGACATACGTCGCGACGAGGGTCTTGAAAAGGCCGTCGGAAAAGACTACCCCTTCGGATGCCAGGGTCCTGAAGACCGACTTGGAGATGTCTATGCACATCTTGTGCAGACCTTTCGTGGCATCCTCCGGGGAAAGCACCTGGTGCTTGTGTTCATAGTTGTCGGCGATATCTACCTGGCATACCCTGTTTATAGAGGTATTCCGGTATACCTCGGCGAGCGTCCCGACCTCGAGACCCCAGTCCCCCGGGATCTTGTTTACCCTGGCAAGGTTAATGTCCATTGAGAATTCTCCGGCAAGGATATACCGGAAACTGTCGAAGAACATCAGAAGCGGATGATAGCCTATGATCTTCTCGAGCGCCCTTATGAGAGGCGTGACAAGAAGCCTCGTCGCCCTTCCATGCATCTTGTCCGTAACCCTCGTGTAGAACCCCTTGCAGAAATCGTAATCGAGGCTGGGGTTGGTCACCGGGTAGCAGAGTCGTGCAAGCAGATCCCTGCTGTATGTGACGATGTCGCAATCGTGGAGCGCAATGGCGTTAAACTCGCGCCTTGAGAGGATATACCCGTAAGCCATCCATACGGACCTCCCCTTTCCCTCCGAGCCCGTCGGGAGGTCTTCAGATTCTATTGCCTTGTATATCTTTTTCATCCTTTTGCCGTTGTTCCAGATAACCCTTGTCTTTTGCGGCAGGACAGAGAAGAAGTCTTTTACGTTCTGAAACTCGCTCTCAGAGGCAGGACCCAGGGTAACCACGATCTCCCTTATATACTGAACGTATTTCAGCTCCTCGACGATCTTTTTTAGTGCCGCCCCGTTAAGCTCGCTGTAAAGGGACGGCAAGACGAGCGCAATAGGCCTTTCCTGTGCATATCTGTTAAGCTTTGATTCGATGGCCTCAATCTTTTCTTTGCCCAAACGATGTAACGTTGCGATCAAGCCTGTTTGATAGAAATCAGACATGCTGCACCTCCTGGGGTTAGACAATTTATATAGATATTATTTTGACAAATCCGGAAAATGCTTTATCTTTTACTGAAGCCTTTAATTATATATTATAATATCTGGTGCATGAAAATGCAAATACAGGCTTTTTTGTTCTGCTTTCGAAAAAGCGGCAGAGGGCTTAATGCAGCACATTATTATCTTTACCGACCTCGACGGTACGCTGCTGGATCAGGCGTACTCGTTTCATGACGCGCTGCCCGCCCTGGAGCTCATCAGGGAGCGCGCAATTCCGCTTGTTATCTGTTCGAGCAAGACAAGGGCGGAGATCGAGCATTACAGAAAAAGGCTGAACAACAGGCACCCTTTTATATCGGAGAACGGTGGGGGGATCTTTATCCCGAAGGGATATTTTGATCCCGGATTGATAACCCTTGCAGGCAGCGCATCCGAGGACGAATATTATCATATTATCAGGCTCGGCGCCCGGTACGGCGATCTGCGCGAGGCCTTGCGGCAATTGAAAGATAAAGGATTCGGCATCAGAGGATTCGGGGATATGAATGCAGAGGAACTTGCGGATGTCACCGGTCTGTCCCTGAATGAAGCCGGGATGGCGCAAAGAAGGGACTTCGACGAGCCCTTCCTGTTCGATGGCGACGAGGACGCATCGAGGGAGCTTTTCTCCGGGATCAAAGGGATGGGGTTCAATTTCACGCAGGGAAGTTTTTATCACATACTGGGAAACAGCGATAAGGGCAGGGCGGTCTCCATCCTGATCGGCCTCTATCAAAAGGTTTACGGCGAGGTGAAAAGCATAGCGATCGGGGACAGCCCTAATGATTTCCCGATGCTCGAAGCGACAGACGTTGCAATACTTGTCCGGCGGGCAGACGGCAGACACGCTGCAGGGCATAATATCCCGAATATCATTCTCCAGGAAGGGATCGGCCCGTCGGGGTGGAATAAGGCGTTATTGAAAATCATCTGAATAAAACACCGGGAAAGGCCCAGCATGCTCTTTCCCGGTGTTTTACCAGCAGCACCAGACTGCCATATGTTACTTAAAAAGGATTATTCCAAAGGTACTATTTTCTCTTTATCCGGTCTGCCGATTCTCTATACAACCATATATTCGCCGTAAAAAACCCTTTTTTTCTGTAAAACAGACTACATTCATGATATTTTGATAAAAAATCTGGGCGCTTACTATGGACGAAGCATACTTTTATCGTGATTCCCCTTATGTGATCGACAATGTCGGCAGGTACAAAGATGAGCTGGAATTGTTGCTTTCCATCGCAACAATAAAAAGATATGGTCCCGGTGAAATAGTCTACATGCAGGGTGAGCGAAGCAAATGTTTCTATTTTATCAATAAAGGCAAGGCAAAACTCAGCATCCTGAAAGAAGACGGTTCGGAAAAGATAATCGCAATACAGGAAAACAATACCTTTTTTGGTGAAAGCGCCGCCTTCGACCGCTATCACAACTTTTCTACGGTAACAACGCTTGAGGAATCGGAGCTCTATGTTATCACTATTGACAGCGCAGAAAGATTAATACAACAACATCCAAGCGTCGCGTTTCTGATCATCACCACCATTGCCAGGAAGGTAAGGCTTCTCGGCCTGCAAATTGAAAACATCTCGTTCTTCGACGCCCAGAAAAGGATCGCCCACATACTCGTGAAGCTCAGTTATCAGGTCGGACAGGATACGCACGAGGGTATAACGATCAGGAAAAATATAACCCATGAAGATATCGCAAGCCTGACGGGCCTTTCAAGGGTAACTGCCACGAATACGTTAAATCGTTTTGAAAAGTTGAAGTTAATCAAGAAGGGAAGAAAGATGATAACCATCATCGACAGAGACAGGCTGGCATCCTTTCTCGATGAAGATACTGCGACTTAAGACCCCTCCGGACACGGCTTAATAAAGATTATTTCTTTTTGATCTTATTGATCGTCTTTGCCACAAATCCTATGATGCTTTTGGGTCTCGGCCTTATGAAAATATCCTCGCTCTCGTCAAGCCCCTTGAACCTCTGGATCTTGATTGAAGGTGATTTCGAGATAGTGAGTACCTGGCTTGGGTATACGCTTCTGTGACCGGTCATAAGGAAGCTTATAACGCATGAGACAGCGGCATAGGGCGCAACCGATGCCCCGAAGAGTTCTATCGCCATTATGCTTGCGGAGATCGGTGTGTTCGCGGCGCCCGCGAGGAGACTCACCATGCCTATCGCAGAAAAAATCGTGGAATCCAGTCCGAAGATATTTGCAAAAAAATTCCCCGAGGTGGCGCCGATGAAAAAGATCGGGGTGACTATCCCTCCGCTCCCGCCGAAACTGAGGGTTATAGACGTAAAAAGCATCTTTAAAAGGAAGGCGCCCCGGGCAATGTGACCTCCTTCCAGTACCGACTTGATGGTGTCCAATCCCAACCCGAGGTATGTTGTCGAGAATATCAACGATAACAGTACCAGGGAAGCCCCTCCTATGAGCCCCTTGAACGGTGCCCATAACCTTATCCTTTCGCTCAGGTGTTCGAAAAATCTCAATATCTCGATGAAGAGGAACGAGCAGAAGCCGAAGAACAGGCCGCTCAGACAGACCTTGATGAAAAAGAAACTGCTGAACATCGGCACAAAGCGCAGGGGCTCATGGAAATAGGTGATCCCCAGATACGTTGTGATCTGATACCCTACGATGCCCGCGATGAATGACGGCAGCAGTACATCATAGAGGACGCCGCCCACAAACAATACCTCAAGTCCGAACATCGCGCCTGCTATCGGTGTGCCGAAGACAGCGGCAAACCCTGAGCTTATACCGCATATGACCAGTTTCCGCCGGTCCTTGTTGTCGAATTTCAGGAAGCTCGCAATGATCGACGAAAGCCCCGCCCCGATCTGCGCACAGGGACCTTCCTTGCCCGCTGCTCCCCCTAAGGCGAGGGTTATGATCGTTGCGACAAGCTTAACAGGTACCACGGCGGGGTTTATCCTGCCGAAACGTTTGTGGATCGCCTCAATCACCTTCTCTGTCCCGTGGCCTTTTGCCTCCGGTGCAAGGTATTGTACCAGCAGCGTACTCAGGAATAGTGCGACCGGCAGCAGGAAAAAATAATACCTGTACGGTGAAGTGACCGATATACTGAGGTCGAGGAGCTTAAGGAAGATTGCCGTCGCACATCCCACCACGACGCCGACAAGGGCTGCAAGGAGCGACCATTTCAGTATGCTGACGAACAGTACTGACCCTTCTAAGAATCTTTTGCTCATTTTTTAAAACCAGCCTTGTTAGGTGCTCTTTTTTTATATGTCATATTCCATGATAAAGTAAAGCATTTAAGATTCGACCGCCTTATCGCCGTACTATGTTTTGTACAAAAAAGGGGACACTCACAGGTGTCCCCTTTGTGCCTTGCCAAGGTATTGCTGTTAGTGTGTCTTAAGATAGTCGGTGCAGAACTTCACGGCCTCGTCGCCGGGAAGGCCTTTTGCCTTCGCGTAGCCCACATATTCGTCAAGGAGCGGTTTCACCGCTTTTGCCCATCTGGCATCTTCTTCTTTCGAGAGAGAGATAATCTTGTTCCCTCTCTTTTTGGTGAAATCGTAACCTTCTTTGTCGATCTCGTCCCAGACCTGGCCCTGTTTTGTTATCCATTCCTTGCTCACGTCCTCCATAACCTTCTGGACATCAGGCGGCAGGGCGTTCCATTTAGCCTTGTTCATGACGATAAACATACCCGTTGTGTAGGCAGCACCGAAGTCCTGGGTCGAGGAAGAGACGACCTCGCCCCATTTCCAGCCCTGGAGGGCTTCAAAGGGGGCCAGTGCGCCTTCTGCAACACCGGTACGGAGTGCATCATAGGTCTCCGGCATAGTGGTGCCCACAGGTGCCCCGCCAAGGGCCTGCACGACCTTCGCGGAAAGACCGGTTGCCCTGATCTTCATGCCTTTCACTTCCTCCAGTTTTGTCACAGGTTTTTTGCTGTGGAGAATACCGGGGCCATGCGCATGGAGGAAGAGGACCTTTACGTCGTTAAGTTCTTTCGGTTTGAATTTGGCGTAGAATGCATTGATAAGCGCTGTTGCCTGCGCCCCGCTCTTATAGCCGAGCGGAAGGTCGATTACTTCCATCATGGGGAATTTGCCCCGTGTGTAAGCGAAGCAACTCTCGCCGATGTCCGCTATCCCCTTTACAACGTTGTCGTAGGTCTGTGCTGCCGGTGTCAGTGTGCCGCCCGCAAAGTAGGTGATCTTGACTTTACCGTTTGTCCTCTTTTCTACCTCTTTACACCATGCATCTGCAAGGATGCTGTTCTTGTGCGGTGCAGGGAAGAAGTTCGAAAAATTAAGCGTGGTAACCTTCTGCTGCGCCCCTGCAAGATTCGGCATAGAAAGAAGGCAGACGGATACAATGAAGAATAAAAGAAAAAGCCTTACCCCTGAATGTTTCATACATAACCCTCCTGGAATAATGAGATTTTAAACATTTTATAGTAAACCTGAGTGAATTTGTCAATAGAATTGCCAAAATATCAGAAAATATATCACCGGGTTTAATCTGTTTTTCCGGTGTCTGGAACAGTCTCTTAAACGCCATGTTATCAAGGGGTCGGACCATCATGTTTTGAAGGGATTGGGGATATCGGCAATGCTATGTTTCAGTTTCCGGACAACCTTTTTAATACGTCGCCGATATGCTCATACATAAGCGTTGAGGCGCCCTTTGCGTTCCCATCCTTAATGCAGGCGGTTATCTTCTTGTGGAAATCAAGGATCACGCGGTGGTCCTCCAGACTTAAACTGATTTTCTTGAACTCATCATTCAGGATCATGGCGATGGCATCAACAACAAGAGAGAGCAACTGGTTTTTTGAAGCCAGCGCAACCCCCTGATGCCAGTCGATATTCACAACGATCGGGACCTTGTCTGCCTTTATTGATTTTTCTCTGAGGGTATTCAGCGCCTCCAATTGCTTAATGTCTTCTTTGGTTCTTTTTACGGCCGCAAGGGCTGCGATCCCCGGTTCGATGATCTCCCTCGTTTCCAGCAGTTCATGAAAGCTGACCTTGTTCATCCTGATGATGTCATAGAGGGTGTCCGAGAACGAATGCATTGCCTTGTCGGTTACATATGCGCCGCCGAATACACCCGTTTTTATCACTATAAATCCGATCCGCTCCAGAGATTTTAACGCCTCCCGCAAGGATCCCCTGCTGACGTTAAACATCTCCAGGAGATATTTCTCCGAGGGCAGCTTTTCTCCCGGTTTATATATACCGTCGATAATGCTCTTCTTTATCTGATAGACGACGTTGTCGGAGATCCTTCCCCTCTGGACCGTCTTAAACACCGCCTTCATTTTACTGCTTGCCACAGGTGCACCTCAGGGTCGAATATTCAATAAAGATAACATAGTAGAACCTTTCTTGTCTGTCAAGATAAGACTTGGGGCAGTGTCGATCATTATGCCTTATCTTAGCAGGTATTTCCTGCATTGTAATATTTTTTCTTTCCAGAATGCTATCCTTTTTTCAGGCTGAGCGGACCATATTCAGTCCCGCTGCCCCTGTGTCGTCTTCCACGCCCTCCCATCTTCTAAACAGGGAGTGGCCGATGTCGAACTGGTCAAGGATCTTCCCTATGGTGTGGTCGATGATGTCCTTGATCGTTTTCGGGGCATTGTAAAAGGCAGGGACAGGCGGAAGGATAACACCTCCCAGATCGGCGACCTTACACATCATCTCAAGATGACCTTTATGCAGGGGCGTCTCCCTTACCATAAGAACGAGCCTTCTTTTTTCCTTCAGGGCAACGTCGGCCGCCCTCACGATGAGATTGTCGTTATATGAGTGGGCGACGCCGGATAATGTCTTTATCGTGCACGGGACGATCGCCATCCCGTCGGTTTTAAAAGACCCGCTTGAGATGGAAGCTGCCATATCCTTTATATCGTGTACCCGGCCGGCAAGCCCTTCTACCGCATTGACCTCATATTCGCTCTCTATGCATATATTTCTCTTGGCCTGTTCGGAGAGGATCAGATGGGTCTCCACGTTCAGTTCCGCCAATACCTCAAGGAGCCGTATCCCATAGATAACGGCCGTTGCCCCTGTAATTCCGACTATGATCTTTTTCACGATACCTCCTGTTCTCCTTTTACATTACCCGCATGCCACTGCCCATTATTCCTTGACCCTCCACAACTTGATGGTAAGTAAATTGTAGCTGTCAGGACAATAAATAACAGTCTCATCCGTTCCCCAGGGGTAACTGCCGTCAAACTGCATCACCTGCAGTGTCGGGAATATGGCATGATAGAGAAAGCCGCACATGCCTCCGGTATTCCAGCAACTGACCTCGAACCGGTCCCCGACCTTATGGCCCGCGTTACATTCTCCTTTGAGACCGATGACCTCCGCATTGATCTTTATCCCCAAACCAGGATCTTTAGCCATTTTTATACCTCCCAGGACGTTATTCAAGCGGCGGTACTTTTTTACCGACCGCCGCTTGTTTTCATCAATAAATGTTTCTTCGCATAATTTATGCGAAATACAGGGGCTATGCAACAAATACCTATCAGGCTCGTGATTAGTTCGGGATAAACAAGGAGGATACCACCCGCGAAAAGCAGCCCCTTTTCCCAGGACGTTAATGTGGTAAACAGCCAGTTGGATACGGCCGAGGAGAGCGCAAAAACGCCCACGGTGCATGATGCAACGGCAATGGCGATCTTCAAAAGACCTCCCTCAAGCAGTATCGATTGATCGTAGACCATAACATAGGGGATAATAAAACCCGCTATGGCATATTTGAATCCCGCAAAACCTATCTTCACCGGGTTGTCCTCCGCTATTGCAGCCGCTGCATATGCGGCGACCGCAACGGGAGGCGTAACGGCCGATATGCAGGCAAAGTAGACGAGGAACAGGTGGGCGGCTATTACCGGAATGCCGAGGGTGGATATTGCCGGGCCGCAAAGCACGGCAGTCAGGATGTACACTACGGGCAGCGGCATGCCCATGCCCAGTATGAGCGAGGCGATCATCGTGAGGAAGAGTGCCAGGAACAGGCTCTGGTGCGATACGGCAACCACTATGCTCGCGAACTTTCCGCCGAGCCCTGTCAGGACAATTGCGCCGACAACTATACCGGCAGACGCACAGGACGTTGCAACCGATATGGATGTCTTGGAGGTAGCCTCCAGTGTGTTGATGAGGCTGCGCAGATTCATACGTGTCCCCTTCCTGAAAAAGCTTGCAAGAAATATCAGGAAGGAGGCGACAACGGCGCACAGGGCAGGCGCATATCCTATGATCAGGAGTATGATAAGCACCGCGATCGGACCCATGTATTGCAGGCTTATGGGGAGCGTTTTGAGAAAGCTCGGAAGCTCCTCTTTCCTGAAGCCTACAATGCCCGTTTTGGACGCTTCAAGATAGACGATGAGGGAACAGGAAAAGAAATAGAGTACGGCCGGAAAGATAGCGGCCCTGCATATATCAATGTACCTGACCCCTGTCATTTCAGCCATAAGGAAGGCGGCCGTTCCCATGACCGGGGGCATTAAAGCGGCACCCGTGCACGATACGGATGTAATGGCGCCGGCAAATATGGGCGTAAATCCCGTCTTTTTCATCATGGGTATGCCGAAGGAACCGACCGTTACCGTACTCGCAGTCGGGCTGCCCGTCATTGTACCAAAGAGGGCTGCTGCAAAATTTCCGATGTGTCCTGCGGCACCCTTCAGGCGTCCCATCAATGACATTGATATGTCAACGAAGAACTTTGCGGCGCCTGAGCCTTCGAGGAAGGCCCCGAAGAGCACAAACTGAATAACGAGGGTTGCTACAACTGCTATGGGTGTGCCGTGTATGCCGTCGAGCGTCAGGTACATGGATTCGACAATATCACCGCTTGAAAATCCACCATGACTGAACATGCCGGGCAGATGATTTCCAAAATAGCAATACAGGAGAAAGAACATCGCGATATAGACAAGGGGCATTCCTATGGTCCTGCGGGTTGATTCCAGCACCAATATTATTGCCAGGATGCCGAGCCCGTACTCGAAGTTGGTCAGTTCTCCCACCATCGTGGGACGAACGGATATTACCTGGTAATTCGCGACGACATAAAATCCGACGACCAGGGACAACAGGGCCAGACAGGCATCGAAGATCGTAATCCTTTTTCCCTTCCCTCTGAACGGAACATAAAGAAAGGCAAGACACATGAACAGCGAAAGTGTGATTGCGTAATTTGCAAGGGGTCTGGTGAGGCCGAAGAAACCAATGTAGACATGGTACAGGGTAGCGACAATAGCAATGACCCTCGCCACCTGCTTCATAACGGAATCAAATCTCATAATTCCCTCCCATCAAGGTCCATCCTTCAATAGGATTTTACCTCTATCGGCTAAAAGTGGCTCCCGATCCCCTATCCCCCTCGCAGGGAATATGGTATCGGGAGCGAGACTTCATCCTGATTATTTCAGAATACCGATCTCTTTGTAAAATCGTATTGCCCCCTGATGCAGAGGAACACCCCCCGTTGACATCATGAAAGACGGGTTCAATCCTTTCAGAACCACATGGACACTGGCGAGGTAATCGCGCTTTTCATAGATTGACTTGGTGATCTTATAGACAAGGTCCTCAGGCAGATCGGCCTTGCACGCGAGGATATTCCTGGCAGCTATCGTTGGAACATCAGCGGACAGAAATTTATAGGCGCTGGCAGGGATAACCATCTTGCTTGTTCCGAACTCTTTATTGATCGCATTGATAGCCTTTTCATTTAAGGGGAGGATGGTTATGTCGTGCGTACCCGAGAGTTCCACAAACTGGGTAGTCGGGACAGGGCTGCAACCGCTTAAAGAGTCGAGGCTATCGCTTCGCATCAGGTTTATCGATTGCCCGTAACTGTTGTAAAAGATCTTGCCGCCCCACTTTTCCAGTGTCTTATAGTCAAACCCGTACTGCTCGAATACCTTCTCGCAGACTATCTCCATAAAGTTACCCTTCTTGTTCGGTGAATGGCGCAGCCGGTATTGTTTTGACTTTATATCGGCAAAGTCTTTGATCCCCGTCTTTTTAAGGATAACAAACTGGAAGGGTTCATCGAACAGTGCGGTGATGGCCTTGATGTTTTTCATCGGCGACTTATAGGGCTCCCTGCCTTTTATTGCGCTCATTGCTGTGGACGAAACACCTAAAACAAGATCGGACGACCCTTTTTCTATGCGAATAAAATTGGTCGCGTCAGTGCCGGAGGTTGTCGATATTGAAGAACCTGAAGGCAGACTTCGCCTCAACGACTCGGCAACCCCTTCGGTTACGGCCGACCATGCCCCGCCTGCAGTCCCACCGCTTATCACTATCTTTACGGGTTTTTCTGCTGCGGTTGCCATTGACATTGTGAGAAACATTATTAGTAAAACAGAAACAACCAACCTTCCCATATAAACACGATCTTTTTTCATTTCTTCCCCCTTCTTTTATTTAATATTATGTTACATATTACTTGCTGTTTTCCTCAAATAATTTTAAAAGGTCGTTTTTCGCAACCTTTCCGCGCTGATTGCGGGGCAAGGACTCTAAAAAGATAATCTTTTTTGGTATCTTGAAATCGGGAAGCGTCTTCTTGCAATGGCCTATTATATCGTCGTTGCTTACATCCGATTCCATCCTTGTCACAACAAAACAGACGACCTCTTCCCCGTAGATACTGTCCGGCACTCCCACTGTTGCCGCCTCCCGGATCGCAGGGTGTTCCATTACACGGGACGTGATCTCCATGGGAGATATGTTGATGCCTCCCCGTATTATCAGGTCCTTCTTCCTGCCCGTGATGTAGATGTAACCTTCTTCGTCCTTGTAGCCCAGATCCCCGGTGGGGAACCCCTGTTCGGGGAACCGTTCTGTCTTGCCGTCATCCTTTACATAACAGAGACCCATGGACCTGCCGCCTACGATCATCTCTCCAATCTCGCCGGCCGCACACTCCCCGCCTTGCTCGTTGAGAAACCTTATCTCCTTGTGTTTCATCGGGAGGCCGACGGAACCGACCTTGCGCCTGCCCGGAGGGTTCCCTGCCATCCATCCTGCCTCGGTCATCCCCATCATCTGCTGGATCGGGATCCCGTAAAGCTCCTCAAAACGCATGTGACTTTCCACGCTCAGCGGCGCCGCACTGGAGGTTATATATTTCAGCGCAGGTATGTCATCCCGCCTCAAGGCGACCGGCTCGTTTATAAGCATATTGATCACGGCAGGGACGCCTGATGAGATCGTGATGCCGTGCGTCTTCAGCCAATCGTGAAAATGTCTTCGTGAAAACTTCTTGGCGAGAAAAAGAGTGGCCCCCTTGAACATGGAGGAGAGTACGGTCAGAAGCTGTACGGACGCCCAGTTATAGGCCCGGTATTCAAGAACCCTGTCCTCTCCCGTTATGCCTGTCCTGTCGGTAATCTCATCCGTCATATAGAAGAGGCCTTCCCTCGATATATGGATCCCCTTCGGGGTTTCAGTCGTGCCGGATGTGTAGAGGATAATGCATACATCCTCTTTTTTGACGGTCTGTCCGTGAAAGGTAGTGTCGTAGCCCTTGAGTTCCGTGAAAAAACCGTCGCCTTTCTGCCCGGTTCCATGCTCCGAGAATTTTATCCATTCGGTTGATGCGCACTGGGAGGCATCAAGGTTCAAATCCTCGTCAAAGAAGATGATCTTTGGTTTAACCATATTGACGATACGGTAAAAGTTGCTCTCACTCTCTTCAAAAAATATGGGATTCACGATCGCACCGTATTTTAGTATCCCAAAATAGAGGACGAGTGTTTCGATCGTATTTTTCCCGATGATGCTCACCCTGTCGCCGGCAGCAATCCTTTTTTTCTGCAGGAAGTTGCTTAACCGGTTGCAGTAGTCATTCATCTCACCGAAGGTGAGACCCCTGCCTTGATCCAGGCTTTGAATGTAAACCTTATCTGTAAGGTTAACGGCATTGCGTTCGATTATATCTGACCAATCCTGATAAAGATCCTGACTTTTTCCCTGTTTCAACGAAATGGACCTCCTTCCCCGTTGCAGGGACCCCGTACCGGTCAGGAGGGGTCCCGCAATACATGTCTTAGAACCCTGTCCTCGCAAAGAGCTTCGCGTATTCTGCCTGAGGCGCTTTCCCTTTCGCTATCTGTTCCTCTGTAAACCATTTCTTCGGGTCAACGATCTCGACCGGGTATTTCGCCTTCTCAAAGGCATCCACGTATCTGTGGGGAACGGTGGCATCGAGCGCTATGGCGCCTGAAAACCTGATGTTGGTCTGGGTCCAGTCTTTTTCTCCTGCCGAGCTCCTTTCCGCAGGCTGGAAGGTTTGTCCTGCCCCTCCCGGCGACACGATCATGACATCGTCCTTGGCGTCGACACGGGTCGCAATGGCCCACATGATGTCATCCATGCTGTAGATATCGATGTCGGGATCGACGGCGATGGCCAGCCGGGCGCCGATAGAGCACGAAAGGGCGGTGGAGAGTATATTCTTTACGAAGCCCTCGTCCCGCTGCCTGCGTTTCTTGACCTGGAAGATCACGCCGCCCCAATCGGGGATTGCCATGGGGATATTGGTATCTACGGTCAGCCCCGGACAGACGCGTTCCGCCAATTCGAAGAAGGTCGCGGTCCTCACCATGGTGTCGATGTTGTGGTCATCGTAGCTGTGCACGCAGAGCGGGTAGTAGATGGGCCGGTCTTTCCGGTGGGTGACGGCGGTAACGACAAACTTGTATGTGCGGTAGGCCTTTCCCATATATCCCGACCATTCAGGGTGGAACGGGTAGACGCCCTGTTTCTGGTCTCGTTCTGCCAGTTCGCTCTCCCAGACCTTTTTCGTTGTGTCCAGATAGCCTTCTATCACGTATTCTGCCTGGGCGATCGAGTAGGCGTCGATGGTCTTCGCCTTGACGATATCGACGGGGAAACCCTGCACTCCCCCTGCAATCCCGAGTTCGTCGCATCCTGCCGGCAGTATCGTGTATACGAAGCCGGCGCCGGCCATCAGGGTGCAGGCAGGCGGGACGCCCATGTTGATGGTCAGGGGTATGGGCTCCTTGTGGTAAAATTTTGAGGCGATCATATCGGTGTGGGAGCCGGGTGAGATCTGGAAGGTGGAGTAATCGGGGCCGCGGAAGAACATCCTGTTGTAGCTGATGTGCGTGCCCCCCCAGAACCATTTCCCCGTGGCGAGCGTATTGCCGCCGCCCAGGGTCCTGCCCGGGTCAGAAGGCGTGTGCTTGATCATGGGGACGATAGGCCAGACATCGATATTCTTGTCGATGACCACCTCCTGGCAGGGTGCCGATTTCACCTCTTTGGGCGGAAGGGGTTTGCGGATGGCATCGAGGATCCTGAACTTGAATGTCCTCTCGGTACCCGCATCGAAAAGCTCGGCGATCATGTTGCCGTCGCCATACAGGTTGGTGAAAAGCCTCGCATTGGAGTAGCCCTTGACCTTGTTGAACAGGATGGGCAGGCCGCCGTCGAAGTGTTTCTGGAGACCTGTCATTTCCAGTTCCGGATTGACCTCCGTGTCCGTTTCGAGAAGTTTTCCCTTAGACCTCAGGTGATCGATGGTGGCCCTGAGGCTCGATAGATAATTGTCAGCCATAATAACCTCCTCTTTATGATTTTTTCGTTTGCACAATAAACTAACAAACTGTTTAATAGTTTAATATTTAACAGATAACTTATTCGTGATCCTTTGTCAATATATTTTTTTATTTTTTGAATAAATTTTGTAACTACTCTTTTTTATTTATGATTTTAGTACGTTGACGTGTGTTGCCACACCCTGCTGCGGTCCTGCAAGCGTACGTTTTAGGCTGGGGAGGTTACTCCCGACGGAAAGATCCTTAGGCGAAGTGCCGGGTATAATGTTCAGGCGGCGGCTATCTTTGCCCTTTTGCGCTCGATGCCGTTGAGGATCACCTTGCGGAGCCGTATCGATCCGGGCGTGACCTCCACGAGTTCGTCGTCGTTGATGTAGGAGATACACTCCTCGAGGCTCATATTCGTATAAGGCGTGAGGATTACCGCGTCGTCAGAGCCTGCGGCCCTCATGTTGGTCAGTTTCTTCCCCTTGGCAGGATTGACGATGATGTCCGCCTCCCTGGAATGCTCGCCGATGATCTGTCCGGCGTAGACCTTTTCCCCGGGTCCGAGAAAGAGCCTCCCCCTCTCCTGGAGATTGAAAAGGGCGTATGCTACCGTGGTGCATTGGTCCATGGCGATGAGGACGCCTTTTGTCCTGTTCTTTATCTCTCCGGCATATTCGTCGAAGCCCAGGAATACGTAATTCATCACGCCCATGCCTCGCGTTTCGGTGAGGAACTCCGAGCGGAACCCGAGAAGCCCCCTGGTAGGTATCTTGTACCTGAGCCGGGCCATCCCGTTATCCTGGTGCATGTCCAGGAGGGTACCCTTCCTGCCGCCCAGGTTTTCGATGACCCTGCCCATGTAATTCTCGTCTACGTCGATCGTCAGCTCCTCATAAGGTTCGAGCCTTTTGCCGTCCACTTCCTTAAATATTACCTGTGGTCGTGTGACCTGGAACTCGTAGCCTTCGCGCCTCATCTTTTCGATCAGGATAGAAAGATGGAGTTCCCCTCTCCCCGAGACCTTGTATCCCTGTGCGTCTTCAATCTCTTCCACCATAAGGGCCACATCGGAGAGGGTTTCCCTGAAGAGCCTTTCCCTTAAATGCCTGGAGGTGACGAACCTGCCTTCCTTACCATAGAAAGGCGAGTCATTGGGCACGAAATTCATCGATACCGTCGGCGGGTCCACATCGATCCCTTCAAGGGGTATGGGGTTTAAGGGGTCGGTCAGGGTCTCCCCGATCGTGATGGACTCCATGCCGGCCACTGCCACTATTTCGCCAACGCCCGCCGCTTTCGTTTCAACCTTCTCCGCCCCCCTGAAGCGGTAGATCTTCGTTATCCTGGCAGGACGGGCAGCAGCATCCGGTTTTGCCACGACAACATCTTTGTCGATATGGAGCCTGCCGGAGGTGATCTTGCCTGTTGCGAGCCTGCCCAGAAAGGTGGAATAGCTGAGAGAGCTTACAAGCATCTGGAGCGGTCCGTCCTGGTCCCCGCACGGGGCCGGGATCGCCTCGATGATCATGTCGAAAAGCGGCACCATGGACCCTTCCTTGACAGTATGGTCGAGGGTGGCGTATCCGTCCCTTGCAGAGGCGTAGATGACGGGAAAATCGAGGATATGGTCAGGCGCGCCGAGCTTTACAAAGAGGTCGAAGACCTCATCCACGACCCAGTCGCACCGTGCTGCGGGCTTGTCGATCTTGTTCACCACTACGATCACGGGGAGGTGCAGCGCGAGGGCCTTCTTCAGGACGAAGTAGGTCTGCGGCATGGGGCCTTCAGCGGCATCTACGAGGAGAAGCGCACCGTCGGCCATCTTCAGGACACGTTCTACCTGGCCCCCGAAATCGGCATGGCCCGGGGTATCGATTATATTGACAAGATGGTCCTTGTACATGAATGAGCCGTTCTTGGAGGCAATGGTAATACCCCGTTCCCTCTCGAGGTCCATCGAATCCATGAGACGTTCCTCAACGACCTGGTTGTCGCGGAAAAGCCCGCTCTGCCTGAACAACTGGTCGACAAGCGTCGTCTTGCCGTGATCGACGTGTGCGATGATCGCAATATTTCTTATAGTGCCCTGCTCCATACTCCCTTCCTATACCGAATTGCCTTCATTTATATAGCTTCGTTGCCTTCGTCGTCATCGCCTCGACGTACCAAATGTACGCCTCCGTCGCCTCCTCCTCGTCGCCTCGCTCTATTTTTGAATGCAACTCGGTATGAATATGCCGGTAATACAGCGATAGGGTTGAAATTACGGCAAAAAAATAGCACAGCAGGACCGAAAAATCAACAGAAAGAAGGACAACCGGAGGTGCCCCGGGAGGTTAACGGTTTACCGGGAATCGTTGTTGTATAAAAAAAGACTACAAAAACCGGAAACGGTAGGTTATAAAATCACATAGAGTAAAAAGACATTGACATACTTGGGGGATCGTCTAACGGCAGGACTGCAGATTCTGGATCTGCCTATCGAGGTTCGAATCCTTGTCCCCCAGCTTTTCAATACAGCTATAAAGGCAGTGAATAGTCGATAGTAGATCGTATATAGTAAACTGCAAAAACCCATTATTTTGTCTCTTGCTATTCACTATCGACTATTCACTGCCTTTATAGTCTTCGTCGTCGTGTTCCTCAGCGTATCCCGTGATCATCGATTTCACATAGGTTGTGATGCCTGTGCCGAGCGA
>MVRS01000075.1 GCA_002067975.1 Syntrophorhabdus sp. PtaU1.Bin058
AAATGTCCGAGTTGCGAAGGCGTGAACGTGGCGAGGAAAGAGAACCAGCCGCTGCCTGATTGGTTGATGAAGCTGCAGAATAAGAGGAGTTCGTGCTGAAAGTAAACATTAGAATGGCGTAGCCATTCTTCATATGGTGGCCGAGGCGATTTTCGTGCCTGCCTGCGTCACCTGCATCGTCGTGGGGTCCTCAACATTTACCACCCGCATAACAATTGGATTCATTATGCCAGGCTGGCTGCTTGCGGGTGCCCGGCAAGACTATTGGAAGGATATTGTTCGGTGCCTCCGGCTCCCCTCCTCGTGCCCATTGTTTTACGAACCAATTGGCCTGCCGGTTACCTGCATGCTGCCAATTACCACACGGAGCAAGAAATTGATTAGCAGGTGGCAACCATTAAAAATCCCTTGCGTCCCTCGTCCCAGCGGAGCGGTCGTCCCTCGTCCCTCAGTTATATTCAAATGCTAATACTAAAAAAATTAGCAGATAATTAGCAGGTAGCCCTTTCAAAAGAATTGTTATTAAACTTTAATTGTTTTTCCTTTAATAACAAAGTATGATATGTAAGAAAGTTTAATAAGGGGGTGCAAGTGCAACGGGGAATGACAGGTAAGTATATCATTACCTCTACTGTCGGTGATGAGCCGGTTAAGGCATTTGTCCCGCAGCCCCTTCCTCCCGACCCCCCGTTAGTGGTCAATCAGTCCCTGCGTGAATCCCTTGATCAGGCCCTTTTTGCGCTCGGTCGTCTTGATGGTGTTACGGCGTTACTTCCCGACACCCGTCTTTTTCTCTATATGTATGTTCGTAAGGAAGCGGTTCTTTCCTCTCAGATCGAGGGCACGCAATCGTCTCTTTCCGACCTGCTGCTCTTTGAACTCGAAGAAGCCCCGGGAGTACCATTGGATGACGTGATCGAGGTCTCCAATTATGTAGCAGCCCTTGAACACGGCTTGTCCCGTTGTGAAGGCGGATTTCCATTATCGAACAGACTCCTGAAGGAGGTCCATGGTGTTTTGCTTCAACGAGGACGCGGCAGCAATAAAACGCCAGGAGAATTTCGACGTTCTCAGAACTGGATAGGCGGCAGCAGGCCCGGTAATGCCATTTTTGTGCCCCCTCCGCCTGATCATGTGGCCGACGCGATGTCCGCTTTGGAGCTATTTTTGCACGATCGGGAAAATCAATCGCCGATCCTTATCAAGGCAGCCCTGGCCCATGCCCAGTTTGAGACAATACACCCCTTTCTCGATGGTAACGGAAGGGTAGGCAGGCTTTTGATGCCGCTTTTACTGTGCCTCAACGGGGTGCTGAAAGAGCCTTTACTCTATCTCAGTCTTTACTTCAAGTCCCATAGACAACAATACTATGATCTCCTCAACTCGGTTCGCACAGAGGGGGATTGGGAAAAGTGGGTCTTGTTTTTTACTGATGGTGTCCGCGAGACGGCAGAGAGCGCTGCTAAGACAGCCCGGCGCCTTGCGGAGATGGTGGAACGTGATCGGAAACGCATTCAGGGGTTTGGGCGAATATCGGGATCATCCCTTCAGGTCCACCATTTGCTTCAACAGCGGCCCCTTACTACCCTTTCATCGCTTGCAGCGGGAACGCATCTCTCCATGCCTACAGTGACAAAGGCCATCCAGGCCCTCAAAAACGGGGGACTTGTTAAGGAGATAACGGGCCGGAAACGAGGCAGGATCTTTAGTTACGAAGAGTATTTGGACATCATGAACGAAGGGACAAATCCGTAGAAATATTTTATGTAAGCGCCATTAAATATAATTTGGGAACGCAAAGGCTCAAGAGCTTCCTGGAGACCAATAACAATGTATGATCTGTCTTAATGTTACAATATGCGATTTTACGGGATACAAGTATGGAGGTATGATATGGCTGTGTTTAGTTTCGACGACATTGAGAATGCCTTTCTTTTTGTCGGTTCAGCGCAATATGGGGAAAACGAAGCCTACCTGGATACTGAAACAGGCAGGATATTCTACCGATCGGTTATGGGCGGTATCGATGAGATCGCTGAAAACGGGGTCGATGCGGATGAGATGGTGATTATCCCTCACAAGAACGACCTCGATCTGGGGAAAGCCCTTGTACTCGAGTTCGCTGCCTCGCACCTGCCGGATGAATACGACAGGGTGCTTGATATCTTCGGGCGGAGGGGCGCCTATGCACGGTTCAAGGATTTACTGGACTCAAAGGGGCTGGTGGAGACATGGTATCGCTTTGAAGACGACCGGGAAAAAGAAGCGCTCCGTTATTGGTGCGAAAAAAATAAGATAGAATTATCGGATTAAACGTCCCCTCTGCCTCTGCCGTAGAAATGGCGCTACATGGCATCGATCTTTGCCGGGTCGATCTCGTCTATGATGACGATGCCCTTTTCCTCCATCTCTTTCAGGGCGGATGCCGTTGAATCGGGCGTTATGCCTTTGCTCAAGCCTTCGATGACAATTACCTTATATCCCCTGATATGCGCGTCTATTGCGGTTGCCTTGACGCAATAATCAGTGGCTATCCCATACACTATCACTTTCGTGAACCCGCCTGCCTTCAACAGATCGTTCATGTCTGTCTCGATGCCGCCGTCGTCCTGGAACCCGGAATAACTGTCAAACCGGGGATTGTGCCCTTTCCTCACGATGTTCTCAAAAAGGTCGCTATCGATAATGATCTCAGCTCCCTCTGTGTCCTGGATGCAGTGAGGCGGCCAGAGGACCTGGGTCCTGCAGTCGATCTCTATTGTCTCAAAGGGTGTCCTCCCGGGATGATTGACCGCAAAGGAGATGTGGCCTGCCGGATGCCAGTCCTGAGTACCATAGATGACAACGCCGTGCTTCCTGAGAACTGCGGTGGCATCAGCTACCTTTGCGAGGAATGTTTCATCCGTATCAGGCGCCGCAAGGACGCCGTTTTTTGCTGTTGTAAAATCACCCTGTATATCGGTAACAATAGCGACGGTCTTTTCTTTCATAAGTCTTTATTCTACCATAATTGTAGATGAAAATGGCGTCAGGGGAAAATATTCCTCCTGACGCCATTTTCAATGGCACATTAAGGCCGGAGCGCTTTTTGCGGCAACTTCGTTACTTCGTCGTCGTGAATCCTCAACGTACCGATAGGTACGCTTCCGGTTCCCTCCTCCTCGTGGCCTCGTTATCCATCAAAAATCCCTCC
>MVRS01000076.1 GCA_002067975.1 Syntrophorhabdus sp. PtaU1.Bin058
AATATCCTGCCTGCCGTGACGGGATTGAGGCCCATCTCTTTGGTAAGATAGGCGACAAAAAAGGTGAGGTATATGATATAGGAGAAGCCGTACATAAAGTAGACGCAGCCGAGTTTCCATATCTCGGGTTCAACCACAACGTCCTTGAAGGCTGAAAAGAGTGTAACCCTGGGGCCCCCCTTCTGCTCCTCTTCACCGCCGTACATCGAGAGCCCCTTCTCCTTTGGATTATTTCTCAAAAATGCATAGCAGACAAAGGCAAGGATGAATACGACGATACCCATAAAAAACCACGCATATCTCCACCCCTCCTTTCCGTATGTGGAGATGATGGGGGGAAGGAGTATCCCGGCGAGGAAAAGACCGACGCCTATGCCGCCCGAAACTATACCCGTTGCAAGCCCCCTCTTTTTCGTCACGAACCATGCAGCAGGCAGCGCCATGATCGGGACATAGCTCCCGCCGTTGCCTGCCCCGCTGATAAGTCTCATAAAAAAGGCAAATATAAAGGACTCCGAGAACCCGGTAAGGAAGAGGCTGATACCTATAACAAGGAGAGAGATAAAGACCACCCTCCTCACGCCGAAACGGGCAGCGAGAAAGCCCCCGATGATCGCAAGCGACAGGTATCCTATGAAATTCCCCATGGCAATGGAGCCAAGCTGGGTATAGGACAGGACAAGGCCGTCTTTCATGGACGGCAGTATGACGGAATAGGACATCCTTCCGAAGCCGTGGGCAAGAATGGTGACGAGTGTTCCCGTGAGCGCCATGATCCAGGCATAGTGTATCATCACAACCCCTCCTTTTATTTCATTCTTAAATTTTGATAAAATCTTGTCAACCGTTTTTTGAAAATACCCCACCTTCACCCCGTTCCTTGTCCCTCGTTACTCGTTCCTTGTCCCTGGTTTGAACCAGCAGTCAGCTATCAGCCGTCAGCAGTCAGCGAAAACCTGTTCAACGTTCTATGTTCAACGTTCAACGTTAAAACAAAACAGACTAAACCAGCTACGTCACTGAGGGTATCGGTGTCGGGCTTGTTGCTCGAAACTAACCTCGCAATTAAACCGTTCCCGAGCAGACCGTCGTGAGGCGAGGGATAAGGACCGAGGGGCGAGGGACGTCCGCTGCGCTTAAGACGAGGGACGATAAAAATCAGAAGAGCAGAAAGCAGAATACCCTGGGCATTCTAATTACCTTTTTGCCTCTTACTATTCACTATCGACTATCGACTATTCACCGCCTTTATTTCCTTGAACTCTTTCACGGGTAAGGCGTAGAATATGCAAACCATATCAAGAACCCTGAAAGGAGGCATCGATGGGTATCTTTTATCCGACGAAGATCATTGCCATTGGCTTGAACTACATTGACCATGCAAAAGAATTGAACATGCCCATCCCTGAATACCCCATCCTATTTATGAAGCCCCCGACATCGGTCATCGAAAGCGGAGACCCTATCCTCTATCCCGCGCAGAGCAAAGAGGTGCACTATGAAGGGGAGCTTGCCATTGTCATTAAGGACAGGGCGAGATTTGTCAGACAGGAAGATGCCCGGCGCTTCATAGCGGGGTATACCTGCGCCAATGACGTTACGGCACGCGACCTGCAGAGGATCGACGGACAATGGACACGTGCAAAATCATTCGATACGTTTTGTCCCCTTGGCCCTGGGATTGTCCCGGACGTTGACCCTTTAAAGCTTGATATCGCAACGAGGGTCAACGGGATCACCAAACAGCATTCAAATACAAAGAACATGATCTTCAACGTCTTTTACCTGGTCTCCTATATCTCGGAGATAATGACCCTCCTGCCCGGCGATGTCATCATCACGGGGACTCCCCCGGGGGTGGGTCCTGTTGTGCCCGGCGACGAGGTCGAGATCGAGATCGAAGGCATCGGGATACTTAAAAATAAAGTTATTGAGCAGAGAGCGAAGGGCTGAGAGCCACGGACGTGGACTAACCGAGGGACGAAGGACGAAATGAAAGGCAGAGCATGGCTCATGGCTGATAGCTAATCATATAAGGAGTTACACATGGATAACATAACCTTTGAAGACTTTCTTAAGACGGATCTGAGGGTAGCGGAGATCAAGGCCTGCGAGGACATCGAAGGGGCAGACAAACTTTACAAACTCACTATCGACGTAGGAGAAGAGCGTCTCATCGTCGCAGGCATCAAGCAGTATTATACGAAGGAAGAGCTTATCGGGAAAAAGATCGCCGTCGTGACGAACCTTGAACCGCGGAAGCTGCGGGGGATCATGTCTCACGGGATGCTCCTTGCGGCATCAAATGAAGACAAGTCGTCGGTAGTACTGCTCACCCTCGACAAGGCCATCCCCAACGGCAGCAAGATATCGTAAAATGCAGCAGACAGCCGGCAGCCTTCAGCAGTCAGCGTCGATTATCGATAATCGAGTAACCAGCGACGAGCATCCACTCTTAGCTCTCAGCTCTTTGTACTCCGCTGCTTTCTCCCCTTACGCCTTACGACTCACGCCTTACGTGTTTGTGGTCTATGATACATAGCATATTCCTCTTCCTGGCAGGTATTGCCCTCTTTCTCCTGGGCATGCTGAAGCTGAGCGCACAGATGCAAGGTGTATTCAGTTCCCGCATCCGGGAGTATATACGCTTCTCCGTCAAGAGGCCCTTTTATGGCCTCATCACGGGGTTTTTCACGACCATCATATTTCAGAGCAGTTCGGCGACAACGCTCCTCACCATGGGCCTTGTCAGCGCGGGCCTTATCAGTTTTTACCATTCCCTGGGCATCATACTCGGCGCCGACATCGGCACGACGCTGACCGTACAGCTTGTCGTCTGGAAGGTGACCGATGCATCACCGCTCTTCCTCTTCAGCGGCATCATCCTTTATTTTGCAGGAAAGGGCCGGCTGAAGGTCATCGGCGAGGCCCTTCTCTATTTCGGGACGATATTCTACGGGCTAAGCCTCGTCGGCGACGCTTCAACACCGCTTAAAGACAGCCCCTTATTCACAGAGTATCTCCTGAAGGCACAAAACCCTTTTATGGGACTGCTCATCGGTCTTGTCTTCACGTCGATCGTCCAGGCATCCGCGATCCCCATCGGGGTGCTCGTGATCCTTGGACAGCAGGGACTCGTTTCCATCGATAACGCGATCCCCATCGTGATCGGCGCGAACATCGGCACAACCGCCACGGCGCTCATCGGCAGCATAGCCGGCGATTTAAACGGCAGGAGGACCGCCCTTGCCCATCTCCTCTTCAAATGTTCCGGGGCGCTCGTCTGCCTCGTCTTTCTCTTTCCTTTCCTGTCGGTCCTGAAGACCCTCTCGTCCAGCATTGCCCAGCAGGTGGCCCTCGGCCATGTTCTTTTCAATCTTATCATTGTGTTTCTTTTTATCTTCTTCCTTACGCCTTGCTCGAACGTTGTCTGCAGGATCATCCCCGGCAACAAAGAGGTCCTCCCTCTCTGGCCGGAATTCCTCGATGCCAAATGCCTCGTCCACCCCGACAACGCCCTTGTCTGTGTGAAAAAGGAACTGAGCAGGGAGATCATGCTGGCCCAGAACATGCTGAAGGAAAGCCTGGGTCTCGCCTATGAATATAAAGAGAACAGGCAGCGCAACATCATGTACATGGAGCTTGTCATAGACAACCTTCAGATAGAGATCACGAAGTATCTCTGGAGCATTTCCTGCGGTGAACTCTCCCAGCCGCTGACGAAACGTCTCTTCGCCTTTTCTTCCTTCGCCTATGACATAGAACGGATGGGCGACCACTCCGTCAACCTTGCCGAACTGGCCGAACAAAAATACAAGCGCAAGGCCCATTTCACCGAAGCGGCCAAAGAAGAGCTCCGCGACATCGGGACACTCGTCATGGAGAACCTGTCCGATGCGGCGTCGCTCATCGAACGCAAGAACCTCACGCTGATACGTATTGTCGTTGAACGGGAGCGCAGGGTGGACGTTAAGATCAAAAATGCCATCGAAAGACACCTTGAGCGCTTCTACAAAAAGCTCTGCGTCGCAGAGGCGGGCCCCATCTACGTGGACATGCTCGTCAACCTCGAGAGGATATCGGACCACTGCCGCCTGATCGCCGAGCTGATTAACGGCCTCGACGAAGAATAACAGCGATCTCCCGCAGGGAAGGAAAGAGAAAGTGTTCGCTACCACGGCATATATTTTCGTGCTATAATAATAAACCGTATAGACCGGTTTCATCGCTGATAGCT
>MVRS01000077.1 GCA_002067975.1 Syntrophorhabdus sp. PtaU1.Bin058
CCTTTCCGGCTTGCGACAATATCGTCGAGCAGCGAAAGATAACTTCGACATTTATTGCCTCTTTGTTGAGGCAATTTTCCGTTTGTAAAAAATATCATTAACAATAATAAATAGTTACGAGACGTTGTCCTTCTGGCACACATATTGCTTAATAGGGGATAGTGTTTGAAAAAATCTTTACAGGAGGTTACAATGAAAAAGATACATGTAGGAATGTTGGTGGTGCTCTTCGTGGCACTGGCTGCAACGGTATTCGCTTTCGGGCCCGGATCGGGGCCGGCGGGATATGGCGGAGCAGGTGGTCCGGGACTTACACGTTCAGGATATGGTTATGGCCCAGGCTTAAACCTCAATCTCAGCAAGGAGCAGGCGGACAAACTATGGCAACTCAAAGAAAAACACCGGAACGAGACATCGGCCATGAGGTATGAGCTTTTCCAGAAACAGAATGAACTGAGAACATTATATGCAAACCCGGGCGCAGATGATGCCACGATCCTTGCCAGGCAGAAAGAGGTCAATGCCCTGAGGACGAAACTGCAGGACAAGGCGGTGCAGTTCAAGCTTGACGAGAGGAAGATACTGACACCGGAACAATTGAAGCAGATCAATGAGTACGGACGCGGAAGAGGCTTCAGCAGAAGAGGCTACGGCCCCGGTGCATGCGGCAGATTGTAGTAAGCAGACTGTAGGGAAAGGGCTGGTCGCCAGCCCTGCCTTCCCTTACGATAAGGAGGTATACAATGAGAAAGAGTCTCTTGTTAATAATAATGATAGCAGTAAGTTTTCTCACCGTCTCCTGCGCCTCGACAGGTTATAACACACAGAAAGGTGCAGCTATCGGTGCCGGTGTAGGCGCCCTGGCAGGACAGGTAATCGGCGGCAATACGGCTTCAACCCTTATCGGTGCGGCAGTAGGCGGACTTGCCGGCGCGATCGGCGGGAATGCCGTGGATCAGAGCGTTACCGATGAAAAGATCGCCGCTGCTTCACGACAACCGACGAGCACGGCCGCCGCTTACCCTGCGGGGAACCAGTCCCTCGAGGGCCCTCCGGGACAGTGGGTTGATGTCCCCGGACAGTGGGTTGATGGGAAATGGGTACCTTCCCATAAAGTGTGGGTGCCGGTAAATCCATGACGCTACTCATCTCATTTCTTATTCTCCTCCTTTTCGTGCCCCCTCTCTACGGACAGAATTCCTATTCCGAGTTCGAGAGGGGGCTCGGTCTTACCAATGCCCAGAAAACGCAGGTGGAGGGGATCAGGAACAGATATATCAACGAATGGAGGGCGTTAAAACAGGAATCTATAAGAAAACGTCTCGAGCTTCAGGAGCTCAACAAAAATCCCTCGGCAAACCCTGAAAGGATCGACAAGCTCCGCAACGAGATCGAGGACATAGAACAGTCAAGGAACAACCTTTACAATCAGTACAGGGGGGAGGTATCAAGGACCCTCAACAAGGAACAGCAGGAGAAATACAACAGCTTCTGCGATACCGAGCAGAGACAGAGGATACGTATGTTCCGCCAGAGAAGGTATGGGAGATAAAAAGACAATACTCTTTCCCTCGCTGCTCTTTGCGATCCTTTTTCTCCTCATTACCATAACCGGCTATTTCCAGATCAGCATCATTGAGAAGAACATCGAGAACCTCCTCCGCGGAGAGGGCGAGATCGTCTATACGCATATCAGGCGTGAAATAGATATTAATATGGAATATCTCGATCTCCTTGAAAGGTCACCGACTATTATTACGCCGAATTTTCTCAATGCCATGATCTCCGATGAGGCTATCCTGGAGGACCTCTACAATCTCTTCAGCGCCATGCAGACCGTTGATGCGGGCAAGATCCCCCTCTCGAATTTCGCGGTCATTGACCCAAACGGCAATGTCATATTTAAAAAAGGTGATTTTACAATACCCCCGGCATCGCTTTCGACCCTCCTCACAAAAAGGCAGGATACGGTCCTCAAAATGCCTACGCATAAAGATTCCACGCTTGTTATGGGGATGTGGGTGAAGGGAAGGATCATCTTTTTCAGTATTGACAGGCAGGAGATGGACGCGTTGAGGAAAAAGTTCATTATCAAAGACATCCTCGAAAGGGAGGAGCAAAGGTTTAACGTCGTCGGCATCAGGATATATGACGAAAGGGGTTCGCCCTATTTAACGGTCACCGGCGAAAAGGCGAACACCTTTGTGCTTTCAAAGCCCCTTGATTCACGCTTCCTGCCGGGATACAGGATGGAGGTTTTTGTCTCAAAGAAACTTGCCGACGATACCCTGCAACGGACCACGTTCAGTTTCGTCATTATACTGATCTTCCTTGCCCTATCCGGGGCGATCAGCACCTTCGCCATCTTCATCCTCGAGAGAAGACACGCAAAAAAGATGGAAGAGATGGAGAAAGAGCTGGCGCTCAAAGAAAGGCTCGTTTCCCTCGGCAGGCTTGCCTCGGGCATGGCGCACGAAATCCGCAACCCGCTCAACGCCATCAGCCTGTCCGTTCAGCGGCTGAAAAGGGAGTTCTCCCCTGCCGCGGAGAAAAGGCAGGAATACAATCAGTTTCTCGATATCGTCAGGAGCGAACTGGCAAGGGTGGACAGGATCGTGGAGGAATTCCTCCTCTCGACAAAAGCAAACATACCCTTCTCGCAGGAAAAACTTTATACTATCGTAGAAGAAGTGATCATGATAATCAGGGAAAAGGCAGCCTCGCGGAATGTGGACATCAGAAACAATATCCATACCGATATCATTATGGAGTCGCAGAGAGACAGGCTCAAACAGGCCTTTTACAATATCATCGTCAACGGCGTTGAGGCAATTCAGACAAGCGGCGTCATCGAGCTGTTCACCGAGAAACACGGCAACACGGTCGATGTCGTTATCAGAGACTCCGGCGGCGGCATAAAGGAAGAGGAGAAGGACAAGATCTTCGAATATTATTTTACGACAAAGGACAAGGGGATGGGGCTTGGACTTCCTATCTCCTATATTATCATCAAAGACCATAACGGCGATATCAAGGTAAACAGCGAGGAAGGCGCTGGCACCACCTTTGTCATAACCTTGCCGCTGAAACAGCCCGTAGAAGAAAAGGGGAGCAAAAATGGATAGGGCGCGCATATTGATCGTGGAGGATGAGGAGACCCAGCGGGTATTGCTCGGAGGTCTCTTAGAAAAAGAGGGGCATACCGTTTCTGCCGCAGGGAACGGTGCCGAAGCAATCGACCTTTACAAAAAAAATACCTTCGAGATCGTCTTTCTCGATTACAGGCTGCCCGATACGGATGGCCTGACGCTCCTCAAGACGTTCAAGGAGATAAACCCCGAGGTCGATATCATCATGGTCACCGCATTCGGGACCATTGAAAATGCCGTTGACGCCCTGAAGGCAGGCGCAACGGACTACCTTACAAAACCCGTGGACCTCGACGACCTCCTCTTTAAAATAAAAAAGATCGAGGAAAAGATGCACCTCATCCGGGAGAACAGGGTCCTGAAAGAGACGCTGAAAGACAGGTTCAAATCTGAGAACTTCATATACCAGAGCGATGCAATGCACGAGGTGGCGAGTCTCATCGTGAGGGTGGCAAAGACCGATTCGACCTGTATCATTGAAGGGGAGAGCGGCTCGGGAAAAGAGGTGGTTGTCAACCTCCTCCACGAATTAAGCGAGAGGAAAGACTATCCCCTCGTCAAGGTAAATTGTGCGGCAATCCCGGAGACGCTTCTGGAGAGCGAACTGTTCGGATATGAAAAGGGGGCCTTTACCGGCGCATACCAGAGAAAGGCGGGAAAATTTGAGCTGGCGAACAAAGGGACGATCTTCCTCGATGAGATAGGGGATATACCCCTTCTCCTTCAGTCCAAGCTTTTGCGGGTCATACAGGAAAAAGAGGTGGAAAGGCTGGGGGGGCTCCATCCCGTCAAGGTAGACGTGAGGATCATCTCCGCAACAAACAGGAACATCGAGGAAGAGGTTAAAAAGGGCACCTTCCGGGAAGACCTCTATTACAGGCTGAACGTGGTCTCCATACCCCTGCCCCCCTTAAGGGAGAGAAGAGAGGACATCCCGCTTCTCATCGATCACTTCCTGAAAAGATTCAACGACAGGCACAACCGGAACGTGAAGGGCGCAACCAGTGAGGCGCGGGACATGCTCATAAAGTACGACTATCCCGGCAACGTGAGGGAGCTTGAAAACGTCATAGAAAGGGCCGTGATCCTCACGAGGGG
>MVRS01000078.1 GCA_002067975.1 Syntrophorhabdus sp. PtaU1.Bin058
ATTCGGTCCGCATGGATCTGTTTGTGAATTCCGGCGTCAGGAAGACGTTTTGCCCTGAAATCAAAAGGTTTTTTATCCTTTTATTTTATATAGTTTCCGGATGAGAAAAATATTTGTTACTATAGGGAATAAAAAAATTGCAAATCGGGACATTTTATGATAGATACGATATGCGATAAGTGAAAAAATTCATAAAGTCATAGGAACCCAATATGATAAATTTCGATTATACGCTGATCGTGCAGTTCTTCAATTTTCTGATTTTACTTATAATTCTCAATTTCCTCCTTTTTAAGCCGGTGCTTAGGGCAATGGGCAAGAGGGAGGAGACCATCAATTCCCTCGCCGGCAGGATCCAAACGGCAAAAGAGGGAATGGGCACCCTAGAAAAAGAATATGAGGAGAAGGCGCGGGAGCAAAAAAGGCCGATTCTTGCAGACAAAGACTCAACGATAGCTGAGGCGCAAACGATGTCCACGCATATTATAGAAAAGGCAAGGGCAGAACTCACGGGTGAGCTCGAGCGGGTGAAAGGCGAGATAGAGAGCGAGAGCAAAAGGGTTTTCGACTCACTCAAAGCAGACGTACAGAGACTATCGACAGAGGTTGCCCAGAAGATACTGCAAAGGAGTCTCTCATGACACAGGGTGGAGAGTCGATCTTATCGTGGGTATTTAAGTTTTTGAATTTTGCCGTACTTGTAGGCCTGCTTATAAAATTCGGCGGGAAACCGCTGAAAGATTATCTTTTGAACCGTCATAATACAATCAAGGCAAAGATTGACGAAGCAAACAAGGCAGTGGCGGAGGCAGAAGCGCTTAAGGCGCAGTATGAGAGAAAACTTTCACAACTTGACGAGGAGATAGAGGCATTCAAGAAGGCTGTCATCAAAGAGGCCGAGAAGGAGAAACAGAAGATCATCGATGAGGCAACGGAGTTCGCCTCCAGGATCAGGGAACAGGCACAGATCGCTTACGAACAGGAGATGAAAGACGTAATGAGCACGATCAAGGAAGAGATCGCGCGGCTCACCATGGAGCGGGCGGAAAAGCTCATTGCGGAGAAGCTGACAAAAGAAGACCACAACAGGATGGTTGGTGATTTCATAGAAAAATTAAGGAGTATGAATTGATAAGCCGGTCAATCGCTAAACGATACGCAAAGGGCTTATTTTCAGTGGGCGAAAAGAACGGGAAGTACAGAAGCTACCTTGAGGAGCTTGATGGTGTTCTGGATGTTTTCGATAGGGAACAGCGATTAAAGAAGGCGCTCATACTCCCTCTTCTCGAGGTGCAGAAACGGAAAGAACTTCTCAGCGAAGTCATGAGGACCCTCGGTGTCTCGCCGTCCGTATCCAGCCTTTTTAATATACTCGTTGAAAATAACCGGATGGGTTATCTCCCGTCCATCAGGGATGTTTACAGGGAACTCGTGGATGACAAGGAGGGCAGGGTAAGAGGTACCCTCTGGACAGCATATCCTCTCGAGGAAACCTCTAAGAATCGTATTGCCGAGGTCTTGAAAGAGAAATTCAACAAAGAGGTTGTCCTTGAAACGCTCGAAGATAAGAGTCTCATTGGCGGGGTAAAGGTAGTCATAAAAGGGACCATCATTGATGGCAGCGTCAGAAAACAGATCGAGACTTTAAAGGAAAATATACTGGAGGAGTAATTTCTATGGAGATCAAGGCCGATGAAATAAGCAGGATCATAGAACAAAAGATAGCCGGTTTCGAAAAAGAGGTCAACCTCAAGGAGACAGGGATTATCACTACTATCGGTGACGGTATCGCAAGGATATATGGTTTGGAAAACACGATGTCCGGCGAGCTGCTCGAGTTCCCGCAGGGGATCATCGGCATGGTCCTGAACCTTGAAGAGGACAACATAGGCGCCGTTGTTTTCGGCGAAGATTACAAGATCAAAGAAGGGGACATTGTAAAGCGGACGGGCAGGATCGCCCAGGTCCCGGTGGGCGAAGCCCTTATCGGAAGGGTTGTCGATGCCCTCGGGAGCCCCATTGACGGGAAAGGTCCCATAGAGGCCAAAGAGTTCCGCAATGTGGAGCAGATGGCGCCCGGCGTCGTTGTGAGACAGCCCGTGAAGGAGCCTATCCAGACAGGAATAAAGGCGATCGACTCGATGATACCTATCGGAAAAGGCCAGAGAGAGCTGATCATCGGCGACAGGGGCACAGGCAAATCGGTTATCGCCCTGGACACGATCATAAACCAGAAAGGGAATGACGTGTTCTGCATATATGTTGCTATCGGACAGAAAAGATCGTCTGTAGCGAGAACCGTTGACCTGCTGGCTCAGTATGGCGCCATGGAATATACAACCGTTGTTGCGGCCACGGCAAGCGATGCGGCCCCACTGCAGTACCTTTCGCCCTTTTCCGGCTGCGCCATGGGCGAGTACTTCAGGGACACGGGCAGGCATTCGCTTATCATATATGATGACCTTTCCAAGCATGCCGTTGCATACAGGCAGCTTTCCCTCCTCTTGCGGCGTCCGCCGGCAAGGGAGGCCTTCCCCGGCGATATCTTCTACCTTCATTCAAGACTCCTCGAGAGGGCTGCAAAATGGGACGACGCGCATGGCGGCGGGTCTTTGACGGCACTGCCTATCATTGAGACACAGGCAGGCGACGTCTCCGCATATATCCCCACGAACGTCATCTCCATTACCGACGGGCAGATATACCTGGAGCCCGAGCTGTTCTACGCAGGCGTAAGGCCGGCAATCAACGTAGGTCTCTCTGTTTCGAGGGTCGGCGGCAATGCCCAGATCAAGGCCATGAAACAGGTTGCAGGGCGGCTGAGACTGGAACTGGCGCAGTACAGGGAGATGGCGGCCTTCGCAAAATTCGGCAGCGACCTCGATAAGGCAACACAGGCGCTTATCGCGAGGGGTTCACGCCTTACCGAATTGTTGAAACAGGGACAGTACGTGCCGATCCCCGTTGAAAAAGAGGTTGTGCTCCTCTACGCAGGGGCAAACGGATATATCGATACCTATCCTGAAAGCGCATTGAAGAAGTACGAACAGGAACTGTTAAAATTTATGGATGAGAAATACGCCGATGCGCTTGCGGATATCAAGGAAAAGAGGGAGATCGACTCGTCCATTGAAGGGAAGCTTTACAAGGCGCTCAACGAGTTCAAAGAAATCTTTAAGTATTAGGATCGTGCAATGGCAACGCTGAGAGACATAAAGCGAAAGATAGCGAGCATCAACAGTACCCAGACGATCACGAGGACGATGAAGATGGTCTCCGCCTCGAAGTTGCGGAGGGCGCAGGAGGATCTCGAAAAGGTCCGGGATTATGCGCTGAAGATAGAGGAGCTCACCGGGCGGGTCATCCAGAATATGCCCGATGATGCCCACCCGCTTCTTGCCGCAAGGGAAGAGATCAAGAAGGTGCTCGTCGTTGCCATCGCGTCCGACAGGGGCCTGTGCGGCGCCTTTAACCTCAACATCGGTCTGCACGCAGAAAATTTTGTCAGGCAGAATAAGGACCGCTATGAAAGGGTCGGGATATACACCTTCGGGAGAAAGGTGAACGACTATCTCCAGAGAAGGAAACACGACATCGTGAAAAGCTTTGTCGATGTGAAAAAGATTGACAAGGCGATCGTTGACACCATCGCCGGACACCTTATCGACTTCTACACATCAGGCGAGTTCGATAAGATCTATCTCGTATACACATGCTTTCGTTCCCCCATCAAACAGGAGGTCGTCTTTGAGGAGTTTATCCCTATCAGGAGAACCGAAGGCAACGAGGACTACGTTGACTATCTCTGTGAACCTGAGAGGCCGAAGATAGTAGAAAGCCTTATCCCCAAGTATGTGAGCACGAAGATATATTATGCCCTTGTGGAATCGCAGACGTGTGAGCACGCGGCCCGCATGAGCGCCATGGAGAACGCAACAAGCAACTGTGGAGAGATGGTGAGATACCTCACGCTTGTATATAATAAGAGAAGACAGGAAGGCATAACCAACGAGATGATGGACATCGTTGGCGGCGCCGAAGCCTTGAGAGGAACATAAAGGAGGAAAATCAATGAGCGTGGAAGTCAGGGGAAAGATTGTACAGGTCATCGGGACGGTCGTGGATTTCCGGTTTCCATCCGATAACCTTCCACCAATATACGGAGCAATATTTGTGACGAACCCTACCATCAACGATAAGAACGAGAACCTTATCCTTGAAGTGGCCCAGCATATCGGCGACAGCACTGTCCGCTGCATTGCAATGAACACCACCGACGGACTGAAAAGGGGCCAGGATGCAGTATATAAAGGGACGCAGATCACCATCCCCGTGGGGAACGAGATCCTCGGCAGGGTGCTCAACGTCATCGGCGATCCCGTTGACAACGGGCCTGACGTCAAAACAAAGATGACCTATGGGATCCACAGACCGGCTCCTTTATTGACGATGCAGAACACGAAGATCGAGCTCCTCGAGACGGGCGTGAAGGTCATCGACCTCCTTGAGCCTTATTCAAAGGGCGGAAAGGTCGGGCTCTTTGGCGGCGCCGGTGTGGGCAAGACCGTTGTCATCATGGAGATGATCCACAACATCGCAATGCACCACGGAGGCATATCGGTCTTCGGCGGGGTCGGCGAGAGGACAAGGGAAGGGAACGACCTCTGGCTCGAGATGAAAGGCTCCGGAGTCCTTGACAAGTGCGCATTGATCTACGGTCAGATGACGGAAGTGCCCGGTGCCCGTGCAAGGATAGGCCTGACGGCATTGACCGCAGCAGAATATTTCAGGGACGAGGAAGGACAGGACGTTCTCCTCTTCATCGATAATATATTCAGATTTACACAGGCAAATTCAGAGGTTTCGGCGTTGCTCGGAAGGATGCCGTCGGCTGTCGGTTACCAGCCGACCCTTGCGACAGACCTTGGTGAACTGGAAGAAAGGATCACCTCCACGCTGAAAGGCTCGAT
>MVRS01000079.1 GCA_002067975.1 Syntrophorhabdus sp. PtaU1.Bin058
GCATACGCGGTCTTTATCTTCCATGCGCCCGTTATCGTCGCCTATACCTACCTCACCAGGGATGTCCTCAACGGCAACCCCTTCCTGAAGTTCGTTACGGCGTTCATTGCCGGCAGCGCACTCTGTTTTCTCGTATGCCATTACGTCGTAAGAAGGCTGCCCTATGCGAAAAGGATACTCTAAGGATAGCGAAGAAATTGCTGAACAACCTCTGCAATGTCCCTGACTTTTATAAGATGGCCCTTGCCTTCGATCTGGAGCGCCTCTTCAAACATCAACAGGCAGAAAGGACAGGAAGTGGCAACGATCTTCGGACCTAAGTCAAGGGCCTCCCGGAGTCTCATGACACTGATCCTTGAGCCGGACTCCTGCTCTTTCCACATGTGACCCCCTCCTGCTCCGCAGCAAAAAGTTTTTGCATGATGCCTGGGAAACTCCAGGAGTCTTCCGAAAACCTCAGCCAGGACCTTTCTCGGCTCTTCATAAATTCCCCGATACCTCCCCAGATAGCAGGGATCATGGTAGATGATATCTTCCGCAGGACGGGGCTCCTGCAACCGAACCCGGCCTTGTTCGAGAAGTTCGGCTATTACCTCGCTATGGTGGCGAACCCTGAATGCGGATCCGAAATCACGGTATTCGTTGCTTAATGTATTGAGGCAATGAGGGCAATGGGTGAGGATAAAATCGAAGGTGAGTTTTGATAAGGTCTCAATGTTTTCAAAGGCGAGATGTTGGAACAAGCCCTCATCGCCGATCCTTCTGGGAAAGTCTCCGCAGCATTTTTCCTTAGTTCCGAGAACGGCATATCTCAGGCCGGAGGCCTTCAGGACAGCCATAGTGGCATTGGCTATCTGTCGGGCGCGATCATCAAAGGCAGCCGCACAGCCGAGCCAGTATATGCAATCGTACTTTTCTCCTTCCCCGGCCTGTTCCGCATCGATATTCCTGCCCCTGAACGTCCATTTTACACCCCATGGGTTAAAATCCCGGGCAACCCTTCTGAGAACCGACCGGTGTCCGTTATCAAAGATGCCTTCGTAGACCAAATTTCGTCTCATTGCGGTCACATAATCCAACGGCCGGTTGAATACAGGGCATACGTCTACGCATGCGCCGCAGGTTGTGCATGAAAGAAGCGTCTCCACATCGGCCGGCAGGGACTGTTCGCCTGAGGGGGACCGGAGTAACGTCGTGTTCGTATCGAGGATGACCTGTTTTGGAGACAGCGGCTTGCCCGAGAGGTGTGCGGGACAGCTATCCTGGCAGCGCCCGCAATGGGCACAGGCGAACCCGTACATGAGTTGACCCCGGGTGAGATCCTCTGTCTTTGCCGCGCCGAACCGTTCTTCCTTTGAGAAGTCGACAGGCTCAATCCTGCCGATAGGGCTGAAGGATCTGAAGAAGATATTGATAGGACTGAAAAAGGGATGTTTGTGATGAGAATTCGGGGCATAGACGATGAAGGCAAGGAGGATGAGATACTGTGCCCACCAGACTATCCTGAGAAGCATAGAGAGGGTCTGCGTGCTCAGCGAGGACCCTGAAAGACCGTCGGCAAGAAACCCTGCGAGGGGGGTGCGAAAATCTGCTATTCCAAGTTTGATGCGCAAGGCCTCTCCGGAGAAGTAGCAGAGAAGGAGCAAGAAGATGCCGCAGGCAACTGCCAGAAAGACCCCTGTATCAAGATTGGGGCCGAGCCTTTTTGGCTTTAGTATGGCCCGGCGGAAAACAGCCGCCAGAATGGATATGAGAAGCAGGATGCCGGACACCTCGGACAACCACAGCATCACCCGGGAGAATTGAGTGTTCCTGACGGCCCCTCCCATACCAAGGCCATCCCCGATAAACAGATGCAATATAAAGGTAACGGCGAGGACAAGGGTCCCCCAGAATATGAAGAAGTGGCCGGCCCCCGCAAGGTCATTGCGAGAGGTGTTTTTGAGACAAGACCATTGTGCCGCCACATAGAGTATCAATCCTTTGAACCTGGTCAGCAGTTGGGTTGCCGGCAATCCGCCCCTGCCTTTTTTCAGCAAGCGGAAGAAAGAGGCATACCTCCATCCTGCCGTACCCAGGGCGATCAGGAATAACAACCAGAAGACAAGCCGTTCCGTCAGGTTCGTTTCGATCATGTATTCATCCTTCGTTTGTCGATGACGCCTTCATCGCTTTGTCTGATGTTGCCTTGTCCCGACTTTACCATGCCGGGAGCTATTGAGAATGCCTACGAAAGGGCATCCTTGATCTCGCTCAGGATCTTTTTTGCCGCCTCGCCCGCGCCCCCGTGGTATATCTCCTTTTTCCTGCCCAGCTCTCCGCGCATCATCTTGAGCCTTTGCTGCATGGACATGGACGATACGTCCAGTCCTACCTTGACCCTTGGGCGGGAAGGAGCGAGACGCAGCGTCTTCAGCAGCGGTGCTGCGGAACGCCGGTCGACGTCTGCCTCTATGTATTCCACATTTTTCCCGAGGCCCGTCCTGTATGATTTGCTGAAAGGGGCCACATACCTTGGTTCGTTTATGCCGTCCTCCAGCCCCAGGACGGCCGGGAGACTGATCCGGTAAGTAACCCGTCTCCCCATCCGGATCTT
>MVRS01000080.1 GCA_002067975.1 Syntrophorhabdus sp. PtaU1.Bin058
TTAAAACGTGATGACGGTCTTTGGGGCTGACAGTATCCTGTCTGCTGCCTTTTTCTGTTTTTCGAGCCCTGCCTTTCCCATGATCGCCTTCGTGTATATCTTACCGAGCTCCACGCCGGGCTGGTCGAAGGGGTTGATTGTGTACAGACGGCCGAGATAGGCGATCGCCATCTCATAGAGGAAGAACAGCGCGCCGAGGCTATAGGCGCTTATGTCGTCCAGGAGGATTGTAAAGTTCGGCGTCCCCGCTTCTGTGAGGGAAAGGGTTGTCCCGAGCAGCTCTGCATGGAACAATCCATTGAGGTCTTTTTTTGCAAGGTAGTCTAAGCCGTCGATGTAAGGAAAGGTCTTCGGGATCAGTCGTTTTTCCCGGGCACTGTAGAGGAGCATGATGCATTTATCCCTTGGCCCGTCCACGTAGAGCTGGAGCTGGGAATGCTGGTCGGTGACGCCCATCGACTTCGCCGGCGTCGGGCCGCAGGAGCCTTTCCCGAGGCTCTCCGCCTCAAGCTGCCTGAACCAGTCTGCAAATCCCGACAGCCTCGCGCAGTAAGGCATGATGACGTGGATGTTCCTGCCGCTTTTGTCCATCAGGTAGAGTATGGCCGCAAGGACAATGGCCATGTTGTGTGTGTGTTTTGCCGTCCTGATATGTCTTGACATGTCCATGGCGCCGTGCGCTATCTCGTCTATGTCGATGCCCATGACCGCCGACGGGAAGAGGCCGACAGGGGTAAGGACGGAGAACCTTCCCCCGACCCCTTCGGGGACGTTCAGGACGTCGTAGCCTTCTTTATCGGAGATCTGTTTCAGGACGCCCTTTTTTTGATCGGTAATGAGGATGATCCTTTCCCTGAAACCTTTGCTCTTTTCCATAAGCCTTTTGAATATCATGAACTGCGAGATCGTCTCCGGCGTCTCTCCGGATTTGCTGATGACGACAAGCAGGGTATGGTCGATCTCCTTGCGGACTATGTCGACGATCCTGTTTATTGTATGAGGGTCGATATTGTCGAGAATGAAGTATCTCGGCAGGCCTTTTCTTATGCTGTCGCCGTAGTTGTGGAAGGGGTGGAGCAGGGCCTCGAAGATCGTCTGTGTGCCGAGAGACGAGCCGCCTATGCCGAGGATGACGAGGTTTTTGATCTTCTGCCTCCTGGATCTGCCGGCAAGTCTTTTTATCATATCGAACTGGAACCTGCTTTCAGGGAGCCCCATAAAGCCGTAAGGGTCTTTCCAGAGGACCTTGTTGTATTGTTCAAGCTCAAGGGCAGTCCTGTATATCGACTTCTTTTCAAGGCCGCCTTTATTTGCCTTGCCCCTGAGGCTGTTTGTGATATCGAGCGTTATCAGGTTCATTTGTTCTCTTCGAATACCCCCATCTTTCGGAACTTGTCGTATCGCATGGTCTTGAGGTCTTCAGGATTTTCTTTAAGCAGGGCAACCAGATTTTTTGTCAGCACGGCCTTCGTATTCTGGAAGGTCTTTTCCCAATCCCTGTGGGCGCCGCCAAAGGGTTCTTCGACGATCTCGTCTATTACATTCAACTTCAGGAGGTCATAGGACGTCGGTTTTAGAGCATCCGCAGCCAGAGGACCTTTTGAACCGTCACGCCACAGTATGGCCGCGCAGCCTTCAGGCGAGATGACCGAGTAGGTGGCATTTTCCATCATCAGTATTGTATTCGCTACGCCTATGCCCAGTGCGCCGCCGCTCCCGCCTTCGCCTATCACTATCGTGACGACGGGGACGCTGAGGGAGAACATGAAATATATGCTGGACGCTATTGCCTCGGCCTGCCCCCTTTCCTCTGCGCCGACACCGGGGAAGGCGCCGGGCGTATCGATGAAGGTGATGATGGGCTTACGCCACCTGTTCGCCATGTCCATGATCCTCATCGCCTTTCTGTAACCGTCCGGATGGGCCATCCCGAAATTCCTGTGGGCCATCTCGCGCACGTCCTTGCCTTTCTGGTGGCCGACGACGGCTACCTTTATGCCGTCGAAGTCTGCAAATCCTCCGACCACGGCCGGATCGTCCTTATATTTGCGGTCACCGTGGAGCTCGACAAAATCGGTGAAGAGACTGTAAACATAATCGAGGGTATGGGGGCGGTTGAGATGCCTGGAAAGCTGGGAGCGTTGCCAGTTTGTGAGCTCCCCGTAGGTCTCCTTCTCAATCTTCGATATCTTTTTTTGCAGATACTGCACCTCTTTCGAATAATGAGGATCATTGATGTCGTAAAAACGTTCAATCTCGCCGATCCTTCTTTCCAGAGGTTCAAGTTTTTTTTCAAAATCAAGATAATATCTCATCGAACACCTCTACGTCGATCCCGGCAGTGAAATGTTTCAGAAGTATATCCTTTTTATCTGGGTCTATCGTTATGTGCGGCACGTCCATGGACCTGCTTTCCCCGTTGAGTATAAACTCAAGGGAAACCCTTGAAGGTCCCTTTACGCTGAGGAGGATATCCTTTAGCTTCCTGAGTTCTGTTTTTTTAAAGGTCTCACAATGGATCTTTATCTTCACTGCCTTTTTGAAATTTTTTATGCAATCCTCAAGCAACACGATCTGTTTCGATTTTATTTTGATATTTTTCTCATCGGACCTGTCGAGCGTACCGGTGACCACCAGCGGCTTACCGCTCTGGATCAGGAAAAGATTCTTCGAGAACAGGTCGGGGAAGACAATCACCTCCGTGATCCCCTTTGTGTCCTCAAGGGAGATATAGGCCATTTTGTCTCCCCTCTTTGTTATTATCTCCTTGCTTGCGCTGACAACGCCGACGATCTTTACGTCATCCGTCGTCTCGATCTCTTTGAGATTCTGGCTGTCAGCCTGCGTCAGCCTTTTAATAAGCTCTTCGTACGGCTTCAGGGGATGCTGGCTGAAGTAAAAACCCATCGACTCCTTTTCGCCATTCAGTATCTCATCGTGGGGCAGTTCCTCCATGTCAGGTATCTTAAAGAATGTGTCCGGTTCGGTTGCGGCACCGAATATATCCATCTGGACGTAAGAATTGCTGCCGCCCCTTTTTAAAAGGGAACCGCCCTTTTCATTTACAACGTAGAGTACCTGGGACCTTTTCAGGCCGAGGCTGTCGAAGCACCCTGCCTTTGCGAAGCTCTCCATGACCTTCTTGTTTACCTTCCGCGAGTCCACAACGTTGCAAAAATGTGCAAAGGAATTGAATTCGCCGACCTCGTCCCTGACCTGTATGATATTGTCGATTGCCGCATCACCGACGTTCTTTACGCCGGAGAGCCCGAAGCGTATCTTGTTGTCCACGATCTGGAAGGCCTTCCCGCTTTTATTGATGTCGGGAGGGAGGACCTCGATGCCCGACTCGCGGCACTCGGTGATATATTTGATAAGCTTGTCCGTGTCGTTGATCTCGTTCGTGAGCATCGCCGCAAAATAGTGGATAGGGTAGTGTGCCTTTAGAAAGGCGGTCTGGTATGCAATGAGACCGTAGGCTGTACTGTGTGATTTATTAAAGCCGTATTCACCGAACCGGAGGATGATATCGTAGATCCTCTCGGCGGCCTTCGACGAGACGCCGTTCGATATGGCCCCCTGGATGAACTGTTCCTTGTATTTTTCGAGGGCCTCGGGGATCTTCTTGCTGATCGCCTTCCTCAGGGCGTCCGAGTCCTTGAGGGAGAAACCCGCAAGCTTCGAGGCGATCTTCATGATCTGTTCCTGGTATATAATGACGCCGTGCGTATCATGGAGGATCTCTTCCAGTTCAGGGGTTTCGTATTTTATATATGCCGGGTTGTTCTTCCTCCTGATAAATTCATCGACCATGCCGCTTTTCAGCGGACCCGGCCTGTAGAGGGCGATGAGCGGCATGATATCATCGAACTTCGTGGGCTTCAGTTTTACGAGGAGGTCCCTCATCCCCCTGCTTTCAAGCTGGAATACCCCGGCAGTGTTCCCTGAAGAGAGGAGTTCATAGGTCTTCAGATCGTCGAGGGGGATTGTATTGATGTCGATGTCGATGTTCTCGGCATGGAGGAGCTTGATGACGCTGTCGATCAGCGTCAGGGTCTCGAGACCGAGGAAGTCGATCTTTATGAGGCCGATCTTTTCTATGATCCTCATGTCGTACTGGGTGACGGTCTCGTCGTGCTGGCCTTTGTAAAGGGGAAGGTATTCGGTCAGGTGCTTGTTCGATATGACGATGCCGGCTGCATGCGTCGATGCATGGCGTGCGAGGCCCTCGAGGACCATCGCGTTATCGAGCAGTTCCTTTACGCGCTCCTCAGTCTGGTACCATTCCCTGATCTGCGGCTCTTCCCTGATCGCCTTCTCGATCCCGTTGTCGGTCGATACGATGAGCTTGGCGATCTTGTCGACCTCTGCATAGGGCATCCCCAGCGCTCTCCCTACGTCCCTCACCGCTGCCTTGGACTGCATCGTCCCGAAGGTGATGATCTGGGCGACGTTATCCTTCCCGTATTTATCCGTCACGTACCTGATCACGTCGTCCCTTCCTTTTTTGCAGAAGTCGACGTCGATATCGGGCATGCTTATCCTCTCGGGGTTCAGGAACCGTTCGAAGATAAGGTCGTATTTTATGGGGTCAATGTCGGTGATGCCGAGACAGTACGCTATAAGGCTGCCTGCAGCAGAACCCCTTCCCGGGCCGACGGGGATACCGTTTACCTTCGCGTAATTGATGAAATCCGAGACGATCAGAAAATACCCGGCAAAACCGGTTTTCTTGATGACATCGAGCTCGTAGAGAAGCCGCTGTCTGTATTTTTCGAGGTCTTTCTCGTCAAACCCCCGGTACAGCGTGCGGATATGCTCTATCTTCTTGTTGAACCCCTCACTGCAGAGCTTTTCAAAGTATTCGTTCAGTCCCAGTGAGCCGGGTGGGGTGAATTCAGGGAAATGGTAAGTGCCTGTCTCGATGGTCACGTTGCACATCTCGGCGATCCTGACGGTGTTTGCCAGGGCCTCGGGGTATCCGGAGAATGCAACTTCGAGCTCTTCGGGGGGTTTGAAGTAGAACTG
>MVRS01000081.1 GCA_002067975.1 Syntrophorhabdus sp. PtaU1.Bin058
AAAAGAAGCCGAAGAGACAATAAAGGCAGTCGATAGTGAATAGTCGATAGCGAGAGACAAAAGAAATGGGTCTTTTGCAGTTTACTATATACGATATACTAAATACTATCGACTGCCCTTTCCGCTTATCTGCTAAAAATGATTGATAATTAAGGAGATTTTATGGTAAATAGGATGCATGCAGAAAACGACAAATCCAAATTCAATAAACAGAAACATCTTTGTGTGGCTCCTTGTTGTCCTCCTTGGTCTTTTTATCTTCAATGTCTACTATAAGCCGAAGAAGGCCCTTGACAGCGTGGTCTACAGCGATTTCATAGATGCCGTTAAGGCAAACAAGGTCTCATCCGTGACCATCCAGGGCAGGAACATCATCGGTACATACAAGGACGGCAAAGAGTTCAAGAGCTACGCCCCCGAAGACCAGGAACTCATGAAGGTACTCCGCGATTACAGCGTACGCATTACCGCAAAACCTGATGAGGAATCGGGTTTCTGGCAATCCATATTTGTATCATGGTTGCCGATGCTGCTTCTCATCGGTGTGTGGATCTTTTTCATGAGGCAGATGCAGGCCGGTGGCGGTAAAGCGATGGCCTTCGGCAAGAGCAAGGCGAGGCTCTTTACCGGTAAGGAAAATAAGGTCACCTTTCATGATGTGGCCGGCATCGATGAAGCGAAAGAGGAACTGCAGGAGGTCATAGACTTCCTGGTCGATCCGAAGAAGTTTACAAAGCTCGGTGGAAGGATCCCCAAAGGCGTCCTCCTCGTCGGTCCTCCGGGAACAGGAAAGACGCTGCTGGCGCGGGCGATAGCCGGTGAGGCGGATGTGCCCTTTTTCAATATAAGCGGGTCCGATTTTGTAGAGATGTTCGTCGGCGTCGGCGCTTCACGCGTGAGGGACCTCTTTAATCAGGGGAAAAAGAATGCCCCCTGTATTATCTTTATCGATGAGATAGACGCGGTAGGAAGGCACAGGGGCGCCGGTCTTGGCGGGGGCCACGACGAGCGGGAGCAGACCCTGAACCAGCTCCTCGTCGAGATGGACGGGTTCGAATCAAACGAGGGCGTTATCGTTATGTCCGCAACGAACAGGCCCGATGTCTTAGACCCTGCGCTTTTGAGGCCGGGGAGGTTCGACAGGCAGATCGTCGTTTCTACACCTGACGTAAAGGGCAGGGAGGCGATCCTGAAGGTCCATACAAGAAAGACGGTGGTCGCAGACGACGTCGATCTGTCGATCATCGCGCGCGGGACCCCGGGTTTTTCAGGCGCCGACCTTGAGAACCTCGTCAACGAAGCGGCCCTTATCGCTGCCAGAAGGGCAAAGAAGTCCATCGAGAACGACGATTTCGAGCATGCAAAAGACAAGGTCCTCATGGGAGTTGAACGAAGAAGCATGATCATACCCTTTGAGGAAAGGAAGAATGCCGCATATCACGAGGCAGGCCATGCCCTTGTGGCAAGGATGATCCCCGGATCAGACCCTATCCACAAGGTCACCATTATCCCGCGGGGCAGGGCGCTCGGGATCACCCAGCAGCTCCCCATAGATGAGCGGCATACCTATCCGAAAGAATATCTCCTCAACAACATAACCATACTCCTCGGAGGCAGGGCCGCAGAAGAACTCGTCCTCAACCATATGACGACCGGCGCGGGAAACGACATCGAGAGGGCAACGGCGATCGCGAGGAAGATGATCTGTGAGTGGGGCATGAGTGAGAGACTCGGGCCTCTGAATTACGGGAAGGACGAGGAACACATATTCCTCGGTAAAGAGATAGGACGGCACAGGGATTTCAGTGAAAGCACCGCCCAGGAGATCGATGAAGAATTGCAGGCCATGATCCGGGGATGTTATGAAAAGGCAAGCGGACTGCTCTCCGGAAACATAAACGCACTCCATGCCATAGCGGGCAAGCTCCTGGAGAAGGAGGCCCTCGACGGCCAGGAGATCGATGCTATTATCAGGGAAAACACGGATGAAAAGGGAGCTGCGGTGCAATGAAAGACCGCTGATAATGGGGATCCTCAATGTAACGCCGGATTCCTTTTTTGACGGAGGCAGATTTCTCGATATCGAAAAGGCCGTAGAGCATGCCCTGAGGATGGTCGAAGACGGGGCTGATATCATAGATGTGGGTGGAGAGTCGACAAGACCTTATTCAGAACCTGTTCCCGTTGATGAAGAGCTGAGAAGGGTCATAGATGTAATCAGCAGGATACGGGCCCGATCGGACGCCCTTATTTCCATAGATACCTACAAGGCAAAAACCGCCAGGGCAGCACATGAGGCTGGGGCCGACATGATAAACGACATAAGCGGCCTGACCTTTGATCGCGACATGGCGGATACGGTGGGCGACCTCGGCACCTACGTGGTGATCATGCACATCAAGGGGAATCCGGAGAACATGCAGGAAAAACCCTATTATGATGATGTAATATCGGAGATAAAGGATTTTTTCATCGAGAGGATCCGTTTCGCAAAGGATCACGGGGTGAAAGAGGACAACATCATCATCGACCCCGGCATCGGTTTCGGCAAAAGGGTTGAGGATAATCTGAAGATATTGAAGATGCTCGGTACATTTAAGGATATTGAGAGGCCGGTCCTTGTCGGTGCCTCGATGAAGAACTTCATAGGAAAGGTTACCAATGCCGCAATGGAAGAGAGGATCGACGGGACGCTCGCAAGTCTCGCAATCTCTCTCTGGAACGGCGCGGATATCATACGTGTTCACGATGTGAAGAAGGCTCACAGGGTGCTCAGTCTCGTGCATGCCGTGAGAGAATCATGATTACCTACTTTCGCTGGCAAGATATCCTGGATATCCTCGTTGTTGCGTTTATTGTCTACAAGACCTTCCTTCTGATCAAGGGAACGAGGGCAATCCAGCTCATCGTGGGTTTTATCATAGTCCTTTTCGTCTTTTATCTCGCAAAGACGCTTGAGCTCTTTACCTTGAGCTGGATCTTCAACAGCTTCGTCGGTTCCATAATACTTGTTATCGTCGTCATATTTCAGAGCGATATCAGAAGGGTGCTCGTAGCGCTTGGAAGGAGCCCCTTTTTCAAGAAGATTACCTATGTGCAGGAGACCCTCTTCTATGATGAATTGACGAACGCCTGTACGGTCATGGGGAAACGAAGGAACGGGGCGCTGATAGTGATAGAGCGCGAGGTCGGGCTCGAAGAGTTTATGGAGATAGGTATCCGGCTGGATGCGGAGATGAATACCGAACTGATCGTCAGCATATTCCAGAACGCGTCCCCTCTCCACGACGGTGCAATGATCGTCCGTGAGGGGAGGATCAGGGCCGCCGGTTGCGTCCTGCCGCTTACCACCGATGAAAACCTTGACAAGAGCCTGGGGACGAGGCACAGGGCGGCGATCGGCATTACCGAGGTAACGGACGCCTTTGCCGTTGTCGTATCGGAAGAACATGGTACTATTTCGTATGCCTTAAAGGGTGAATTCTTTGCGAAGGTGAATGCCGACGTATTGAAGAAGGCGTTAAAGGAAGTGCTGGCGTGATAAAAGCGGAGAGCTTATAGCAGAACGTGAGGCGTAAAGCGTTGGGCGTTCGGCGATTTTACCCCTTACGACTTACGATTCACGCCTGACGGAAGTTTTGTTTTAGGATATTTATGGGACTGTTAAGAAAATATATACTCAATGATATGAAGCTGAAGCTGCTTTCGCTTGTCCTCGCGGTCCTGTTGTGGTTTGCCGTCTCCTATATCGGCGAGTCGAAGATGAGCGTCAGCGTGCCCATATCCACGGGCAATCCCGGGGAGGCGTATATGATGACCGCCATGGACAGCGAAGACGTTCTCGTCACCATCAATGGTCCGGTGTCGGCGCTTAAGAACATGAAGGCACGGGACATAAGGGTCCACCTTGACCTCTCGGACCTCAAGGAAGGCAAGCATACATTCAGTCTGCTCAAAGGGGATATCGAGGTGCCGAAAGGGGTTCAGGTAGAGCAGGTTAAACCTGATTCCGTATCCGTCGAGATAGAACCCGTTATAGAGAAGAGGCTAAAGACCATTGTAAGATTGGACAAAAAATGGGCGAGTCAATATATGGTAAAATCCTGGAGCCCCGTCTATGTCGTCGCTGAGGGGGCAAAAAGCTCCTTAGCAGACAAGACCTTCATTGAGACGCAGCCGGTAGACGGAAACTTTCTGGAAGACGAGGAACAGACCCTGGTAGCCCTGAATCCAAAGGATATGATCGTGAAGAGGTTGAAACCAAACGTTGTAAGGGTTGTTTTAAAGAGACAATAAGATGAAAGAAGGCCCCCCTTGGGCTGACGGGATATAAAAGAACTTTCGGAGGAATGATATGCCTGAACTTATGGTAAATATTGACCACGTTGCAACCTTGCGACAGGCGCGCGGTGCGCATTACCCCGACCCTGTCTATGCCGCAGGGATTGCGGAGATGGCAGGTGCATCGGGTATTATCGTGCACCTGCGGGAAGACAGGCGCCACATCAATGACCGGGACGTGAAGCTGCTTCGGGAGGTTGTGACGACGAAACTCAATCTCGAGATGGCTGCCACGAACGAAATGGTCGATATCGCCAGGGGTCTTAAACCCGATATGGTGACCCTTGTCCCGGAAAAGAGAAAGGAACTGACGACCGAGGGCGGTCTCGACGTAGTCAGGTTCCAGGATACATTGAAAAGGGCCGTACCGAGGATCCAGGAGAAAGGGATCAAGGTGAGCCTCTTTGTCGACCCCAGCGACGCGCAGATTATAGCGGCGCAGAAGGTCAATGCCGATATGATCGAGATCCACACCGGCGCGTACAGCGATGCCGGGACAGAGGCGATCCGCAGGGAGGAGTTAAAAAAGGTGATCCGTTCCGCAGTGAAAGGAAAGGAGTTGGGCCTCGGCGTGAATGCAGGGCATGGCCTGCATTATCATAACGTGAAAGAGATCGCGATCATACCGGAGATCGACGAATTGAGCATAGGCCACAGCATCATAGCGCGGGCAATCTTCGTCGGCCTTGACCTGGCGATACGGGATATGATCGCACT
>MVRS01000082.1 GCA_002067975.1 Syntrophorhabdus sp. PtaU1.Bin058
TGCATCGTCCCTTATCCTTTCGAGCTTGAATACCATGCCGGACAACCAGTTATTCCTCTGTATATCGGAACCCTGTGCAAAAGAGCTCCCGCAAAGGACCAACAGAATGATACCCGATAAAAGGCACATGCTTGCCGTTCCCCTGCCGGTCATCCGTCTCTCTCTGCTGTATGGTTTCAGAATTTTATCCGTCATCAACACCCTTCCTGCCCCATTATAGGCCCCGCCTCCAAACCCCTTCTTCCCGGCGGGCCTTCGGTGCATTACAATAAAGTTCAATACGAATATTACACGCCTTCCGGCTGCTTTGCGGTCTCTTGGTTCTCCTGAAATGATGCATTGAAATGGAACGACCTGCCGTCAACATTCATACCACATATTACATTATATTACATTAAAATTCTACGCTATGCTTTATCATCATTTAAAGTATTTACATTCCCCGAAACGTGTATATAATTCTTGAATGGATATCATCCACGCTCTGTTAAAAACAAACAGTATCACATTTTTCCTGCAATCCTTCGTATCCCTCTTTGTGATCGTGAATGCCATAGGAAATGTTCCCCTCTTTGTCACGCTCCTGGAAAGGTTCAGCGAAACCGAGAAGACGGCCATGATGAAAAAGGCCACGATCATAGCCGCGATTACCCTGCTCATAGTGACCGTGACAGGCAACCTGTTCTTTCGTCTCCTGGGCATCGACATGTTTTCTTTTACGATTGCCGGCGGCATCTTGCTGATGATCATTTCAATCGAGATGCTGCTGGGACTCAAGACAAGGACCCAGTCCTCCACTGACGAGGAACAAACCAGTTCGGAAATAGACGAAATAACGGTTGTTCCCCTTGCCATCCCTCTTTTGACCGGTCCTGGCGCACTCACCACGGCCATAGTACTTTTCGATAAGGCCGGGAACATCCATAACAGAATAATCCTGTTGGGCACTATCGTTCTGGTTTTTGTGATCTCATATATAATACTGGTAAAATCAAAACCTATACTTTCCTTCCTTGGCAAAACCGGTACCCGGGTGGCAAGGAGGATAATGGGCCTTATGCTTTTATCGATAGCTGTTCAGTTTATCATAAAGGGAATTGTTGATGCCTTCCACCTGTAGGAATTCTATACGTTCCATAGTTAAACAACCCCTGGTTTCTGCTCTTCTTGCTGCCTCAATCTGCCTTTTCCTCGTAGGTTGCTCGATGGTCAAGGCGCCGTACAAGGTGGTTGCCGGCACTGTAAAGGGCAGTTACTATATCGTGAAGGGGGCCTATGAACTCACTGCAGGCACAACGAAAGTCGTTTACAAGATCGGAGGATTTACCTTCAAGGTGGCAAAGGCGCCCATTGACTGGGCCTTCGTCCATGATGATATCGAAACGATTGACGATCTGCCTCCCAAGGATGCGATCCGCAAGGGCCGGGTAAAAAATGCACCTTACACGGTGAAAGGAAAAAAATATTATCCCATGTCTGTTGAGCAGGCAAGATCCTACGAGGAAACAGGCACGGCATCGTGGTACGGCTACGAGACCCTGCGTCACAACAAGGAATGCATGACTGCCAATGGCGAGGTCTTCGATCCAAACCAGATGACTGCGGCCCATAAATACCTGCCGCTTCCAACGCACGTGAAGGTCACGAACCTGGAGAACAAACGTTCCATCATTGTGAGGGTCAATGACAGGGGGCCTTTTCCCAGCGACCGGAATCCCTCATCCGGCGACAGGATCATCGATCTCTCCGCCGGTGCCGCCAAAAAGCTCGGATTCTATAAAAAGGGGCTGGCAAGGGTAAAGGTTGAAACAATAGCATTACGGGAAGAAGGCTGACCGGCTGATCTATGTGGATGATAGCTTATCCCGCAATCAGTTCCCCGTGCAGTGCCTCTTCAGGAAATCCAGCGTTATCCTGTCGACCTCGCCTGCGGTCTCGATAAGCATGTGGCCCGTATCTTTCAGTATTGCCAGTTCGGCATTGGGGATCCGCGACGCAAGGATCGTTGCGTTGCCCACCGGTATTACCCGGTCTGCGTCACCGGCAAGCACCAGGGTGGGCACCGTGATCTCCGGCAACCTGTCGTAAGTATCATGGGTTGCAACGGCCTGGGCATGCATAGAAAGACCAATGTGAACGGGCGGATGCTTTACCATAAACGTAAAGATCTGCCGGAAGATATCCGGATTCTTGTCTATAAACTCCTCAGTCATGAACCATCGAAGCATGGTCTCAACCGCCTCTTCCAGGGGCAGTTCGTGTATATGCGCCATACCGGCAATGGGCCCTTTGATGCCGTGAGGCCCCCCGCAACAGGTAACCGCCAGGATGAGACTCCTCACCTTGTCCGGATGGCGCAGGGCAAACTGCTGGGCTATCATGCCGCCCATCGATGTCCCGTAAACATGCGCCGAGTCGATGCCGACGGCATCAAGCAATCCGGCGAGGTCATCCGCCATCAGCTCCGTGGTATACGTCATATCGGGCCTGTCACTCCTGCCTGCGCCCCTGTTGTCGAAGAGAACCAGCCGGTACTCCCGGGAAAACTTTATACTTCGTCTGTAGAACAACTCAATGCCTGCTCCGGCGCCATTGATAAATACAAGCGGCTCTCCTTCGCCGTGGACTTCATAATACATATTGATGTCGTTAACCTTTACTGTCGGCACTTTTCCTCCCAGGGCAAGTCTGCTAATCTCAGGTACGTCACCTTTAAATGCCGATGACAGATCGTGGTAATGTGTATTTCGTATATCGTATTTCGTATATCGAGACTACAAAAAACGTTCGGCGCGGGGTACCCGCTTGCAGGTCGCCGGCGTTCGTCATAGAAACCAAATGCAAAAGACAGTACTAATCGGGGTCTCACGCCTTCTGTTCTTCTTACCTTCTCACCCTCTGCTTTTCTGCCCGCCTCATGACTTACGCCTTACGGACTTCTTGGAATTTTCGATATACGATATACGAACTACGATATACGATCTTCATGAGCCGCCTTTCACCTTTCACTTTTCACTTTTTATCATCATTATCATCATAGCGGGAATACATACCCTGACAGCGGCATCCTGTGACCCTTCGATTCTTCCATCGTAGGCCAGGACCTCTTCTCTCCCCAGATAGGTGCAACCCTGCTCCGCAGCCACTCGAAGGGGAAATCGGCCTGGGGTTCGTATTTTTCAAGATACTCGATGTAGGGATTGCCTGCAAGGTCATAGGGGGCAAGCGCCGCATCATGAACGCCGTCGAATTCAACAACAGGGACCCCGGTCTTCTCACAGAGTTCCTTGTCAAATGCGGGCGTTGCGCTGATCCATTTTTTTCCGAGTAAGAATTGGGTATATCCATGGCTGGGAAAGACATTGAGGCCTGTCTGGGCGATCAGTTCACCAGGTGCCCTGTGGTTTTTTATCTTAGCGAAGACAAGCCTCGAAGGGATGCCCGCTGCCCGCGCCAGGGCGGTAAGGAGGATGGCCTTCTGAACACAGTAGCCCCTCTCCCAGGCCAGTACGGTACTGGCCACAAAATCCTCAAACCTTACAGAAACCATATAGACACTGTAGCGTATCCGGTCCCGTACGAAGTAGAAGAGCGCCCTCGCCTTCTCCGACTCATCGGTGAAAGGAGAGGCCAGCTCCAGGGCGGTACGGCGTATCGTCTCATGATCTGAATCGATCGCCCTAGTTGGTTTCAGATAGATCTCTATATCTTCCGTGTTGTCGTTCATAATCGCTCCCCTCAAAATATTCCCGCGTTGACGCCCTCGGCGATCGTCCTGCCGAGCTCAAAACATTGCGTCAGCGTCTCTTCCGTTATCTGACCCTTGCAGATAATCGGGTGCTGAACCTTCCTGAAGCGATAGCCCTTGCATATGCGCTCGATATGGGCAAGCGCACCTGATCCGTCGTTCCCCGCACTGATCACAATGCAATAAGGTTTTTTGTATATCGCCGCATCATCCCGCAGTTCCTCATACGTCCTGTCAAAAAGGTCCTTTACGGCGCCTGCCATATAGCCGAAGTACTCAGGGGAACAGATCACCATGGCATCGCAGTCCCTTATGTCGTGAGCATCGGCATCCACGGCACGCTTGAAGACCGCATGCGCACCCTCTGTTTCGACAACTCCCTGCACAACAGAACGGGCAAGCATTTCCGTATTTCCCGACTGGGAGTGATATATAATAAGGACCCTGGCCATATTAAACACCGATCACACCATAGAGTTCAAGTCCTATCCGCTATCCCGCACGCCTTCCCCACTATTTCGGCAATATCCATTACAGATAGTTTTCCTTCGAGTCCCTCCGCCTTTACGGCGTCCTCAAACATGATAAGACACTTGGGGCAGGCAACGGCGAGGACCACGGCCCCGGCCTCGCAGGCCTCCCTCACCCTGCGCCTTGCCGGGCTCTCTTCACTGCCGCCCAGGAGATCGATGTGGAAGTTTCCTCCGCCTCCGCCGCAGCATAGGGCGCCCTCCCTGTTTTTCTCCATTTCGATAAAATCAGCGCCGGGGATTGCTGTCAGGATATCTCTCGGCGTTTCATATTCGCCGTTCCACCGCCCGAGGAAACAGGGATCATGGTAGGTGATCCTTTTACCGAGACCCCGTGAGGGTTTGAGCCTCCCGGTTTTCAAAAGGTCCCCGATTATCTGCGTGTAGTGGAGAACAACGAAGTCTCCCCCGTATGACGGGTAATGGTTCTTGAATGCATTGAAGGCATGGGGGGAAAGGGTGACGATCTTCCGGACACCCAGGCGCCTGAACGAGGCGATATTCCCTTCGGCCAGCACCTCGAAGAGACCCTGTTCGCCGAGCTTATGCACCTCGTTGCCGTCACAGTTCTCCTCGCTTCCGAGCACGCCGAAGGAGATGCCCGCACTGCGGAAAAGCTGCGCCGCCGCCCTCGCCGACTGTCCGGCCCTGGCATCGTATGAGCCCGCGCATCCCACGTAGAAGAGGTATTCATGGCCGTTATACTGCTCGACCCCTGTCCCTTCCGCCCAGGCGCCCCGGCTGCTGCGTCCTGTGCCGTAAGGGTTCCCATGGAGCTCGATATTCTGCAAAAAATTCTTAACCGCCGGCGGGAGCCTGCCGGACTCCACCATCTCGCCCCGCGCGGCAACGACCATGTTCACGATATCCACGTTAAAACGAAGGGGGCATTTGATCTCACAGTTCTTGCACGTGGTACAGGAATAGAGTATCTCCGCGAGATGTTCCGTCCAGTCGATCTGCCCATTGAGCCATGCCCTTGTCAACCAAAGCCTCCCTCCGCAGGAGTATGTCTCCATGCGGAAACGCGCGTAGGGAGGACAGTTATTCACGTCCGTCCAGTTGAGGGGAAACTTGCAGTAGCCGCACCTGAAGCAGCG